>JACQUA010000334.1 GCA_016210565.1 Chloroflexota bacterium
AAGCGCGCGCAGTCCCGATAGAATCGGGATAGTCGAAGAATCCTTCGGCTGCTCAGGACAAGTTCTTTCGGGGTGGCGCGCGATGCGAAAGACCCTTCGACTGCTCCTTCGCTTCGCTCAGGACTCCGGCTCAGGGTGACAATTTCAGAGCAAGATTCGAGATTCAAGATTCCCCACCCCACCTCCCGACCACCGACCCCCGACTGCCGACTGACAGGGCACGCGGCAGCGTGCCGCTACCGACTATCGACTAACGACCGCTTGACTGCTCAGACTGCCGACTATCGACTATCGACTGGTTAATCGAGTGTGCCGATCTGCATCGGCGGTCTGGGCAGGATGGCCATTTCTATTCCAGCTTCCCTGAACAGGTCCTGGAACGAGATGTCATTGTATTTGCCAAAACTGACGAACCGCTTGATCCTGGCGTTGACCAGCATCTTGGCGCACAGATTGCACGGCGTGTGCGTGCAGTAGATAGTGGCGCCTTCGAGATTCACCCCGTGCAGGGCGGCCTGGATGATCACGTTCTGCTCGGCATGGATGGCGCGGCAGATTTCGTGCCGGGTGCCTGAGGGTATCCCCAGCTCCTCCCGCAGGCAGCCCAGCTCCAGGCAGTCCTTCAGTCCCGCCGGGGCGCCGTTGTAGCCGGTGGTCAGGATGTGCTTGTCCCGCACCGCCAGCGCCCCCACGTTGTGCCGCCGGCAGGTGGACCGCTCGGCCACCACGCAGGCTATCTTCAGGAAGTACTCATCGAGTCCGGGTCTCACGCCGCCCCCTCAGGGGGTTTGAACGTACGCCCCGGTACCACAGGCCGCCGTGCCTGTGAGAGCCGGAATTCTGCCAGGCCCGAAAAGTGCGTACCACCGGGCGAACCGGAACCCGGAATAACCAATCCTTTGTGTTCATTCGTGTTCATTCGTGGTTCCGTCTTTGAGTCGAGCTATCAACTGCCTCGTTTGGGTCTGCAGGTCACCCAGGCTCGACTCGTTGATGATAGTAAAATCGGCCATGGCAATAGGTCCGCCCTTTTTCAGATTCTCGATCTCGGTGATGTCGCGCTGCCTGGCTTCGTCTGCGGCCAGCGGCCGGACCGCCCGGGAGGCCAGTCTCCGGTACCTGGTGGCCGGCGAGGCGTATACCGCCAGCACCTTGAAGGCCGGGTAGCGTTCCCCCAGAAAACGGTACTCCTCCCATGAATACAGACCGTCGATGATGACGCCGGCTGTTTCCAGCGCCCGGTCTATCCGGGACAGGTTCAGAACGGCATAGGCCGCCATCCCATGTTCTTTCCGCAGCAGTTCCCGGACGCGCCGTTCGTTCTCCTCGTTGAGCGCCAGCCCCCGTCTTTTGACCTCTTCATCGGTAACGTCGCCGAATCTCACCCGGTGAAAACCGGCTTCCTCGAACAGGCGGGATACCTCGCTCTTGCCTGACCCCGCCATGCCGACAATGGCAATAACCTGATGCATAGAGGCAATTATACATGGTCAGGGGCCCGGTTTGCACACCTGCTGCCAGTACGACAGGCCTCCGTGCCTGTCGCGTCGCCGTGCCTGTCGCGTCGCCGTGCCCGCTGCGCGTCGCCGTGCCTATCGCCCCGCCGTCAAATCCAACTGACCAGTTCACCACCGTAGGGGCGGACCCGCCCCCACGCATCGGGACTCTCGGAGAGCCGAGCATGTTCGCCCGCCGGCTGGCCCGCATCGACCGATCCCCCTACAACAGGCTGCCCTGGCGGCTTGACAAACGAGGCAGCGGTTACTAGAATTGCTACGGAATTCGCCGGTTAATAGTGTCGCCGCCGACAGGAGGTCAAAATGAAGAAGACTGTGTTCGCGCTGGTTTTCATTGTATCGCTGTCTCTGATAGCCTCATGTGGCGCCCCCCCGCCGCCAACGCCGGCGGCCGCGCCGGCCCCGGTGGGCCAGACCAAATCAGTATTTGAACAAAGATGGGATAAACTTGTCGCCGAGGCGAAAAAAGAAGGAAGAGTGGTCATCTATATGAGCCCCGCCAATGCGGAAATCAGGCCCGCCCTCGCCGACGCTTTTAAGAAGAAGTATGACATAGACCTCGAATTCGTGGTTGGCAGGGGCGCCGAGCTGGTGCAAAAGATCCAGATGGAAAGGCGGGCGGGGCTTTACATGCCGGATTTGGGCATACTCGGGTCTTCATCATTTTTTGAGGGCGTCACACCTCTGAACCTCACTATTCCCCTGGAGCCGCTGATTTTCCACCCGGAAGTGCTTAACCCGGGCGCGTGGTTTGGCGGAAAACTCCCCTACGTAGACGATGAAAGGCACGGGTTCGCCCTGGCCCTGCTGGCGATGCCGTCCTACATATATAACACCGATATAGTGAATCCCCAGGAAGTCCAGTCGACGCCCGATCTCCTCAACCCAAAATGGAAAGGGAGGATAGTTCTGGACGACCTGAGCCAGAGCGGCAACGGCAACGAATGGTATACGTTCCAGCTAAACCACCTGATGGGCGTTGATCGCGGCAGGGAGTTCATGAGAAATCTGGCAAACAACATAGGCATCTTCACCAGGGACCACCGCCAGCACGCGGAATGGGTGGCGCGAGGGAAATACGCTATCGGCATTGGAGTTAGCCCTGCGGTACCGCCGGAATTCGAGAAATCCGGAGCGCCCATCAAGTTTATGGATTTGAAAGAACCGCGGCCGCTGGCTACCGGCTGGGGCCTGATCAACGGATTCAAGGATGCGCCGCATCCCAGCGCCTCGCAGTTGTTTCTTAACTGGCTGCTGACCAGGGAAGGCGCAGATGTTTTTGTAAAGGGAAGCAATTATCCATCGCCCCGGCTGGATGCTGACACTCAATCTATCATGCCGATATTGAGAGCCCGCCCCGGCGACGTATTCACCTCTACCAGGGAGTATAACGCCGTAAAGCAAGCCGCCATGAAGATAGGGGCGGAGGACTTCAAAGTTGTTTTCAAATAAGACCTGAAATACAGGTGATTTCACTCAGAGTGACAAAACCGCCGCTAGAGAAGGCTACAGAAAAATGGGAAGCGATACAGCGAATAACACTGGCATCACCACCACCCTCGCGCCTCTGACGGTATTCATCGTCAAGGACGATGGCAAATACATGGCCAAATGCCCGGAGCTGGACCTCGTGACCGAGATGGACACCAAAGAACAGGCTCTCGAAGCCATGGTCGAGATGATCAGGGAATACGCCCAGGACTATGCGGCGCGTGAGGAGACTTACGCCGGAAGTCCGAACCGGGCGCACCATAAGCCCTACGTTTCCAGGATCATATCCTGCAAAGAAGACTGGGAACTCATGGAGCTCATAGGCGTCCGCTATGGCCACCTACAGCTACGATGACATGCGCCGTGCGCTTCGCGAACTCGGTTTTGCACTGGTCAGATCGAGTAAGCACGAGACCTGGGAAAGAATCCTGGAAGACAGCACTATCCTTCAAGTGAGGCTCAGCCACAAGGGCAAAAGAGATATCCCCAGGGGGACCTTCCACGAGATGCTCCGCCAGGCAGGTATTGATGAAGAAACCTTCAAGAGGACGCTTGGCCGGTGACCCGGGTCAACACGGGTTGCGATCCCTCAGAAGATAGGCCATCGTGGCCAGCCGAACCGTAGGGGCAGACCCAAGTATCTGCCCGCCGGCGGCCGAACACCGGTTCGCCCCCACGGTGGTCGCACAGCGCTCGTTCATTTTCACGGTCATTGTCCCGACTCGTCGGGATAGGTGATTGTTATGAAGAAATGCCGAATTTGCAATACCCGAGTCAATGAGACAGGTAAGTTCTGTAACTCGTGCGGGGCTCGCCAAACCGTACGTAGCGAGAATTATGTGCCGCCAAAGCGCACACTCCTGACCGGCGTCGCAGATTGGGTTCGTGGTCTTATGCGAGACGATCTGGACAATCGCTTCGATGAGGCTTGTGACCGGGCCAAGTTTAGCTTCGATGCCGCAGTTGAGGAAGTCGAACGTGTCGCACGAAGCGAGCCAAATATTAGGCCAAGGTTTCGGGGTATCCTTTCAATATTCTATCTCGGAGCAGCGAATGAAAGGATTGGCCTCCACAGCTTCGGAGGACCGCTCAATAAGCTCAGGTGCAAATCCGACTTTTACGGATTTCACGAAAATCCAAAAGCCACAGAAATACTTGCGCTTATCCCATCGGATGGGTCGGATGAATCTACTGATATTCAGTGCAATGGGGAACTAGACGACTTGCTCGATGGTGCGTTGAAGTTGTACGTTAAGAGTATTGAGCTGACACCTGAGAACCCTGACTCACACAAGTCCCGCGCTCGTGCGTTCCAGAGTCTGGCCGATGGCTTGTTAATGAGCTACGGCATCTTCCCCGACTACGAATCTCCACACGCAAGAGTTCGGGGAGACGAAACCTTCAAACACGGCGGCGTAAACCTGGGCGCGAATATCTTGCCTGATGCGCCCAAACCCGACGACCTGGCAGTAAAAGTGAAGTGCCTATATGGTTACGCCGAATCTGACTACGCCACTGCTTTGAAACTGGACGGAACGGACGCCGAAACGTATCTGAACATCTCTCACGTTCAGCGACAGCAAGGCAAGGTCCGCCAAGCAAATAGCCACCGGAATAAAGCCCTCCAGCTATTGAATAAGGCACTAAGAGCAGACAACTCCGACTCGGAAAGTTATCTCAAGAGAGCCGATATCTTCGAGGAAAGTGGTAACGTTGCGCTTGCAAAAGCAGATATTGAGAGGGTCCTCACACTGTCTATTTCAGACACCCAGATCGCGGATCTGAAAAAGAGAATTGAACGTCTGAGGTAGGGCCGTGGGAGCGCCGCCGTCGATACCGCAGGTCAGCGTCATTTGGCAGGTGTGTTCCAGCACGTCGGTGCTGCTGGGCGACGAGCAATAATCACGCCTGACGGACGAACAGGCACGAAAGTGCCATTGACAAAAAGGCGGTAAATGTCTTAATATAGGCTGCCCCTTGAAAGGGCAAAAAAAATAGGGCAAAGGAGGGCTGCCGAAGCAGCCCGTCCGGGGAAGTCCGGTGAGAATCCGGCGCTGTCCCGCAACTGTGATGTCCGCCCGGGGCGGACCGAGCCAGGTCTCCGGTCTCTGTCCAGGAAAGAAGCCTTCGAGGAAAGGCCAGGGCCCAGAATACGTTTTCTAAGCCCCTGCCGGTTCTATGAGGCAGGGGCTTTTTGTTTGTACAGACCCGAATCACACATGCGTTATCTGAATGCTTCACTTACCCCGCCCGCGCAGGCTGAAGACCTGCGGCTACGCCCCGCCGGGCAGATGCATAATCCGGAATGAGAGACATCATGAGTCTACCGGGAATCATCCTTCTGGCGCACGGAAGCCGGGGCGAACAAATCGAGGGCGCCCGTTTGAAAGAGATAACGGCCCTCCTGCAGGCCGGCCTGGGCAACAGCAGCTTCGTGCAACCGGCCTTTCTCCAGTTCAACCAGCCCGACCTGGAGGCGGCCGTCGCCTCCCTGTTCCACCGCGGAATCAAAGACGTCATCGTCCTGCCCTATTTCCTTTTTGAAGGCGCGCATTTCAACCGTCACATCCCGGACGAGCTCCGGCGACTGTCGGAGAACTACCCCGGCATAAACATCAGAATGGCCAAAAGCCTCGGCATCGATTCTCGCATTGTCGATGTTCTGCAAGACCGCCTGGAGGAAATCACCGGGGGATGCGTAGCCCATGACCCCGGTCCAGCCGGGGGCCTTGCGGGAGGGGAGGCAGACCCCCGGCAACCGGTTAGCATCGAAAAACAAAGTTTCGCCCTCATCAGCCAACTGTATCCCGGGATCGACTCCCCAGCCGAAGGGCCGGTCAGGAAGAGGGTCCTGCACGCCACCGCCAATCCGGAGATTTCATCGGCGCTGGAATTCCATCCGCGCGCCATGGAATCGGGTCTGGCCGCACTGAGAGCCGGTAAGCCCATCATCGCCGACGTGCGCATGGTGGCCGTGGGGATCAACCGGAAACTGGCTTCGGACCTCGGCTGCAACATCTTCTGCGCCATAGAGCAGTCGCCCGCTGGCGGGCCCACAGAGAACGCCGGGGTTACCAGGACGGCTACCGGGATCAGGCGGCTAGCCCCGCAACTGGCCCGGGGAGTGGCGGTCATAGGCAACGCCCCCACCGCCCTGCTGGCAGTCCTCGACCTTCTCGACCAAGGCGCGCCGCCGCCGGCCCTCATCGTTGGTGTGCCGGTGGGGTTCATCAAGGCGGCGGAATCCAAGGAACGCCTCGCCGGAACAAACGTCCCGTACATAACGCTGCCCGGTCGACTGGGCGGCAGCCCCATCGCCGTGGCCTGCATCAACGCCCTGCTCCACCTGGCTGCCGCTCCTTCGGGAGGCGTCCCGGATGCATCTGTCTGTGGGCACAAGTGAAGCCTGCCCGCCTTTCACGCATCAAACAGGTTAATTTAAAAGGAGGAAAAACATGGAAACTATCGGTACACTGCAACGGAGAATCCTCACCAACTGGCACTGGCTGGCCATGTCGCTGGCCATCCTCAGCGGGCTTTATGCCATGTTCTTCGCGAGCGACCTCGGGATAAGGGTCATCCAGGAAAACTGGCTGCACGAATTCTTCCACGACGCCCGTCACGCCGCCGGTTTCCCTTGCCATTGAAAGGTCTGAACGATGACCATCGGCCAAAATGTTAAGGCGGCCCTTCTGGCTGGTCTGGCAGGAGGCGCCGTGCTGGCGCTTTTCTCTCTGGTGTTTACCACGCCCTTGATCGACCAGGCCATCGAACTTGAGCAGGGGCAACCAGGCACCGTGGAAGAGGGTTTTTCCCGCGGGGTGATGAAGCTGGGCATGGTGCTCGGTTTCATCATCTACGGGGTCTTCCTGGGGATACTTTTCGGCTCCGTATACGGCCTGTTCGACACCCTCCTCCCCGGACAAAGTGATAAGTCGAGAATAGCAGTCCTGGCAGCGGCCGCATACTGGGCCGTCTCCCTGTTCCCCTTTCTGAAATACCCGGCCAACCCGCCCGGCGTCGGCGGGCTGGAAACCATCCAGTTCCGGCAAACAACCTATCTGGTCCTCCTCGGTCTTTCCCTGGCCACCACCGTCATGAGCCTGGCGCTTATGCGCAAATTGCGAGGCATCCGGCCTGGCTCCTGGATTGTCGGAGTAGGGTTTGCGGCGCTACTCGCTGCGCCGGTCTACTTCTTCCTGCCCCCCCACCCCGCCCCGCCTGTTACCGTGCCGGTGTCCCTGTTGTGGGGCTTTCGCGCCCTTTCCATTGCCGGGCTGACATTGTTCTGGCTGGCGCTGGCCGTGGCATTCATGTTTCTCCGGCGGCGGTCCGCCGCAACTTGACGATGGGCACATCCCCGCGACAAACCTGCGCCACAGGCGGCTCGATCAACTCCCTGCTCCGCCTCGCCGCCGCTACCTCGGAAGGAGACTCAGGTGCATCTATCTGAAGGTATCCTGCCGGCGGGCTGGGCGGCGGCGCACTATGCGGCGGCCACACCCTTCGTCCTCATGGGGGCCCACAAGATAAAGGCGTTGACGGCAAAACAACCGGCCGTCAAGCCGTTGATGGGATTGCTGGGGGCGGCCGTCTTCGTCATCTCCGCCCTGCCCATCCCGGTACCCATAAGCGGCACCTGCGCCCACCCCACCGGAGTGGGACTGGCCGCGCTCTTTCTCGGCCCTTTGCCGGCGGCCGCCATCACCCTGGTGGTGCTCCTGATCCAGTCGCTGTTCATGGCCCACGGCGGCCTGAGCACCCTGGGCGCCAACACCCTGAACATGGGAGTCATCGGGGCCGCCACGGGCTACACCGCCTTTCTGCTGTGCCGGTGGACGAAATTGCCCCTGGCGGCGGCGGCCTTTGCCGCCGGCTTTTTCGCCGACCTCAGCACCTATGCGGGCACGGCTACGTCAATGGCCCTGGCCCTTCACGGCGACAGCCCCATAGGCGCGGTGTGGGCTACCATAGCCCTGGCTTTCGCTCCCACGCAGATACCCCTGGCCCTGCTGGAAGGCATTATCACCGCCGGCGTTTTCACTTTCATCCAGGAGCGCCGCCCGGACATCCTGGCCGCTCTCGATCTTACCACCCGGAAATCTTTACCCGCACGCTGGTGGGCCTTCGCCGGAGCCGCGTTTCTGGCTGTCCTCGTTGCCGCGTCAGTGTTCAGGCCCGGCTCCTGGGAAGGGGTGGATGTGGCAGTGGTGGGGAAATACGCCGGAGAGCTGGGCGCCACCGTAAAACAGCCGTTTCTCAACATACAGGGGGACCTCCTGCTTTTCATTTTCACCCTGGCGGGCCTGGCCGGCGGCTTCATCATGGGATACGTCTGGCGTAGTTTTCCCAGGAAGGGCTGATGCACACCTGTCATTCTGAGCGAAGCGAAGAATCTTTTCCGTCCTGTCATTCTGAGCGAAGCGAAGAATCTTTTCCGTCCTGTCATTCTGAGCGAGGCGAAGAATCTTTTCCGTCCTGTCATTCTGAGCGAAGACGAGCGTAAGCGAGTCGGAGTCGAAGAATCTCTCTCTGGAACGGGCGCGGAAAGACCCTTCGACTTCGCTCAGGGTGACAGCCTATTTTCGTGGCAGGTTATCTGGATACATTCTCTCGAGACTGGAGCCACCCCTTGAAACACTGCGATTGCGTTGATGTCTCCGGTCTAAACACTGGTTCCAGCTTTCTCTGCCGGGTGGAAGTCAGGGCAAAGATGATAGCCGTTTTCGTAACCCTGGCCATCATTCTCACCTCGCCGTACCTCGTGACCTCGTTGCTCCTGGCCGCGGCGGCGCTGGCCATTCTGCTCAAGATCGGACTGAAAGGCCGGCAACTGTGGCAGCGCCTCCTGGTCCCCGCATATATGACCGCGCTGGTCATAGTCACGCAGACGTTCTGGACGGGGTCCAGCATAATCTTCTCGGTGGGACCCTTTGCAGCCAGATGGGAGGGCCTCGCCCAGGGACTCCTCATCGCCAGCCGGGTCGCCGCCGGGAATCTGGTGATACTGGCGCTGGCCGCTACAACCAGCCCGATGGGGCTCCTGTCCGCCGCGCGCTGGCTGCGTTTGCCCGACGTCCTGGTAGAGCTCGCCGCCCTCATTTACCGCTACATGTTCCTCCTTCTGGAGGAGGCCCGGACACTGAGACAGGCCCAGCAACTACGCCTGGGCTATCACAACTGGAAGAAGGCTTTGAATTCCACCAGCACGCTTTTTGCCCTGGTCCTGGTCCGGACGTACGACCGGGCCAGCCGGGTCTACGAGGCTATGGCCGTGCGGGGGTATACCGGCGACATGCCCGCGCCGGAAAAAGGCCGGGGGAAGGGGTATATTTCCCAGGCTGTAGCGCTCAGTGTCCTGCCGGGACTTTGCTGGCTGGGAGGGTATTTGAGAATATGGCCCTTTTAGAAGCCCGCGGTATCTCCGTTAGTTTTATCAGCGGCAGGAATGTCCTCGAGGCTATCAGCCTGACCATCGAAGCCGGGGAATTCGCCTTCCTCCTGGGACCCAACGGCTCGGGAAAGACCACACTGCTACGGACCTTCGCCGGCCTGCTCAAACCGAACCAGGGCAAAGTACTCCTGGCAGGCCGGGAAATCAGCCAGTGGAAACCAGCAGACTTATATGCGAAAATCGGCTTCGTGTTTCAGGACCCCAACGACCAGCTTTTTGCCAGCACGGTAGCCCAGGACGTAGCCTTCGGCCCGCAAAACCTGGGCCTTCCTGCCCTGGAAATAGAAAACAGGCTGACCGCCGCCTTACGCGAAGTGGACATGTTGGATCATAAAGACCGCGCCATTCAGACCCTGAGCTTCGGCCAGAAACGCCGGGTGGCCCTGGCCGGGGTCCTGGCGATGCAGCCTGAAATCATCTTTCTGGATGAGCCGACCTCCGGCCTGGACCCCCGCACCGCCATTAGGATTATGCATCTGTTTCTGGGGCTTGCCCGCCGCAGGGGAGTCACCCTGCTGATGGCTACCCACGACGTGGACCTGGCCTCGCTCTACGCCACGAACATCTACGTCCTGGACAGGGGGCAAATTGTCACCTCGGGCGCCCCGCCTTCGGTTTTTTCAGAGCTGGATGTGCTACGGGATTCAGATTTGAGACTGCCAGTGCTGGTCCACGCCTCCCGGATCGGGGCGCTTAACAGCCAGGCGATGGAGACCCCTTTGACACTGGAGGGGTTGCCTGCGGGCAGCAACGGGATCCATCTAACACGCGGAGACGGACCTTCCGATATCTTCGTTTGGGCAGCCGCCTCCAGTGCCGCCGCCTCGCTCCTTTTTCACGACGAAAAGATAGAGAAGGTCGAGCTTCGCACGCCCGCCGGTGACATCTTCGCTATCCGGGTCGATGCTCTTGCCAGGGAAAACGGCGTCGCCCGGGCCGAGGTCGCGGGGAATGATTCGACGCCGGCTTTCAGGGTAGTAGCGTCGGCCACCAACACGGGCCGGCTGGAAATCCAGCGGGAAGGTGCCAATACCGGGGATTCCCTCGTCCACCAGGCAATAAGCGACGCCGTGGCCGGACTGGCCCCCGAGGGCGTGGGACTGCGAATCATGCTGGGGCGGGGAAATTGAATCCTTCAGATAGTGCTTGCATGATTGGGGTCCATGCGAAGGCGATGACAGACCAGGGTCGCTTCATAAGCCGTGAACGGTATGTCTTCCCGCAAAGTGTCGGCGCATCCGCTACACGAATTCCTTTGTGCCCTTCGTGCCTTTGTGTGAGACAATCCACTATCCTTTAGTGCGCGTGCGGTTAAATATGGAACTGCGGCATGGCCATTCATAGTAAAAGAACCGGACTGAGAACCGGCTACACCACGGGCGCCTGCGCCGCGGCTGCGGTGCAGGCGGCGGCCATCGCCCTCGAAACCGGCGCTGCCCCGGACCAGGTAACCATCATGCTGCCCGCCGGTTTCCTCGCCACCTTCAAACTGGCCAGTTGCGATCTGTCTGCCGAGGCCGCCACCGCTTCGGTCATCAAAGACGCCGGAGACGACCCGGACATCACCCACGGCGCCGAGATAATCGCCCGCGTGGAAAGCTTTGCAAGGGGACCCCTTGCCAAGGTGGTGATTGAGGGAGGGGAAGGGGTGGGGCGGGTGACCCGGCCGGGCCTCGGCCTGGCCGTCGGGGGACCGGCCATCAACCCCATCCCGACACAGATGATACTGGAAGCGGCGTCCCCGACCGCTGGAAGGCTCAAGATCGGTCTGAAGGTGACTATCTCGGTCCCGAACGGGGAGAAACTGGCGCGGCGGACCCTGAACCCGCGGCTGGGCATTGCCGGCGGCATTTCCATCCTGGGGACGACCGGCCTGGTCATTCCTTTCTCCACCGACGCCTACCAGGCCACCATCAAGCTCGCCCTGGATATCGCCGTCACCACCGGCTGCCGGGAAATCGCCCTGTGCACCGGCGCCCGTAGCGAGAAGTTCGCGCGGCGGGTCTTGGATCTGCCTATCGAAGCCTTCATCCAGATGGGCGATTTCGCCGGCTTTTCGCTCGAAGAATGCGTGCGCCATGCGATCAGCCAGGTCTATCTTTGCGGGTTTATCGGCAAGCTATCCAAAATCGCGTCCGGCAACTTTTCCACCCACGTCAGCCGGGGCCAGCTCAGCCCGGACTTTTTGCCTTCCCTGGCGCGGACGGCCGGGGTGGCCTCCCCCGGCATGGAGACCCTGCGCCAGGCCAACACCGCCCGCCATTTCCTGGAAATGGTTACCGCTAGCGACAGTGCGAACGTCGCCGGCCTTGTTTGCCGGTCGGCGCAGGAGAAATCCGAAGACCTCGTCGCAAAGAAACTCCGGGTGGACTGCCTGCTTTTCGACTTCGAAGGGCAGCTTCTGGCACGGACCGACCTTCCGTAGGGGCGGACCCGTGTGTCCGCCCCTACGGCTATAGCCAAAATGGACAACAACAAGCTTTACGTCATCGGAATGCTGGACAGCGGCCAGGAGAGCCTGACGCCCGGCAGCCTGGCTTTGATAAATCAGGCCGCGGTGCTGATCGGCAGCCGGCGCCTTCTCTCCTTCTTCCCTCGCACTGCCGCAAAGAAGCACGTCCTGAAAAGCAACCTGGCCGGAACCCTCGACCTGATCAAAGAACATCTCGGCAAGGAACCGGTGGTCTTACTGGCTTCCGGCGACCCCAATTTTTTCGGCATCGGCCGCTACCTGGTGGAAAAACTGGGGCCTGAGCGGCTGGAAATAATACCCAACTTGACCTCCCTCCAACTTGTCTTCGCCCGCCTCAAGCAGCCGTGGGACGACGCGGTCCTGCTGAGCGCCCACGCCCGCCCGATCGAAGCCATCCTGACGGCGGCAAGAAGGAGCCGGAAGATCGGCATCCTGACAGACGATGTCAACACCCCCGCGGCTATTGCCACAGCGCTGCTTGGAGCGGGCATCGACCATTTTGACGCTTTTGTCGCACACAACCTGGGGGGTGAAGAGGAGGACTTCTTTTCGGCAAGCCTGGAGGAACTTTCCCGCCTCGACATTCCTTCGCCCAACGTGGTGCTCCTGCTGGCCGGTGGTCCGCCGGCGCCGGACGATCCCTCCCTGCCGGTGCTGGGGCTTCCCGAAGAGGCCTTCGACCGGCGCCGCCCCGGCCTGATAACCAAGATGGAGGTCCGCGCCATCGTCCTGGCCAAAATGGCCCTGTCGCCCGCCAGCGCGGTCTGGGATATCGGCGCCGGTTCCGGTTCGGTGGCCGTCGAAGCGGCCCGGCTGTGCCCGGACGGCCGCGTCTGCGCCATCGAGAAAGAAGCAGCCACGGCCCGTCTGATAAAGCAGAACTACCGGAAGTTCGGGGTGGCCAACCTGACCGTTATCGAAGGAGAGGCTCCCGAAGTCCTGGCGACACTGGAAGAACCCGACGCTATTTTCGTCGGCGGGAGCGGGGGCAGGCTGGAGGAAATCCTCAAGACCTGCGCCGGCAAACTGAAGCCCGGCGGCCGGCTGGTTGCCAACGTGACCACGCTGGAAAACCTCCACAGCGCCCAGACCCTCTTGAAACAGGCCGGACTGGCGACCGAGGTAACGCTGGTGAGCATATTCCGCAGCCAGGACGCAGGGTCCTTGACCCGCCTGGAGCCCCTTAACCCGGTCTTCATCGTATCGGCCAGAAAACCAGTAACCACTGGCCTCCGTGCCTGTGAGAGCCAGTAACAGACCTGTGCAGGACTACGAATGACCACCCCGAATGCCGCCCGGAAAAGGAACCCGGGCCTCGGCCTTCCTCGCACGCGACAGGCACGGAGGCCTATCGTACCAGGTCGCTTCTTCGGCATCGGCCTCGGGCCCGGCGACCCCGAGCTGCTGACCATCAGGGCACAGCGCCTCTTGAGACAGTGCGACGTCGTCTGCGTCCCAAAAGGCAGTGAGAATACTGAAGGCCTGGCCCTTTCTGTGCTGAAGAAGCTCAAAACGCCGACGCCCCCGGAAGTCATCACCATGACTTTTCCGATGACCACCGACGCCGGACGCCTGGCCGCGGCCTGGGCGGAGTCGGCCGCCATCATCGTGCGGAAACTGAAAGAAGGGAAGGACGTGGCCTTTGTCACCGAGGGGGACCCCTCGCTGTACAGCACTTTCATCTATGTCTACCAATCCGTCAAGGCGCTCTATCCTGAGGCCGGCATCGAAATAGTCCCCGGCGTGTCCTCCATCACCGCGGCCGCCGCCCGGTCATTGACCCCCCTGGCTGCCGGTAACGAACGGCTGGCCATCATGCCAGCCACCGGCAACATACAACCTCTGGAAAGCGCCCTGGATAACTTCGATGCCGCGGTTTTCCTGAAGGTCAACCGCAACCTGGATAAGCTCCTCGACCTGATCGAGAAGAAGGGGCTCCTGACCAAGGCCGTCCTGGTGACCCGCTGTCATCTTCCCGGAGAGCAGGTCCACCGGGATGTCGGCAAACTCCGCGGGACAAAGATAGACTATTTCTCCCTGCTCATTGTGAGGAAGAATTGAAGACACAGGTCTATTTCATTGGCGCCGGCCCGGGCGACCGGGAACTGATCACCGTCAAAGGCAAAAGGGTCCTGGCCAGGGCCGACGTCATCATCTACGCCGATTCTCTGGTCAATCCCGCCCTCCTCCGCTGGGCCAAAAAAGGCGCCGAGGTCCATGGCAGCGCCGGCATGACCCTGGAGGAAGTCCGGCAGTTAATCCTGCAAAGCGTAAAGGCCGGCAGAGTGGTGGCCCGCGTCCACAGCGGCGACCCATCCCTTTACGGGGCGCTGCTGGAACAGATCGTTTTCCTACGGGAGCATGGCATAGAGTATGCGGTCATCCCCGGCGTCAGCTCCGTTTTCGCCGCCGCCGCGGCTCTCAGAACGGAGTTGACCGCCCCGGGGATATCGCAGACCGTTATCATCAGCCGGCTGGCCGGACGCACCCCGGTCCCCGAGGACCTGCGTTCCCTGGCAGCCCACCACGCCACGCTGGTGCTTTTCCTCAGCGTGGCTTCCATCGGCAAGGTTGTCGCCGAACTCCAGGCCGCCGGCTACCCGGCAGACACCCCCGTGGCCGTGGTATACCGCGTTAGCTGGAAAGACGAAAAGATGGTCCGCTCCACCCTTCAGGATGTCGCCGCAGCAGTCAACGAGTCAGGGATCAATAAGCAGGCGCTTATCATGGTGGGCAAGGTCTTTTCGCCGGACCTGAAGTCCTCCGACTTCGCTGCATCGAGATTGTATGATTCCACGTTCAGCCACGGCCACCGCCGGGCCACCGTCCAACCCGTCATGCCCGCGAGGGCCTTCATTCCCGCGAAGGCCGGAATCCACAGGAAGCGGGGGAAAAACGATGCCTGGTAAACCCGTTCCCCCTGCGCAAGGCGACGCCTCGCGCATAGCTATTGTGGCCCTGGGAAAACGGGGCGTGGAGCTCGCCAAGAAGCTGCACTGGAGCCTTGGCGATTGTGACCTCTACGTCCCGGAGCGCTTCCACTGCGAAGATTCGGGCCATTCGTATTCATCCGTCAAAGACCTCCTGCCCGGCCTTTTCTCCCGGTACCGGGCGCTGGTGCTTTTCATGCCCGCCGGCGCGGCGGTGCGCCTCCTGGCGCCGCTCCTGACAGACAAATACCACGATCCCGCCGTGGTCGCCGTTGACGAGGCAGGCAAGTTCGCCGTTTCCCTCCTTTCGGGACATGTGGGCGGGGCCAACGAACTGGCCGAAAGAGTAGCGTCTGCGTTAGGAGCGCAGGCGATAATCACATCGGCGGCGGAGTCTCTGGAAACACTGCCGCTCGATCTCCTGGGCAAGGAGCTCGGCTGGCAAATCGAAGACCGCACCCACATGACCAGAGTAAGCGCCGCCCTGGTCAACGGCGAAGCCGTGGCCTTGTTCCAGGAAGCCGGCCGGAAAGACTGGTGGCCGGCCTCGAAGCCCTGGCCGGACAACATACGCCGGTCCCCGTCCCTGGCGGCACTGAGACACTCCCGGTGCCAGGGGGCCATTATCATTACCGACAGGGTCTACAGCCAGCAGCAAATCGGGATTGAGCACAACGTCGTCTTTCGTCCCCGGAGCCTCGTCCTGGGCCTGGGGTGCCATCGCGGGCTGGCGATGGAAACCCTCGAGGAGGCTATTGGCTCCATCTTCCAGAAGTTTGACCTGTCCCCTCTTTCAATAGCCGCCGTGGCCACTATCTCCTCAAGGACCGGCGAGCCTGGACTGACTGCCTTCGCCGATAAGCACCACTTTCCCGTCGCCTTTTTGACACCGGCACAACTAGAGCAGGTGGACCGCGTGCCCAACCCATCCGGCACGGTCCTCCGGCACCTCGGTCTGAAAGGCGTCTGCGAACCGGCCGCCCTGCTGGCGTCCAACGGCGGCGAGCTGCTCGTGGAAAAACAGAAACTGCGCGACCTCACCCTGGCGGTGGCCAGGTCCAACTTTGGTGATACGCCGGTACCACAGGCCACCGTGCCTGTGAGCCGTTGTTTTGATCCTTCACGGTGCTTGGCCGACCAAGCAAGGAAGGATTGATATGAATAATCACACAAAGACACAAAGCCTCAAAGAATAGTGAATAAACTTTGTCTCCTTAGTGTCTCTGTGTGAGGCCAGAGAACTCAAGCAATTACAAGTAGTCCAATATGAACGCCAAACTAGTCATTGTCGGTCTCGGTCCCGGCAGCCTGGAACACCTGACCCCGGCTGCCAGAAGAGCGATAGAAGATAGCGAAATCATCCTCGGTTACCGGAGTTATGTCAACCAGATAGCGCCCTTGCTGGGCGACAAACAGGTCATTGCCTCCGGGATGCGGCACGAGATGGAAAGGGCGGAGCAATCAGTCCGGCTGGCCATGGAGGGCAAGAAAGTGGCCGTCGTTTGCAGCGGCGACGCCGGGACGTACGGCATGGCCAGCCCGGTGCTGGAAACCATTCACAAAGGCAATCTGAACGTTGACGTGGAAATAGTCCCCGGAGTATCCTCTCCCCAGGCCGCCGCTTCCCTGCTGGGCGCGCCCCTGGCCCATGACTTCGCCGTCATCAGCCTCAGCGACTTGCTGACCCCGTGGGAAACTATAGCGCGCAGGATTTCCCTGGCGGCGGAGGCGGACTTCGTCCTGGTTCTGCTCAACCCGGCCAGCACCCGGCGGACCTGGCAACTCCAAGAGGCCCGGCGGCTCATCCTCCACCACCGCCTCCCCACCACCCCGGTGGGCATCGTCACCGACGCCTACCGCCAGGCACAGAAGGTCTCCATCACCACCCTGACCGAACTGCCCGGCCAGCCGGTCGATATGCTCACCACAGTGATCGTTGGCAACTCCCTGACCTTCACCCACGGTGACCGCATGATCACCCCCCGCGGCTACAAGGGGCGTGGTGGGTCCCAGCGCTCAAGTGAATTATTTCAATCGTGACGCCGGTGAAAAAGAGCGCTAAAAGAAGTCATCAAACCGGTTCCTTTGGCTTTCAGACGATCCTGGCATACCATGAGCCACTCGTGGGTCGCATCATCGCCACCCAGGTCCACCGCCTTCCGAAGGTTCGGCAGTGCCTCCTTATCGCGCCCACACTGGGACAGGACTCTGCCCATCCAGTAGTAGTCAACCCAGCTATGCCGTAATTCGAGGGCCTTGCCGAGATGGGGAAGAGCCGACTCGTTCTGACCCGACAGAGACAAGGCACGTCCCAGCCAGTGATGGTCCACCGCATCTCCCCGTAGCTCAACTGCTTTCCGCAAATATGGCGAGGCCTCTTCGTCTCGCCCTAGCACAGATAGCGTACTTCCTAATGCGTGGAGGTCCCGCGCACTGCCCCTGAGATCCGCGACGATTCTCAGGGCCGAGACCGCTTCCTCATTGTTCGCGGCTTGAGCAAGCTGCTGAGCCCTGGCGAAAATCTCGTCGCATCTCCTCCTAAGGCGTTCTTCACAATATTTTACCCACGACTCGTTGGTAGCATCGTTTTTCAGTTCGAATGCTTTCCGAAGGTGCGGAAGCGCTTCCTCGTCGCGGTCGAGCTGCAAAAGGGTGCTTCCCAGCCAGTTGTGATCCACCATCTCACCTCGCAGCGCCACCGCCTTAGTCAAGCAAGTCAGAGCCGACTCCTTCTCGCCTGCTTGGGACAGCGTACGCCCGAGCCAAAGGTAGTCAACCGCATCACCTCTTAGCTCAACCGCCTTGCGCAAATGTGGCACAGCCTCCTTACCGCGACCCAGTGAGGAAAGTGCACTGCCTAACCAAAGGTGGTCGTCCGCATTACCGCGCAGCTCCGCCACGATTCTGAGGCTAGGCAAGGCTTCTCCGTTATTGCCTGTTTGAGAGAGTTGCCTGCCCTTAACAAAGATCTCCTCGCACCTGGTCGTCAAGCGCTCCCGACATCTCTTTAGCCACGCTTCGTTAACAGCATCGCCTTTCAACTCCGAAGCCCGCTTAAGATGCGGAAAGGCTTCTTCGTCACGGCCCAGTCGTGACAGGCTGGCGCCAAACCAATGGCAATCTGCCCAACCACCTCGCAACTCCACGGCTTTGGCCAGATAAGGTAGCGACAATTCCTCTTGGCCCGACCGAGATAATGTATATCCCAGCCAATAAAACTCTTCTGCGCCGCCTCGTAACTCAACGGCTTTCCGCAGACACGGCAAAGCCTCTTCTGCCCGGTTCAACCCAGCAAGGGCACTTCCCAGCCAAAGGTAATCTGATCCGTCGCCACGCTCATCCACCGCCTTTTTCAAGTAGCGCACGGCCTCTTCATTCCTCCCTATCCTGGAGAGCCGCCTGCCTTTATCCCGGCTACTTTCGCCGCCAAGCACGCTTTCTGCCTTGCACAGAGCTTCCCTCACGTCAGGGTGATCGCGGAACTCATAAAGTAACATCATTACCACTCTAGTGACTTCTAGTCCCCTCGTACCCCACGCGATGTTGAGCGCCTCCTCGTACCGCTCTACACCGACCAGCTCGATTATCTTCTGTCCTTCCAAGCCATCAATTTCCTTTAGCTCTGCGCTATTACTGTCAGTTGCTCAAGATAATTGAGAAAGTCCTGTTTGGTGATCTGGGCTATTTCAGGGAGACTGAGTACGTTGAGGAGTTCCTTGGCCCGGTTGGATATTGACGGACAATCGCGGTTGGGATCTTGACAATCGCTTTCAACCGCCCTCTTGACCGACGACTCTAAGTCTTCCTTTGCTTTCCTCACCTTGGTGTTCGTTGCGTCACTTACCAGTTCCAATGCTGCCTCCGCGGCGTGCATCAGCCGTTCCAGATGGGACTTCGTCCAACCGCCCGTTTTACCCCTTACCGCTTCCTTGAGCTGACTCACCTGTTCCGGACTCCACGGCTCAGGCGGCTCATCCTCCTGGAGCACCACCTCTTTTCCCTCCGTGTGGTGAAGGCCTTCGTAGTGGACTTTTTGACCGCTTGGCCCGTGCACAAGAGTCGCCAACAAGCGCTTGTCGTCAGTCACCTGAAGTAGTACCTCAACATGAGGCAGATCCCCAGTCGGAGTGATGCTCAGCGAATACGCTCCCAGCTCGTGGTATTTGTAAACCGTTCCCGCTGCCGTAGATTTTTCCGGATCAGATCTCTTGAGGACGAAAGCAACAGGGACTTCTCGGACGTTGGGATTGCTGTGTATGAGCCCGCCCTTTCCTGAAACGGGGTAGCTGGAGTTGTCTTTGATAACGGCACTGTAGTAGCCCCCAAAACGAATTCCATAACCTTCAACGATCCTCTTTAGATAGGGCTGGATGACCCTTCCAGCCTTCAAGGCAGCTCCCTGAGCGACGCATTCCATCGGATCAACGAGACTTAGCTGCATATTTTCGATTTCAGTCACGAGCTGTTCTCTGGCGCCGAGTTTGCTCAGCTCATCTCTCACCAGCCTCCGAATGCATGGCATGTGCGACGGACCTCCTACGAAGAGCACGTGGTCAACCTCTGCCGCGGTGATTCCTGCGCGCTGTAGCGATTCCCTTATGGGGCCCCGGCACCTTACTATGACAGGTGTCAGGACATCTTCCAGCTCGCTACGGCTCAGATTGACCCTCCGTTGGCCGGGCAGGTCAAGGAATGTTGTTTCGCTTTTCGACAGCCTTATTTTTCCTTTTTCTACCTCTTCTCTCAGGATCTGCAGTGAGTTCCGGTCTGTCTCAATCTTTTGAAGCCCGTGCGTCTCCCTTAGATATGCGACAAGCATGTCGTCCATGTCGATACCACCCAGCGCCGCATCACCACTAGTGCAAAGCTCTCCCGGGATCAGATCGTCTCCGTGTTGAATCAAAATCATTAGGGTCACATCAAGGGTCCCGGCCCCGATGTCAAATGTCAACACATTGGCTTGCCCGTTGACGTTAAGGCCGTACCGCAGCACCGCTGCCATCGGCTCTGAGACCGTGTCCACTTCTTGAAATCCAGCCGTCCTGGCTGCCTCCACTATGTGCCCTGTGCGTGCGGCGCTAAAATATGCTGGAACGCTAATCACGGCCCGTTCTACCGGCCCTCCTAAGCTAGGGTTGACCTTCGGGTTTTCCACGTCCTCCTTGATTTCGCGCAGGATAAAGCCCATGATATGGGAGGGAGAGTAGCATTCCCCCCCAACCCTTATTACAATGCTGTCGGACGGCCCTTTTTCGATACCGTACGAAAATCGTTTTAGCTGGCCTTTTTCTCGCGCTTCTTCGTAGGACAATCCGATGAGCCTCTTCACCCCCCAAACCACCAGTTCTGGATTATTCGTCTGCACGGCTTTCGCAGGGTGCCCCACCAGCTGCTTTAGGCCGTTACGGTCGAAGTAAACAAAGGAAGGAAAGCTCTTTACGTCCGGGGAACCTCTCCCATGCCTGCTTTCAGCCATTACCACATGGCCCCTACCCAGCGACACCGCGGCCGCGGAGTTGTAGGTGCCTAGATCAATACCAATGGTTCTCGTCACTTCCTTATTCCTCCTGCGCTCAGTCGCCCTTGCCCATTATCGTGGCACCCCGCTACTGACGACCACCTCAGCGTTTCGCAACACGGTATCCTCTTCCCTTGAATGCCCCATTTTGTAATAGCCTTTTCTGGCGATCTCCACTATGGCACCCTTCGGGAGCTCGTCCGGCCGACTGTCCACAGCTTTGTGGTACACGCCATCGAAGCCGTCTCCTATCTTCGCCGGTATCTCATGGATATTCTCATCCTCCAGAAGCTGCTTTGTTTTCTGAAGAGTCCATTGAACTTCGGCCGATGCCTTCCCAACCCTGCCGAGTCTATCGAGGTGGTCGAGCAGCAAGAACAAGTTGGCCACCAGACGGTGATAGTTTCCCATGGACTCGCTCTTTTCCTTCCAGCTTTGCGCCTCGTGGTCCTCAAGATCGAGTTTGAACTTCTCCAGATTTGTTCCGGCCTTCCCCAGCAACAAACTTATTTCACTGACGTTATCAGTCAACTGAAGAAGGGACGGCACGACGCTAGCCGAGCCTTTGGCCGGTGAAACGGCCTCAGGAGATCTTCCCCCGAACAGGACCCTCCCCCAGCCGGCGACAATGACTGTCCAGGTAGAGATTACCAGTACAGCCGCAACGAACATCGCGGCCATAATGAAGTCGGGTATACCCGTCAGGGATGGCTGCCCAATGGAAACGACTTGGAGGGACGGCGATTCTGCGGCAGCAACGGGTTCCCCGACCGCTTCAGACAACGCTGGGGCCAGGGTCATTATCCCCGCAGCTCCCAGCGCAAATATCCTGCCTATCCCCATTGGGCACCACCCTCGGTGGAAGGATTTTGAGCCGTCTCCAGCTTGTCCCTTGTCTGGTGTATCTTGCCAACGGCCTTCTTGATGTGAGCCATGGTCACCGTCACTCTTTCTGCTTCAAACCCGGCATCCCGAATAGCATCCCAGGCTGCCTCCCGGCACGCCTCGCCGATTTCAGCCCCGGAAAATCCCGGGGTCAGTTTAGCCAGCTCCTCCAGATCCACGTCCGAAGCCAATGGCTTGTTTTTGAGATGAATATTTAGAATAGCTCGCCTCGCCGCCTCATCGGGTAGCGGGACCTCTATGTGGTAGTCAAATCTACCAGGGCGCAAAACGGCCGGGTCAAGCAGCTCGAGTCTGTTGGTCGCACCGATAACGAATACCCCTTCGGTGCTTTCTATGCCATCCATCTCCGATAACAACTGATTCACTATCGTGTCAGTGACCCCGGTGGGATCCCGCCCTCTCCTAGGAGCGGCAGAATCGATTTCATCGAAGAAGACCACACAAGGCGCCACTTCGCGGGCCTTCGCGAACAGGAACCTGACCCTCTCTTCAGATTCGCCGAACCATTTCGAACGTATTTCAGGCCCTTTGACACTTATAAAATTGGCCCCGCACCCCCTGGCTACCGCCTTGGCCAAAAGCGTTTTCCCCGTCCCAGGGGGGCCGTAAAGGAGCATCCCCTTCGCTGGTTTCACGCCAACCTTTCTGAATACATCCGGTTTGGTAATCGCAAAGGCTATATTCTCTATCAAAAGCCTTTTCACTTCCTCCATGCCACCAATATCTTCCCAGGACAATTCCGGAATCTCTATCGAGAATTCCTTCAGCGCAGAGGGAGCAGTGGTTCGCAGGGCACCATCAAAGTCAGACTGGATTATCTCCAATCCCTCATAGTTTGCGATTTGTCCCCTCTCCAGGGAATCAGCAGAGAATAGTCGTCTCAGTGCATTGTAGGCAGCTTCGCGGCACAGTGACGTAATATCCGCCCCCACATAACCCACCGTTCTCTGGGCAGTGGTCTCCAGACTGACATCTGCCCCAAGCGGCATGCGACGAGTGCGAATCCCCAAGATCTCTTTTCTCCCTTCGGTGTCCGGTGCGCCGATGCTGACATTGAGACCAAACCGCCCTTCCCTCCTTAAGGCAGCGTCTATAGAGTTAACTCTGTTGGTGGTACCCACGACTATCACTCCCTTTAGCTGCGCCAGTCCATCCATTAAAGCCAGCAAGGTAGCAACCACTCTTCTCTCCACTTCACCGAACGTTTTATCGCGTTTGGGAGCTAATGAATCAAGTTCGTCAATAACCAGGATGGCCGGAGCATTCTTCTGAGCCTCACTGAAAATGTCACGTAGCTTCTTTTCACTTTCGCCATACCACATGCTGTAGATTTCGGGGCCGCTAACAGAATAGAACTTAGCCCCAACTTCATTGGCTAGCGCCCTAGCGATCAGCGTCTTCCCCGTACCTGGCGGCCCGTAGAGAATGACGCCCTTCGCTCGCGGTATCCCGAGGTGCTCGAACAGTTCGGGGTAGCGCAGGGGATACTCCACAACTTCCCGTATCAACCTGATTTCTCGCTTCAGTCCGCCGATGTCCTTATAGGTTATTGGCGATTCCTCACCTTCTGTGCGGGAGATAACGATCTCAGTGTTCGCCACAATGGTCACGATGCCCCTGGGCACAACGGGGCCCACCTCGAAAACGCGGGCATCCCCGGCAAGGGTGTAAAGGGCAGTTTTCTCCCCCCTGGCAACCGGCTTTCCCACGAACCGGGCCGTATCCCTTTGAGTTGAGAAATCGGCGGGCACCTTCAACTCCACCTTTTGGGCCTCAGCAGGCTGCATCTTTTCAACGCCAATCGGGTCTCCGTCCTTGACGCGCAAGTGGCGCTGCTTGAATTGATCAAGCCAAATCTTGTTTGCTGTGCCTTGCCTGATCTCAGCGAGTAAACAACCGCACATCCTGCCAGCATTCTCAAGTTTCAAGTAGACCGGTTTAGGGCTGGCTGGGCCCGGCACAGACAGGGATGCATCCACGTTGGTTTCAACGACGGCTTTGTGGGTGCCATCGAGGTCCGGCCGCCCGTAGGCTTGGAGTCGAAGTTTGCTCATAATACCGTCCGCCCGTAGTGAAATTCGCTTAAGCTGCTAGAACCGCACCGAATGAATTCCTAGATGGAGGTTCTACGCCGGGTTGTCCAATCTTGCCGGTTGCCGAGTAAGCAAAGTCGCGTTTCCGATGTCTCGACCGCCAGTAACAGACCAAGCTGAGGCCATAGCGGCCAGCGGTACAGAGCAGCGATAGCCTTCCTTATCCGGATTTCCTCGCCGTTCGCCGTCGGAGGTTGGGCCAACTCGGCAAACCGGGTTTCACCGCGCCAGCCAGCAGAATAGATTTTAATCCCTTACAGTGCCGGCTGCAACCGAGTACCAAGGGCACATAGGACCGTTTGGGACAGACGCCCTGCCACGACAAATCATCGGATCGGCGGCCCGCTGGATCGCATAAGAGGGTGCGGCAGTGTGGGAGCGACCGCATTGAACTTTCCCTCAACGACGGAATTAGTCGGTCATTTCATGCCGAATAGTTTCCCTAGCAACCTTCATCGCCTCGATAGGCCAAGAAGAACTTCTCGTCAGTCTAGGAGGGTCCTGAAAACCCCCTTTTTGCCGAAGACTTTGTATCTGGCCACCTCAAGCCGTCAGCTTTGGGCGAGGGACTTTTTCAGTGGCCTCCTACTAGGAGTCTCTGTCACGCACCAGAGAATGGTAGGCTCCGACCCCGATGGGATATTTCCGCCGCGCTGCCCAGTCCACCACTTGCCGGACGTTCTTGGTGAACATAGCCTCAGTGGCAGCGGGTTTCTGGGACAGGTCTTTCCCCTCTTCTCCCTCTTCCCGTCCGACACCCCAAAAGGTGAACAAGGGAGACCGCTAACCGTAGCGCGGGCGCGACGCCCGCAGGCCCCAAGGCCAACCACGGGCAAGATGCCCATGGTACAGGTGCCGGCCTCAGTCCCTCTCCTCTCTACTTTATCCCCATGGCCTCTTTGGCCACCGAGAGCAGCTTGCCTTTGTTGATAATATAGTCCTCGTCCTGGAGGCTTCCCGAGTCGCCCGGCCCGGGCAACAGGGAGGGATGGACAATTCCCTCGGTGGGAATATCCAGTCTCAGGGTGGGCTGCTTGAATCCCTTCATGAACAGGGTCTGCCCTTCCTGGCTCAGCAGCCAGTTGACCAGGATGACCGCCGCGCTGGGGTGCGGGGGATGCTTCACCATCCCCATTCCTCCCGCCCCTGGGGTGAACTGGCCCCCTTCTTTCGCCTTCACCAGCGCCAGGGGCGCCCCCACCGCCAGGAAATCGGCCAGCGTGTCCTGGCGGTAGCCCAGCGCGATGGCGTATTTCCCTTTGGCCACCCATTCCATCTGCAGCCTGTAGTCCCGGGTTATCTCAACATCCTGCCGGGCCAACTGGGACAGGAACTCCCTGGTCTGGTCCATTCCCCAAATGCTCCAGAGAAAGCCAACCCATTCGTTCCCCGAACCGTTGACGCTGGGATCATACATCGTCATCTTCCCCTTCCATTCCGGCTTCAACAAATCGCGGAAAGAGGCTATGTCGCTCTCCTTGACCAGCGAAGTGTTATAAGCAATGTACCGGGCGTAGGAGCCGATCATGGCTACAGCCTGGGTCTCCTTGTCAGTAAAGGGCAGACGCTCTTCCCGCCAGGCCTTCGGATTCACCACCTCAGGAAGGAGCAGCGCCGGCCCGACGGGTTGAAGCACCCCTTTAGGTTTCAACTCGGTGATCAGCGTGGTCATTCCCAGGACCACGGCGTCCGGACGGTAGACAGCCGCGGCGTATTCACTGATGATCTTGGTGGCGAGCTGCGGCCCGGTCCCCACCAGGATATCCATGGTGATGCCGTATTTCTGCTCAAAGACTCTGGGCAACTCAGCCCTGGTTTCCGGGGTGACATTCCCATACACCAGCACCTCGCCTTCTTTTCTGGCGGCCTGCAATGTGCTGTCCCACTTCTCCTGCCACTCCGGTTTCGCGGGCTTCCCCACAATCCCGGCTACCGCCGGGGCGGCGGGTGGCCCGGTGGGCGTCGCCGCCTGACCGCAGGCGGCGACGACGAGCGCGCCCAATATCAAGATACCGACTAGCCTGCTGAACATACCTGACTCCCTTTGTCAATTGGTCAACGAGACCAGTGCCACCCCGATCCATCGGGGCCTGTGAGCTTTATACCATGCCAATGCTGATCTACCAGGATTCCCCACCCCAGCAGGCTGAAGACCTGCGACTACTCCCCGGAGTTTTCACTTCATCAGCGCCCCGAAGATCTGGTTGGTCATGTTGATGACATCCCGCTGGAGGATGAAAAACTCCTCGTCCGCCTGGATGAACTTGTCCCCCGGCCGGGCGATCATGTTCTTGTCGATCCCGTCCGTGGGCGCGTCCACGCGGGCGCCGGTCAGTTTGACGCTGCTGACATAGACTCCGTGGCCTTCTTTGCTCAACATCCAGTTGATGAAGACCTGGCTGGCGTTCGGGTGCGCCGGTTTGGCCGTAATCCCTATGGCTCCGCCGACCGTGTTGACCATGCCGCCCTCCTCGATCTTGACATGGGCCAGCGGCAATTTCAGGTCAATGAACTCCGCCATCATCTCCGGGTTTGGGGCCAGGGAAATGGCGTATTTCCCCTTGGCGGTCCACTCGGCGTGGAGGCGCTTATCCCTGGTCAGACCCAGGTCCTGGTTCGCCAGCGCCATCAGGAACTCCTTCGTTCTGTCCAGTCCCCACAGCCGGGCCAGAAACGTCACCATGGAGGCGCCGGAACCGGTGGCCGTGGGGTCGAAGAGGGCCATCTTCCCTTTCCATTTGGGGTTCAGCAAGTCCTTGTAGGAGGCAATCTCGCCTTCCTTCACCAGATCGGTATTCCGGGCCACGTATTTCTCGTAGACGGCCAGCATACCGATAAACATTCTTTCCCTGTCTATGAATGGCACGCCGCCTGTTATCCAGGACTTGGGTTCGAGCACGTCCGGTAGCACCAGGAGCGGCTCCAACTGCCCCAGAAGCCCCGCCTGCTTCAGCCCCGTGAAAGTCCCCCCACCAGAATTGACGACGTCGGCGATAAAGACGCCTCCGCTGTACTCTTTCTGGAGGCGGGCGCTCAGTTCCGGGCCGCGGCCCGTGACGAACTCTACGCCGATGCCGAACTTCTTGTTCATCGCTTCGGCGATGGCGGTCCGGGTCTCCGCCGCGGCTGTTGTGTAGTAGACGACCTCGCCCTCCTTCCTGGCCAGGGCGACAGTGTTATCCCATTTTTCCTGCCAGCCCGCCCGGGCGGGTATCCCCTTTAGACCCGGCGGGACGGTCGGCTCCGGAGTGCCGACCGGCAGTGATTGGGCGCAGGCCGCAGCCAGCAGAGACCCCACGAGCACCAAAGCCACGATAGATGCCTTCCTGTTCAAGTCGATTCCCTCCGTAACCCAATAACTCAATAACTCAAGGAACCCCTTATGGTGCGAATATTTCCCTTATCGGCGGCAGCATCTTTCCCTGGAGCAGGAAGAACTCCTCGTCACCATAGGTGACTTTGTCATTCGGCCCGGCAAAAAACAACTCATCGATGCCCTCCCTGGTTACGTCAATGCGAGCGGCCGGCAGACGGATGCCCCTGACATAGGCCTCCTGTCCTTCTTTGCTGAGGAGCCAGTTCAGGAAGACGGTGCTGGCGTTGGGATGCGCCGGTTTGGCGGGAACGGACAGCGCACCCCCCACGGTTTGCAGCCCGCCCCCGTCAGTGAGCCTGACCGAAGCTATGGGCGCCCCGGCCGCCTTGAATTCAGCCAGCACGTCCGGCGTCGGGGCTACTGCCAGGGCATATTTTCCGCGGGCCACCCATTCCACCTGTTGCCGCTTGTCCCGGGTGGTCACTATTTCCTGCTTCGCCAGTCCCCTCAGGAACTCCAGCGCCCGGTCAACGCCCCACACCCGGCCCAGGAAGGCCGACATGGACAGGCCGGAACCCGTCATGGTCGGATCCAGCATCGTCATCTTCCCTTTCCATTTGGGGTTCAGCAGGTCTTCCAGGGCGTTCGTTTCCCCCTCTTTTACCAGGTCGGTATTGCGAGCCAGATATCTTTCGTAGTTGGCCAGCATCCCCAGCACCTGGCCGTCCTTGTCGATAAGGGGCAGCCGGCCTATTTGCCACGCTTTGGCATCCTTTACCTCGGGTAGGATCAACTCGGGTTCGATGGGTTTCAGCAAGCCCTGCGGCTTCACCACCGTCAGGAGCGTGCCGCCGCCCATGTTGATAGCGTCGGCCAGGTACATGCCGGCGTTGCGCTCGTTCGCCAGCTTCTGGGCCAACTCCAGGGGCGTCCCGGTGACGAATTCGACCTTTATGCCGAATTTCTTGCCGAAGGCCTGGCTCAGTTCTGTCCTGGGGTCCCCTCCCCCGATGAAATAGAAAAGCACTTCCTTTTCTGCCTTCGCAGCCGCCACCTTCCGGTCCCATTCAACCCTCCACCCTTCTTCTTTCACCGCCGGGGCCGCGGCTTTTTCCGCTGGTCCGGCGCCCGGGGCCGGGCCGCTACTGGAAGTACAGCCAGCATAGATGAAGACCAGCAGCAACGCCAGAACGGGATAAGCGTACTTTGCCATTCGTGTCCTCCTTCTTTCCGGTATCACAGGCTACCGTGCCTGTGCCAAACTCCGGTACCACAGGCCACCGTGCCTGTGCAAACTCGCATTAGCATAACGACGCATATTGCAACGCCGTAGCGGTTTGATCTATCAAACCCGCTCTGGTTTGTTAAACCCGCGTTGAAGTTTGATGATGATCATTCACAGGATTACTCAACATGGACAAAACAGGGCTCCCACCCCGATCGGATCGGGGTGGTATCGGAGCAATTACTTCAGCAACGGCCCGAAAATCTCCCTGCTGATAGGGACCACCGCCGTCTGGAAATTGTAATGCTCTTCATCCTCGTAGATGTACTTTTCGCCCGGCTCCTGCAAGAACATCGGGTTGATGCCTGACGTGGACACATCCGTCCGCCGGCTGGGATTGCCCAACCCTTTCGCAAAGACCTCCTGCCCTTCCTTGCTCAGCAGCCAGTTGATGAAAACGATGCTCGCATTGGGATGGGCCACCCGGGCCGGCACTCCCAGCGCTCCTGAAACCGAGCCGATCTTGGCCCCCTCGTTGACCTTAACCGTGGCGATGGGCGCCCCGGCGGCCAGGAAGCTCGCAGTCTGTTCCGGATTCGGCGCCAGTCCTATGGGATACTTCCCCCGGGCCACCCACTCCACCATCTGACGCCAGTCCCGGGTCACCACAGGTTCCTGCTTGACGACCTGTCTGAAAAACTCTTTCGCCTCGTCCATGCCGTAGACCTGGATGACGATAGCCGGGAAAGACGAACCGGCGCCGGGCACCAGGGGGTCGGCCATCACTATCTTGCCCTTCCACTGCGGCTTCAGCACGTCTTTGTAGCTGGTGATCTCACTTTCTTTGACCATTTCCGTGTTTCGCAGAATGTAGCGCATCCTGGTACCGATCATGGCTACGGTGGTCTTATCCTTGTCAAGAAAAGGAAAACCGCCATTCCATAATTTGGGGTCAGTCACTTCAGGCAGGATGAGGAGTGGTTCGATAGGGCCGAGGAGTTTGGCCGGTTTCATCACCTGGGTAAAAGTAGTCCCGCCGGCGGTAATGGCGTCGGCATTGTATATCCCGGCGTCCCTTTCCCGGGTGAGCCTGACCGCCAGTTCCCCGCCCAGACCGGATACGAACTCCAGTGTTATCCCGAACCTGGCTTTGAAAGCCTCGGAAAGCAATTGCCGGCTATCTACCGCGAGAATGGAATAGGAGAGTACGGCGCCTTCAGCCCTGGCCGCTTCTACCGTCCGGTCCCATTTTTCCTGCCAGGCAGGCTTGGCCGGTGACTGCGCTGCCTTCGTGGCGGCCACGGGCGTCCCCGGTGGACCAGCCGAAACACACGCGCTGGCCGCAGCCAGGAATACCAGTAACAGCAAAGCTGTAACGTACACAGTTTTCATCTTCATGGCTATCCTCCTGTGAGCCTTCAAGCCATCAACGACGCCGGATCAGAATCCGGTGACATTCAATCTGCGTTCTCTCTCCTCACGCCTTAGCCCTCTCCGGGACGGCAGAGACGCATAACAGCGACTTCAGTCTGAGGAAATGCTACTATACCCCCATACCCTTGTCAAGTTGGAGGAACACAGTGACCTAATTCCGGGACCAGAACTTTCATAACGCGGCCCTCGCCGTGACTTCCGATAGGCTAATTTAGCAAGATTCGCTGATAATGCCTCCGTTCTGACAATGAGTCTCATTAACAGGCATAATATATTGACATTGTCAGAATTGTATGCTAGAGTACAGGGATGGCGGACGAAGATATCTTTCAAAAGGGTTTTGTCCCAGGTTGGCTAAAAGTCTACAGAATGGCCGTCGGAGGGGATGCCAGCCCAAGAGTCATCGGAGCAGCCTGTATAGGTGCTTTAGCGCGAACGCTCAGGGCGGGGGGAGGATGCCCGGGTTTCAGCAGCTTTGCACACATCGTCAATGCCGCCGAAAAAGAACGCCAATCGTTCCCTCTGCTCGCAGTGAGCGGAATGCTTGACGATCGCCGAGCCTTTGATTCCCTGAGGAAGATCGAAATAGACAATGGCGGGCACCGTATGACCAGGGTTGCCGCGCGGGCCGCACAACGACTCCTGGCCAAATCCGTCGCCTCGGGGAGCGGCACTCGCCCTGGCTCGCAACTCCACAGAGACTTGGCCGAAGCCATATGCTGGGAGGTGGTTGACCACCACTTCTTCGGGCGCGCCAGGGAACTCTTGATCCAGCACCGGTTCGGCGACGCCGCCTCAGAAAGACAGTGGGAGCAAGTTGTAAAAGGGGCTATGCAATTGCCACTGAGCAGGCTTGCCAGTGGATTCGCCTCGGATCCGACCGCGCAGCGCTTGCGCGCCCCTCGCCGTTCGGACAAAAGGCTGTCCACTAAACAAATGCTGGATGAGCCTTTGACGGGGACTACCGATGGCCCGCCATAATCACCGTGCGGAAGACACGACCGCCACCCCAATCGGCTCCGGAGGTGTCGAGACTGCCGACAAGAGCGAGAGTTACTATTGGTTGGACGGCAGGCGATTGTCAAGGGCCTTCGGCCACAATTTGCCGGCACGGCCGGCGGACCTGGTCGACATCGCTATGGCTGTCTACTACCATGACCGCAGGGTTAAACGGGTCCGCACGCCTCTTGTTCTGACTGGACAACGGAACTTCCGGATTCCAGTGTTGGTCCGAGACCTGGATTTCTGGTCTGATCACCAAGTCACTCAGCGGCTAAGTGATGTCCTTTATTGGTTTACCGAGGACGCTTGGGAATTCGAGTTTGGTGAGATCGACCCTCGCTACAAGCGGAAAGAGGATGCGTACCTCTTCGAGTCCCCGGTCAGGCGGCCAAATGTAACCTGCCTTTTCAGTGGCGGTCTTGATTCTTTCGCCGGGGCATGCATTCTCCTTCAGGATGACCCGAACACCTCGGTTGTTTTGGTGGGCGGAAGTACTCACCGGCGACTCGAGAGCGTCCAACGGCGGCTGATAAAGGCATTAACGGGCACGTGGCAGTCTGAGTCCAGGGAACTGCGCAGTATTATCATACCGTTCGGGATCCGTCTGCCCAAGGATGGCCACCAGCAGGAGAGGAGCCAGAGGACCCGAGGCTTTGTATTCATGGCGCTCGGGACAGTAGCGGCCGCAATGGCGGGAAGTTCAGCGTTATACGTTAACGAGAACGGGGTTGGGTCCATCAACCTTCGTTACAACGAAGGGCAGCTTGGCGTGGACAGTTCCAGGGGGAGTCATCCCCTTTCCATGGTCAGGATGGAAGAGTTATTTAGCCTTGTGTCACAAAAGCGTCTGCCGATAGAAGACCCGTTTCAGTTCCAAACCAAGGGCCAAATGTGTCGTAGGCTGGCGAGCGCGAACCTCGCCAGACTCGCGAAGCTTACGGTTTCTTGCGATGGATATCCTTTGAGAATTCGTGGATCGCCTTCACAATGTGGCATTTGCACTTCGTGTCTATTGCGTCGCCTTGCCCTGGACGCGTGTGGCTTGAACTATGCCGATGACGGTACTGGGTTCAGGTATGACGTGAAGAACCCTGCCACTCCCCTCAAGATGGGCCAGCTATACCCACTCCAGGCCATGCTGACCCAGGCGAGTGTCCTTCGTCAGTGTCTTGATTCCACGACCCCGTGGGAAGCGCTGACGCAAATTTATCCGGAACTCGTCCAGATCCAGCAAGCTATGTCTGACAATCGTGACATGGACGCGCACCAAATAAGCAAACATCTCATCAATATGTACCGGACTTATGTGGGGGAATGGCAAGGCTTCGCCAGGAACATCCCCATAGCGACCCTCAGCAAGGAGCCGTCCAAATGAGAGAACATGTACTTGACAATGTGGACCCGAGGGTACTGGGTGAACGCCTTCAGGAAGTCCGGAAGACCAGAGGACTGACCCAGGAGGACGTGGCGAGGGAATTAGGTATAGCACGGACCTCCATCACGGCTGTTGAGAAAGGGGAGCGAAGGGTACAGGCCGGTGAGCTTATTAAGCTGGCCAGGCTATACGGGCGGCAGGTGAATGAATTGCTGGGCCAGCGGCGGACCTTCGGGAATTTCGCCGTTCAATTCCGCACGGCCGTCGCCAGGTCCGGGCAACCCCAGGCGCCAGCAGAGCAAGCCATTGAGGAGTTCCAAAAGCTATGCGAGGACTATCTTTACCTGGAGAAGCTGTGCGGTTCTTCCCTTCCTCACGATTACCCGCGGGAGTACGGTCTGAACGGCCTGCCCCCCGAGGATGCGGCAGAGGACATCGCTTCCGCCGAGCGAAACCGCCTGAGTTTGGGCGACGGGCCGGTTTTGAACCTTCGGGAGCTTCTAGAAAACGACGTGGGCCTGCGGATTTTTTACCCCCGATTGCCCTCCCAAATTGCCGGTATGTTTACGTTCGGTGATGTGCTGGGAGGTTGCATTGCGGTTAACTCGGTTCATCCTGAAGAACGCCGTCGCTGGTCGCTGGCCCATGAATACGGGCACTTCCTCGCTAATAGATATCGCTCCGAGGTGTTCGTAACACTTGCTCACGAAAGAATACCGGCATCAGAGAGGTTCGGCAGCGCCTTTGCCGGAGCCTTTCTCATGCCCGGCCCGGGCCTCAAGCGTCGTTTCAACGAGCTGGCCCGGTGGCGAAAGGGCGGCGCCACCGTTGCCGACCTTTGCCGGCTGGCCCATTACTACTTCGTCTCGGTGGAGGCGCTGACCCGCCGGCTGGAGGGCTTGGGCCTGCTGCCCATCGGAAAATGGGATACGCTTTCCGAGCGTGGTTTCAAGGTCAGGGAGGCCCAGGAAATTCTGCAGTTGCCACCCCACCCGGCTGCGGACAATCTCCTGCCGACGCGTTACCAGTACCTGGCGATGGAGGCATATCAGAAAGGCAACCTCTCCGAAGGACAACTGGCCCGGTTGATGCGCACGGACCGGGTGGGAGTGCGCCGGCTTATGCAGAGCTTGTCCTGCCAACCCCATGTCTCAAGAGATGGTGACCTTGTTAGTCTGACGCCCAACCTCAGTCAACCACTGGGGAAGTTGCCCCGCGCCAAAGGTTAGCCAATGTTTGGTTCTTCGCGCGAATCGATCATCCTCGATGCCAGCACCCTGCTGAATCTGTACGCCACCGCGAAACTCCCCGAAATCATATCGGCTCTTCCTGAGAAGTTCCTCGTGGCAGACTACGTATCGGAGCACGAGGCCCTCTATACCAGACGCAAAGGCACTGACGGGACAGAAAACAGAGAAGCGGTTGATATCAAACCGCTGCTGTCCGCTGGAGTTCTCAGCGAGGTAAGACTGAACGACGAAGAAGAACAGAAAACCTTCATTGACCTGGCAGCGGAGCTGGACGACGGGGAAGCAGTCACCATCGCTCTGGCGTTTCACCGCCAATACACGGTAGCTACGGACGACGCCAAAGCCCGAAGAGTGGCATCGTCCGGATGGAACACTCGCACCACCTCAGCCCTCGAACTCATGAAACGGTGGTCAGAGCGTGCCCAAGCGCAAAGAGAACAGGTCAGGGCTGCGCTATTGGGAATGTGGTCCGGCGCCAGCTATCGCCCTGGGGAAAAAGACCCGCTATACGGTTGGTGGCAGGACATGGTATCAGAATGAATCGTGGCAGAAACGAATTAGAAGATTCAAGATTCAAGATTCCCCACCCTGACCGCCTGCCATTCCCTACCCCCGCCCTGCTACTGGCTACTGGCTACTCACTGCTCAGCTACTTCCCCCGTCGGAACAGCGCCAGGAACCTGTCTTCGTACTCGTCGAACACGCCCCACCTGTCAAGCTCGGTCTTCAGCGCCCCCGGTTCCAGACGGCCTTCCTTCACCATGGTGAACATCTCTTCGATGCGTTGCCTGGCCCCGGCCGGCAGCCCCCTGCGATCAACGTCAAAGTATCCTCTCCGGCCCATCTCTTCCACGTGGCCGGGCACCGAACCCCTGGTCAGGCTGAAAATGAATTTCAGAATGGACACATCCCAGAGTTCATCAACACCTTTCAAAATGGCCGTCAGGGGCCTGTCTTCCTTTTCGATCATCTCTTTCAACCGCTCGCTCACCTGGAGCAGCTCCTCGGAAACGATAGTCAGGTTTTCGGGCTGATTCTTGTAGGCATAAAGGATGCCCGTCGCATGGGGGCCCACCTCCCGGCGCGCCATCTCGAAATACTGCCTGGCCTCCTTGCTGAACCCCTCCAGGTTCAAAAGATAGTCAGGGGTCACTATTTTCGGCCTTTCCGCCACCACGTTCCCCTCCCTGATGACCGTCTCCTTCTCCGGGCTCCCAGGCTCCTTGTAAACCGGCTCCGTCAGCAGGAAATAGTGAATATTCGTCGTACCGAAAGTGGAAAGCGACCGCCTGGGCTCTTTCAGCACCTCGGTATGTTCGACAGCGTATCTGATTCTTTCTTCTTCCATGGTAGAGTGGCTATCGGCTGTCGGCTTACAGCCTACAGCTTTCAGCAGTCAGCTTTTATCTGCTTGCTGTAAGCTATTAGCTGACGCCTTTCCCTTCATTTTGGCTTTCGATTTTCTCCGTGGAATAGCTCTCCACAAGTTGTCGAGTAAGCGCCGCCAGCTTCTCGCTCAAACGCACCGGGTAGGCGGTGGCATCCCTGAGTTGCCTGTACTCTTCGGGCAAACTGGCAAGCTGCCCCAAACAATAGTCCCGGATTTCGCCGGTCTCAGGGAAATCATACACAAGCTCCCCCTCTTTTACAATCGGGACCAGCAGCGGACGGCTGTCAGGCGGGCCCGGCTCATCCCAGAGGCTGATGACATCCTCAACATAGCGATCGTTCGCCATGACCCGGTGCACCTGCTTCTTCGAGGGGAGCAGGGTCTTTTCCGCCTCGTCGCTGATCTTGAGCTTCGGCGTCATCCTGCCGTCCGGTCCCTCGACCTCCACCAGTTTGTAAACGCCGCCGACGGCGCAAACGCCGCCTTTGCCCGTTGCGGGATCATAAACCGCTCCGGTGACCAGGCGGGTGCCGACGCCGAAGGCGTCTATGGGCGCGCCCCCGGACAGAAGCCTGTCTATCTCGAACTCGTCCAGCTCGCTGCTGACGAAGATGCGCGCCTCTTTGAAGCCGCGGCCGTCCAGTATCTCCCTGACCTGCTTGCTGAGGCTCAGCAAGTCCCCGCTGTCCAGCCGCACCCCCCGCAACGAGAACCCCTTCCGCTTCAGTTCTTCCCCGACGACGCAGGCGTTGCGGGCGCCCTCGATGGAGCCATAGGTATCAATCAGGAGAAGAGAATTCTGAGGAAATGACTCTGCGTAGGCCCTGAAAGCGTCCAGCTCCGTCGGGTAAAACTGGACGAACTTGTGGGCCATGGTCCCGTAGTAGGGTATGCCCCATTTCTTCCCTCCCACCACCAAGGAAGTGCCGTGACAACCGCCGATGAAAGCAGCTCTGGCCGCCAAGACCGCGGCGTCGCGCCCGTGGGCGCGACGCGCCCCGAAGTCTATCACCATCCTCCCCCGGGCCGCCTGCGCCACCCGCGAAGCCTTGGTAGCCACCAGGCTCTGGAAATTCACCAGGGCCAGCAAATAGGTCTCGAAGAGTTGGACTTCTATGGACGGACCGGTGACATTGATGATCGGCTCGTTCGGAAAGACCGGTGTGCCCTCGGGTACGGCATGGATGTCTCCCCGGAACTTCAGTTTCTTCAAATAGTGCAGAAAATCGTCGCTGAGGTCGCCGCCCGAGCTCTTCTTTAGCCAGCCCAGGTCCTCATCGGTGAAACGGATGTTCAGCACATAGTGGATGAACTGTTCCAGCCCGGCGGCGACCAGATAAGCGCCCTGGGGTATCCGGCGGATGAAGTAGTTTTCGGTGATGTTATCGAAATTCCCGTGGTCGAAGTCCGCCTTCCCCATGGTGTACTCATAGTAGTCCCCGAACAGCCCCAGCTCGCTTTCCCCCAGCAGACCGGAAACAGGTTTTCTCAAAGAATACGTCCTCCGGATTCCAACTCTATCATGAAGCCCATTCTAACTTCGCCGGAAGCCCCTGTCAACGGACGCGCACGCCCCACCAGACAGGCCAAACCTTGTGATATAATGCCCCGTGGGCCACGAAACGCTATTGAATCAAAACCCTTGGAACGTGTAGAGAGAAGACAATGAAGCTCAACAAGTTTATCGCGATCGTGACATGCTGCGAGCTGAATGCCGCTGAAGAAGGCGCATTCTGGCATGCCCGGACAAACCTCGGTGGAAACTATCTGGCGCAGCCTCTCAATTTGGCAGCCGTCGCCAGCAATGTGCATGCGTTCTTGGCCAGGTGGAGATCGTACCGTACACGCATTGACTGGCAGAAACTCGCCCACATCTGGACGCCGCGCGAGCAGAGCATCGCCGGGCAGTTGCAATGCCTGGGGCTCGAAGCAGCGAGTGGGCCCCACGCTCCAGGGTGCGGACCAATTGTATCATCACCTGTTCGCGGCTAACGTTCGCGGCCTCGGACAGACTAACATCTCGAAGATGTTGGCTTTGTCTTTGCCGGGTTTATGCGTTATGTGGGACAGCGGAATAAGACAGGATTTTCTATCACGATCGCGGAGGCATCGAGGCATCGCACCCCAACCGCGCGCCTATCGCCGTTTTCTGGAGCAGAGGCAACGGGAGATTGTTGATCTGATTGAGCAGGCTATGGCTACGCGACGCGTGTCAAAGGCAAATGCAATAGCATGGCTGCGTGGATTACCCACACGTGTGGACGACGCCAGCCCAAACAAGCCACTGGCCAAACTTATCGACGAATACTACTACTGGAAGAAGCGCTGCTGCCAGTTCGGGGATGCGCCGCAAGTCTGTCAATGACAAGCCCGAACCGTGCGACTGCTGGACGTGATCCCTGAACTGTCTTTTCCTTTGTCACCCACTCCTCGGGCAAGGCGAAGGCGCCACACCTGGTTTGCCAGCAACCACATCCCAAACAGAATCCGGATCATCCTACGCTCCCCCGCTCATATCCCTCAGCCTTTGTGAAGCATCATCATCTTCCGGGTTGAGTACCTCGAACCCTTCAGCACCGCCCGCGTCAGATAGTTCCCTATCACTGGTCACCAGGACCACTGGCTCCATGTTAGCAGCGGACGGTTTCAGTCTCAACGCAGATGCCAGGTGAATCGCATCCCCAGCCTTTAGAGCATGGTGGTCCAAAACGGCCGACGATTCTTCCATGAGGCGGGTGTCCACCTCCACCACCACAGATATTGCTGCCCGGTCTCTCAAGAATTCGGAGAACAATATCCTCATCTGCGGTTCCCGAAGCACCTTCCCCTTCACAAGCCTTCTCAGGACAGCTTTCAGCTCCACTACAGCTAGCAGGGAGATGGCCAGAATACCGGCATCTTGAAGCGTATCGAAAAGCTCATCAACAACATCACTTCCGCTTTTCCCCGATGCGGCTCCCGGACATGCCTCCTGACGAGCGCCGGTGTGTCCAGGTAAATAATGCGCACCGGCTATCTAGCCTCGATCATCATCCTGCTAACCGATATCGACCCTATCTGCTTCGCCAGTTTGCGCCTCATTTCCCGGGGATGCATCCTCGGCTCTCGATACTCGTCCAACATCCGGTCAATAACAGAGTCCATCTCTTTTCTCCTGCTCTTGTAGACATCTATCACCGTCTGGTATTCACTGCTCTTGACTGTCATTTTCCACCTCTCGCAGGATAACTATTCGGGTGAAGGCAGATGTCGGCCTACCCGACTCTTAACGAAATCCCCGCCCGATTAACGGCGGTCCTATATTCACGTCAGAACCTCTCGAAGTGCATTATATCATAGCGGCCGACGCAGCAATTAGAGATCGCTTCCTCTCACGACGCCGCTGGAGCGTTGTCTGGCCGCCGTAGGGGCGAACCCGTCCCGACGCATCGCCCCGATGCATCGGGGTCACAGAGCGCAGTGTGTTCGCCCGCCGGCGGGCAGACGCGTTGGTCTGCCCCTACTGTTGGGTCCGAGGATGGTGGAACTTTTCGCCGCCCACCAGCGTATTAATCTATAGAAAACGCAATCATTAGAGTTAGGACCGGCTCCCGTCCCGATGCATCGGGGCAGTACCGGGTTCAAACTGGAGGTCGCCATGAAAGTACAATCATTGTCAGAAAACGAGATCTCACAGGCACCGTGGCCTGTGGTACCACGTCTTAGTACGGAGATCGCCATGAAAATAGAAACTTTGTCAGGAAAACAGGGTGGAGTCCGGAGACAAGAGTCTGGAGTCCTGAGCCCCTTGCGCAGGCACGGAGGCCTGCGCCACCCGGGCCTGCGCCACCCGGGATGGGCCCTGGCGCTGGTCCTGGCGATGCTGTTGCCCTTCGTAACGGCCTGTCTCGAAGACGAAGGCGTGGACAGCTACGTCGCCCTGGTGCCGAAAACGCTGAACGCCGGGGAGAACACGGGCATCTCCGTGTCCCTTTTCCGCGGCGAGACCCTGGCCAACGCCAACGTAAACCTCTCTTTGCAAAAAGACGGTGAACGCATCTTCCTGGCGCGCCAGTTCGTCCCGGGGAACCTGACGGTCGGCTTCAAAGTCCCTTCCCTGCCCGAAGGCCAATACGATCTGCTCCTCGAGGGAAACGGCTTCAATGATAAGGCGCCTGTCCAGATAGCCAACTCCCCCCTCATCTTCCTGCAGACGGACAAGCCCATCTACAAGCCCGGCCAGACCATCCACATCAGGGCCATCAGCCTGAACTCCGAGCTCAGGCCGGTGGCCGGGAAGGTTACCGTGGAAGCCCTCGACGCCAAAGGCATCAAAGTGCTGCGCAAGGAGCTGAACACCGATGACTTTGGCATGGCCTCCCTGGACCTGCCCCTCTCTTCGGAACCAAACCTTGGGACCTGGAAACTCACCGCCAATTCCGGCAAACAGAAGACCCAGCTCGACGTTAAGGTGGAGAAGTACATCCTGCCCAAATATGAAATCAAGCTGGACCTCGTCAAAGACTGGTACCTGGTGAACGAAATAATCAAAGGAGATGTCTCTTCTGAATACAGCTTCGGCAAGCCCGTCGCCGGCGAGGTGGAGATCAAAGCCTCGCGCTACGTGGGCCGCTGGGAGCAGTACGCCGCCGTATCGAAGACCATTGACGGCAAGACATCCTTTGAGATCCCGGCTGCCGGCTACGTTTCCGGCGTCCCGGGGGCCCGGGGCATGGGCAACGTGCTCCTGGACGTCATCGTCAAAGAGAAGTCCACCGGCTATGAAGAAAAGACCAACAGGCTGGTGACCATCGCCTCGTCGCCGTTGACCCTGCAACTGATTCCCGAGAACTCCGTTTTCAAGCCATCCCTGCCCTTCAAGGTGCTTCTCCTTTCGGAAACGCCGGATAACCAGCCCAGAGACGCTGCCGTGAATCTGATCGTCACCTACTTGCGGCAGAACTCCCAGCAAATCCGCGCCGACCGGTCAAACGTCGCCACCAGGAACGGCAAGGCCATGCTGGACCTTGCCCCGCCCGCCGACGCCGCCATAGTCCGGATTTCGGCATCGTCCGAGGGCGCCGGCGCCAGCATTTCTGTCGGCGCGAGTTATTCGCCTTCTGCCAATTTCATCCACCTGGAGCAGACCAGCCCCGGCATTCCGAAGGTGGGCGAAGAAATTTCTTTCCAGGTCTACTCCACCAAAGAAGCCGCCAACTTTTACTATGAAATCGTTTCGCGCGGCCGGGTGGTCTTTTCCGATTTCACCAGAAGCAACGCCATCCGCTTCCAGACCACGCCGCTTATGGCGCCGTCCTCGCGGCTCCTGGTATACCAGATTCTCCCCAACTCAGAACTCGCGGCCGACAGCCTTCCCTTCAAGGTGACCGGGAGCTACTCCCACAACGCGCAAATCGGATTCAACAAAACGGAGGTCAGGCCGGGCCAGGAGGTCGGCATCGACATCAAGACCGAAGGCCAGTCGAAAGTGGGCCTGCAGGTGGTAGACCGGTCCGTGTTCATCCTGGCGGAGAACCGGCTCAACCTGCAGCAGGTCTTTGATGAATTGGAAAAGCTTTACATGAAACCCCAGGTGGAGCTTCATTCCGCCTCGGCCATCCCTCCCATCATCTACCGGGGAGCCATGGAGACTTTTGCCGACAGCGGCCTCACAGTCCTGACGAACAAGAACATTCCCTCCGGCGAGGAATTCAAGAAGACCCTACCCCAGCGGGGTGGAGTTGCGGGAGAGGTCGGCCCGGCAGGTCCGCCGTTCCTCATGAGAGACGGCGCGGTCCCACCACCCGTCCCCCGCCCCCTCGCTCCCGGGGCTGAAAAGCAGGCTGCCGCGGCAGCGACTCCTGCCCCCGGCCAGCTTGCCGAAGTCCAGAGGGTCCGGCAGTTCTTCCCCGAGACCTGGCTCTGGCAGGACATCACCACCGACGCCAACGGTCTGGCTTCGCTGAAAGTCAACGCTCCCGATTCCATCACCATCTGGAAGTTGTACGCCGTGGCCCTTTCCAGAGAGAAAGGCCTGGGCATCAGCGAGAGCGACCTGAAGACCTTCCAGCCGTTCTTTATCTCCATCGACCTCCCCTACAGCGCCATCCGTGGCGAGACCTTCCCGGTGAAAGTCGCCATCTACAACTACCTCAACCAGGCGCAGGAGGTCTTCGTCGAAATCGAAAAAGCCCCGTGGCTCGACCTTCTGGACCAGGCGACCAGGACCGTCAGGATCGCCCCCAACGACATCGGCGGCGCGGAGTTCAGAATCCGGCCCGGCAACCTGGGCGTGAACCAGGTCAAGATTACCGCCCGGAGCGCCCAGTTCGCCGACGCCGCCATCAAACCCATTATCATCGACCCCGAAGGCGTCGAAAGGGAAACGGTGGAAAACATCATTCTTGCCGGCGGCGCATCCAGGACCGTGAACACCGGGCTGCCTCCGGGCATCGTGGACGGCTCCGGCCGCGTCTACCTGGCCTTATCGGGCAGCTACCTGACCCAGAGCCTGGAAGGCCTGGAAAAGCTGCTCCAGATGCCCTTCGGCTGCGGCGAGCAGAACATGATCCTGCTGGCCCCGAACATCTACGTGACCTCCTATCTCAAGGAGACGGGCCAGCTCAAGCCGGAGGTCATGGCCAAAGCCGAAATGCTGATGATCACCGGCTACCAGCGCGAGCTTACCTACCGGCGGCAGGACGGCTCCTTCTCCGCCTTTGGCAACAACGACAAGGAAGGAAGCCTGTGGCTCACCGCGTTCGTGGCCAAGAGCTTCGCCCAGGCCAAAGACCTTATTTACGTGGACCCGGCGGTGATAGACGGGGCCAAACAGTGGATTCTCCGCCACCAGAAAGCGGATGGCTCCTTTGAATCGGTCGGCTTCGTAGCCCACCAGGACATGATGGGCGGGGTCACCGGCAAGGACGCCCTGACAGCTTACGTAGCCATCGCCCTGCTGGAGACCGGCGATAGGGAAGCCGCCGGCCGGGCCATCCGGTACCTGGAAGGGAAGATTGACGCCATTGATTCACCGTACACCATGGCCATCGCCGCCTACGCCCTGGAGCTGGCCAATAGCGGCCAGAAGGACCGGGCCTATCAAAAACTCATGGGCATGGCCTCGCAGGACGAAAACGGCCTCTACTGGTCGCCGCCGATGCCCGTTCCCCTGCCAATGGGCCAGGCCCAACCCGGCATCTTCCCGCCCATCCGTCCGGTACCCTCCAAGACAACGGCCATCGAGGCCACCGCCTACGCCACGCTGGCCCTGAACAAGCACGGCGACCGCTTCAACGCCGGCCGGGCCGCCCGCTGGCTCACCTCGAAGAGGAACGCCTTCGGCGGCTTCGGCAGCACCCAGGATACGGTGGTCTCCCTCCAGGCCCTGACTGAATACGCCCGGTCGGCCCGGCTCGACGTCGACCTGAAGATCACGGTGGACATGGGAGCGGAGAAGAAAGAGCTTCGGGTCAACCAGGAGAACGCCGAAGTCCTCCAGTTGGTCAGCATCCCGGCGCGGGACCAGATATCCGTCAAGGCCGAAGGCAAGGGCGACGCAGTGCTCCAGATTGTCAAAAGGTACAACCTGCCGCAGTCGCCGAAAGAGGAGTCCAGGGACTTCCAGATCAAGGTGGACTACAACACCAGCCAGGTGGCGGTGAACGACATCGTGAAGGTTACCTCGGAAATCCAGTTCACCCCCGCCATGCCCCTCAAGGCCGAGATGGTGGTGCTGGACATCTCCGTGCCGACCGGCTTTGCGCCGGTGACCGAGTCCATCGACCAGGCGGTCAAGGGGGCCGGCAAGATACAGCGCTATGATATCGCCGGCAGGAAGGTGATCTTCTACATCGTGGACATGGCGCCGGGGGAGAGGCTGGGCTTCACCTTCGACATCAGGGCCCTCTACCCGGTCCGGGCCGAAGGCGTTGCTTCGCAGGTCTATTCGTATTACAAGCCCGAAAGCCGGGGCGAGACCCTGGGCCAGGGACTCGTCGCCGTTCCGTAGCGACACCCCCTGTCCCGACAGGTCGGGACGCTCGCACGGCGGAGCGGGCGTCGACGACGCTGGCGGTTATCCAGGCACGACGGGGGCAGGCCCTGTCGCTACGGTGGTCCTAGCAAGCCCGGGTGGTCAAACGGTGAGGGGCCCCGGCGCCGGGGCCCCTGCCACCCGGTACCGCAGGCCTCCGTGCCTGCGAGAGCAGTACCAGGCCAACGCCAATTCGGGGGCGCCAACCGTCGCCGCCAGTCCGCAACCGGTGGCAACACTCATTGCCGGTGTCGACAACCCCCGGTCGTCATCCGGGCAACCACCCCGCCAAGCCGGGATCGCTACTTCAGTATCGGCGCAAAGATCCGGGCGGACATCTCCATGTACTCGTTGGCTTTGGCGATGGTCTCCGGGGTATCAGCCACGTAAACTTTTCCGGGCTTCGGCACCACGTCGGCGTCCAGGTGGCCGGTGGGCACGTCAACCCTCAGGCTCGGGACCATGTTCTCCTCCGACATCAACGTTTGCCCTTCCACCGTCAGAAGCCAGTTAATGAACAGCCTGGCCGCATTGGGATGGGCCGGTCTGGGCGCCATTTGAATGATGCCGCTGCTGGGACCTATCCAGTCCCCTTCCTTCGTTTCTACGGGTTGGATGGGAGCGCCGGCCTTTCTGAAATCGAGCAGGTTGCCGGCGCTGCCGCCCAGCAGAAGGGCGTATTTCCCCCGGGCAAGCCATTCAGCCTCCAGACGCTTGTCCCGCATCACCAGGGGCTCCTGCTGCATAAGCCGTCTCATGTAATCTTCCCCGAGCGTTGAGTGATACAGCCTGAACCATTGAGTCCCCGCCCCGCTGTTCTGGGGGTCATCGAATATTATCTTTCCCTTCCACTTCGGGTTGAGAATGTCCCTGTATTCCTTTATCTCGTTCGGCCCCACCAGTTCGGTGTTTCTCCAGATCAGGCTCCCCACCGCCCCGACGAAATCGACCTGGTAATGCTCAACCAGGGGGAACTTTCCCCCCACCCATTTGCTCGAATCCAGGACTTCGGGCAAAACCATGACTTCGTCCAGAGGAGCCAGCAACCCCAGGGGTTTGAGCAGCCTGACGCCGCCGTATCCTGTCGATATGAGATCAACGTTGTACAGGCCGGCCCGGTACTCCCTCGACATTCTCTCTGCTATTTGCCCCCCGTTCAAGACTAACTGCTCCACGGTAATCCCGTACTTCTGCCTGAATCTGGCTGCCGCCCGGTCGTAGCCGTATGATGATCTGTAGAGGGTCAGGTAGCCCTCTTTCCTGGCCTCGGCAACGGTCTTGTCCCAATCAGGCATCCCGGTTTTCCCTTTGTCGGCCACAACTCCTGCCGGCTGCACCTGACCGGCTGCCGGGGTAGCCGGCCCTGTTGAGACACAGCCAATCAAGGCCGCCAGCGCCACGGTCACGATGACCAGGCAATAAATTCGGCTGTTCATTTTTCCTCCTTCAACCGACTTCCGTCGGTTCTAATACAAAGGCACCAAACAATGACGAATAGTCTCACACGAAGACACAAAGCGCACGAAGGGATCTTTCGGCGGAGGGAAGCAGCAAGATAACACGATACTTATCCTGCTGTCTCCCTATTCTTTGCGTCTCCGTGCCTTGGTGTGAAAACGCGTCCCTTTCTTAATTAATTGCGCGACTCCGTGTCTATTATTGCGTTGGCATTAGCGGTTCCGTTGGTCTCATGGAATGAGGCTCTTGACCCGAATCATGCATGCATTATCTGAAGGATTCCCTGTCTCCACCCCCGCAGGCTGAAGCCGTGCGCCTACGCCCCGCCCAGGTCTAACTCCACAGGTCCGGTATGACCTCCGCGAGCCTCAGATTTCGTAGCGTACCGGGCAAGGGCTTCCCCGATTTGCGGTCCCACCCCATTTCCCGATAGTGGATGTCCAGCATGCTTTCCCAATGCGGCGCTATCCCCTTCCCTTTCTTCGGTCCCTCGATGGGTGAAGAAAGATACCTCGGCGACAGGCTCTCCGCTTCAGGAGTGATGCCGTGCCTCACGTTGAAGGCGCGATAAAGGTTAGCGGTCCGAAGTCCCACTTTTTTGGCTTCCTCGGGAGAAAGGTTCCCTCCGGTCGTGGCATTGAACATATCCACCAGATGCCCAACGAAGGTGCTGTGTTTAGTCAAGGTAGGAAACTGGCAGGTAACCAGGCAGTCCACGAAGAAGCGCGGCCCTTTCTCCCGGGCCAGTATTGCGGGGACATCTTCAGGGGAGAAGGGATTGGGGACGGGAATTGTCCCCGTCTCGAAAGTCCCTGTGCTGGAAGTTGCCTGGTCCAGCGTGGACGCCCACTTGACGCGGCCGTCATGCGGCTTGGGCGCGCTCCCTTTGTTGATGAATACGGCGCTTTCCGTGGCTTCGCGCCCGATCGACCGGGCGGCCCGCATAACGCCTTCAGCCAAGACGTTTCCCAGCCCACGCCGGTAGGCGATGTTCGAGAGCATTTTCCTCACCGCTTCGACATTGCCCCAGTTCATGGGCAACCCACCGGTATCTTTTTCCCCGAGGACCCCTTTTTCGTAGAGTTCCATTACCATGCCGATCGTCCAGCCGGCCTCGTTCAGTTCCAGGCCCAGCCGGTCGGTTACATCGTTGAGCATCACCGCGGCGCCCAGGTCGGTCTGCCCTATGAGAGAGCCCCAGGTCTCCCAGCCCTCGAATTCCGGCTCCTCGGCCACATAGCCGGCGTAAGGACCCTGCTTGACCGTAACAATATGGCAGTGGGCCGCCGGGCACGCCCAGCATGAAGACCTCTTTAGCTCCATTTCCTCCCTGTAGCTGTCCCCCATGAATCTGGCGTGCTCCGGGAAGGTGTTAGAAGTCAGGTTCCTGACTCCAAGATCCCCCTCGACGGCAAATCTGCTGAAGACCATAGAGGTGCCCCAGTAGTAGTCGCTGAACGGGTCCTCCTTCCACTTGCTCAGGGTCTGCCGGTACACCGCGGACACCCTGTCTTTGTCCACCACGACAATGTCACCCTTACCCCGCGCCGCCGCCACCGCCTTCAATTTCTTGGAACCCATCACCGCCCCGGTCCCGTTATGCCCGGCCACGTGTCCTCTATCCCCCACGATGGCAGCGAATTTGACCAGGTTTTCCCCTGCCGGACCAATGCCGAACACGCTCAGATGGCGCTCCCCCTTGCCCAGTTCCTTCTTGATGAGCTGCTCATTCTCAACGGTGTCCCTGCCCACCAGAAAGCCGGCGTCCCTGAGCTCGGCAATGCCGTCATGGACATAAAGGTAAAGCCATCTCCTGGCGCTGCCCTGGATAATGACGGCATCGTAGCCGGAAAACTTCAAATAGGCCCCAAAGTAGCCGTTAGCCTGCGAAGAAGCCCCACCGTTGGTCAGAGGGCCCTTGGTAACCACGCAAAAGCTGCCCGCGCCCGCTACCTTGAGTCCGTTCAAAGGACCGGTAGCCAGAATCAAGCGGTTGCGCGGATCGTTCCATTCCACCCCCGGGGGCACTTCATCGTAAAGCACCTTCGCCCCCAGCCCGGCCCCCCCCACGAAATCGTTAAGGATTTCCTGGCTGAGGTGTTCCTCGGTTATCTGTTCGTTTGTCAGGTCTACCCTGAGTATGCGGCCGGTGTAGCCGCCGCGGTACATGGCCATAGCTGTTTCGTGCTCTCTATTCCACAAGGCACAAGGTCGGATTAACGCATTTTATGCATGAGCTATCTGGGTGCTTCACTTTTCCCCGCCCCCGCAAGCTAAAGACCTGCGGCTACGCATCGCCCACCAAGGCTGAAGCCATCCCGATTCTATCGGGACGCCCCGTCGGCTGCGTGCATAATCTGGGGTTGACCTATTTCAGAAGGGGCGCGAAGATTTCTTTGGCAATCTCCATCAGCTCTCCCTGCCGCAGGATCTCGGCCTCGTTCTGGACTACGATTGGCTCGCCCGGCAGGGGAGTAAGACCTTGATATCCATCGGGAAGAGGGACATCCACCCTCGCGCTGGGCCGGAAGACCCCTCTGGCGAACACGGTCTGTCCTTCTTTGGTCAGAAGCCAGTTTACGAATACTTTGGCGGCATTGGGGTGAGGCAATTGCCCGCTGGGCACCCCGACGCAGCTACCGCTGGCTGTGATTCTCCCTCCTTCTTTTATGCGCACAAATGCCACCGGAGCGCCCGCGTTCTTGAATTCCAGCAGGGCCGACTGATTAGGAGCCACGCTTACTGGATACTTGCCCCGTGCCAGCCACTCCGCCTGCAGGCGCAGGTCTCTGCTCAGTACCGGTTCCTGCCTTACGAACTGGCGCAGGTAATCTTTGGTCTTGTCCAGGCCCCAGAGCGTGGTCATGAACGAGACCCACGCGTTCCCCGAGCCAGCCAGGGTTGGGTCACTCATGACGATCTTCCCCTTCCATTTCGGGTCTAACAGGTCAGAGTAAGACTGTATTTCTCCCTCCTTAACAAGCTCGGTATGGCGACCCACGTAGGTGCTAAACTCAGCGCTGAAGGGGATAACCAGCTTTCCCTGGTCCATAAATAGGACGCCACCCATCCAATTCTTGGGGTCCTTTACCTCTGGCAGCATGAGCATGGGTTCGATGGGCGCTGGTATCCCCGTGCCTTTCATGTCCACAAGTTCGGCGATGGCGCCGAGCCCGATAACATCCGTCAGGTACAAGCCCGCCCGGCGCTCCGTTACCAGTTTTGTGGTGGCCTCAGGAGTTTTGGCGACCACGGTGAACTCTACGTCTATGCCAAACTTTTCCTTGAGAGCTCCTATGACCGCCGCCCGCGCGTCAGGCGCCCACTGGGTGATGATGCTGACTTTTCCTTCCTTTCTGGCTTCCGCCACCGTTTTGTCCCATTCGACCTCCCAACCCTGTTTGGGGGCATTGACCTCCGTAGCAGCCGCTTCCGGCGCTTTGGGAGGGACCCCGCCTGGTTGGGGGCCGCAGGCGGCCAGAATAGACGCCAGCAATACGATGGTGAGGTATGACCTTCTCATTTTATCGCTCCTGATACTTCTCTTGCCCCTTCGAAAGGCCGTCTGTGGCGGCCATGAGGGCTGCCAAACATGAGACGTCATTCGTCTCTTCCAGCCGCCGCAAGATGTCCAGCATCTGGTCGCACCTCTGCTTGGGCAGCCGGGGCGCGACCACCTTCGTGAACTTCATTTCTATCTCCTGCGCGGTGAAGGGATTCTCCGGTGACCCCTTCACCGCGCCATTATGGGTCCGGCTGAACTCCCTGCCGTCCCTGGTCCTCACCGTAAGTATCGCGGGCCACGTTCCCGGGAAGAACTTGTCCAGCTCCGGTTCGGCCACCACATCGATACGCTTGAACAGGTCGATGTGCCGGGGGTCTTTCAAATTAGCCTCCGTCTTGTAGGCTCGTGTGAAGGAAATTCCCTCCTCACCGTGATACGCGGTGAAAGCCAGCACGTAGCGTGAGCTCTTGCTGGCGGCGCCCGTGGCATCGCCCGAGGGGTAACCTGGCGAACCAACCAGAGATACCACCGCACTGGGCAGCCGGAACGTCATGCGCTCTATGTCCTCACCACGCACCTGGTGTCTGTGAAGTATGTCCAGCAGCACTTCGATGCCCGGGATAGAATACATTCCGACGCCAAACCGCCTCAACGTGGTCTGCGTCACCTCATAGGCCTCTCCCAGGCCTTTCGTCAGCTTTTCCGGTTCCGGTTTTTCCGAATGAGCCCTCAAAAAACCCCGGGGGTCTTCGAATATCGCGCTGATGCCGATGACCCCGATCTGCGCCAGCAAGGCTGCGAGCACCCCGCTCTGCGCCGCTCTGCCAAGCTGGGCCCGATCACTATGGGGACTTTTCGGAAATTGTGGCCAGGGGGGAGCGCCGGCCCCCTGCACCGCAGCAATGCTTATGGCCTGGGCCAACTCGTCCCGCCCCAGTCCGAGAAGCTTGCCGGCAGCCACGGCGCAGCCGATGGGAGCGCAAAGAGAGGTAGGATGAAAGCCCCGGTTGTAGACCTGGCTCGCGCCCAGCGCCAGCCCGACCCGGGCCATGATTTCAGCGCCGGCGACCGTTGCCAGAATGAGCTCTTTGCCGCTGGCATGCTCCCGATCAGCTACGGCCACGGTGGCTGGAACCAAACTGCAGGGTAGGTGAAGAGCGGCGCGGTGAAAGCCGTCAAACCCGCCAAAGCTGATGGCGGTGTTGGAGAAGGCAGCGTTAAGGCAGGGCACTTTGCAGCCCTCGGTCACCAGGCTGGACTCTTCCACCCCTCCCATTTCCCTGAACAACTCGGGAATCTTGAGATGTTCCACCTCCGGATTCATAGTGCCAGCGACAGCCGTCAGACCGATCTGGTCCATGAGGAGAAGCCTGGTGAACTCCACGACATCACGCGGCAGATCCTCATATCTGAGAGCGAAACAGAACTCAGCCAGTTCGTCACGGATCGTCATTCTTTGCCTTCCGTTACCTGCGCCTAACGCGCTAACTGTCTATACATGGTCCGTCATTCGTCGTTTCAATATCTGGCGGCCATAAGCACCGCCAGCTCGGAGACATCGTCCACCTCTTCCAAGCGCCGCTGCATATTCAACATCCTTTTCCAGCTCTCCTCCGGCAACACCCTCGCCACCACCCTGTTAAACTTGGTTTCCATCTCCTCTTGGGTGAAAGGATTCTCAGGGGACCCTTTTACCGCGCCATTGTGAAACTGCACAAACTCCCTGCCATCCCTGGTCCTCACCGTGAGAATGCAGGGCCAGGTCCCCGGGAAAAATCTGTCCAGCTCCGGCCCCGGTACCACGTCAATCCGCTTGAATAGCTCCATGTGCCGCGGGTCTTTAAGGTTCGCCTCGGTCTTATATTCGAGGCTCAGGGAAATCCCTTCTTCACCTTTGTAGGCAGTGAAGGCCAGGACATACCGCGTGCTCCGGCTGGCCGCCCCGGAGGCGTCACCGGAGGGATAACCGGGGGAACCGACCAGGGGCACCACCGCCGTGGGGAGTTTGCACGTCATTCCCTGGATGTCCCCGGCGCTGATTTGGTGCTTCTGGAGTATGCCCAGAAGCGCCTCCACGGCGGGAATGATGTAGATTCCCACACCAAACCTCCTCACTGTGGTCTGCTTAACTTCATACTCTTCCCCCAGCCCCCGGGTCAGTTTTGCCGGGTCAGGATTCGCCGAGTGCGCTCTCAAGAATCCCCGCGGGTCTTCGAAGATGGCGCTAATGCCGACCACTCCCCTCTGCGCCAGCAAGGCCGCCAGCACCCCGCTCTGCGCCCCTCTCCCAACCTGGATACTGTGCGTGTGCGGGTTCCTCGGAAACTCTACCCAGGGAGGCGCGCCCGCCCCTTGCACCGCAGCAATGCTTATGGCCTCACCCAGCGCCACCCGTCCCAGCCCTAGAAGCTTGCCGGCGGCCACGGCGCATCCAATAGGGGCGCACAGGGCGGTGGGATGAAAACCCCTGTTGTACACATCGCTTGCCCCCAGCGCCGCCCCCACCCTGGTCATAACCTCAGCACCGGCCACCGTCGCCAGAATGAGATCTTTACCGCTGGCACACTCCCGCTCAGCCATGGCGATGGTGGCAGGAATAAGACTGCAGGGCAGATGTATGGCGGCCCGGTGCAGCCCCTCGAACCCGCCCCAGCTAATCACGGTGTTGGAAAAAGCGGCGTTTACACAGGGCACTTTGCAGCCCTCGGTCGCCAGGCTCGACTCTTCCCTCCCGCCAATTCGCCTGATGAACCCGGGGATACCGATGCCAGCGACCAGTTCCTCAACATCGGGGTTGATCCTGCTGCCGACGGCGGTTAGCCCGATTTGATCGGAAATGAGAAGCCTGGTGAATTCGACCACGTCGCGCGGCAAGTCGTCAAATGTCAGAGCAGCGCCGAAATCGGCCAATTGGTCACGGATTGCCATGCTGGCCCCTTTCTACCTTCCACCGTCTCGTTTCACAATTTGGCCGCCATGAGAGCCGCCAGTTCTGACACGTCATCAACCTGTTCCAGGCGGCGCATAATTCCGAGCATCTGATCGCGCCTCTGCGGTGACAGGCGGGGAGCTATCAGCTTGTTGAACTTGGTTTCCATCTCCGGTTCGGTCAAAGGGTTCTCGGGGGACCCTTTGGTCGCACCGTTGTGAAACTGGGTCATTTCCCTGCCGTCTTTGGTCCTCACCGTGAGTATGCCGGGCCAGCTTCCGGGAAAGAACCTGTCCAGCTCAGGCGCTGCTACGACCTCAACGCGTTTGAACAGCTCCATGTATCGAGGGTCTTTCAAATTGGCCTCCGACTTATACTCCAGGCTGTAGGAGATCCCCTCCTCACCATTATAGGCGGTGAACGCCAGGACGTAGCGTGAGCTTTTACTGGCGGCGCCGACCGAATGGCCGGAGGGGTAGACCAGCGAACCAACCAGGGGCGCCACTGCCGTGGGGAGTTGCAATGTCATGGCGTCTATGTCCGCAGCCCCGATCAGGTGCTTCTGGAGTATTTCCAAAAGCGCTTCTATGCCCGGGACCATGTATATTCCCACACCAAACCTGGCGCAAGTGGTCTGCTTGATTTCGTATGCTTTTCCCAGGCCCTCGGTCAACTTGGCCGGGTCGGGATCCGCCGAGTGGGCCCTCAAGAATCCCCGGGGGTCTTCGAATATGGCGCTGATGCCGATCACGCCCATCTGCGCCAGCAAGGCGGACAGCACCCCGCTCTGAGCCGCCCTGCCGGACTGGATTCGATGGGTTGGAGGGCTCTTGGGGAACTGGACCCAGGGGGGAGCCCCCGCCCCCTGAACAGCGGCAATACTTATCGCTTCGGCCAGTTCGTCACGTCCCAGACCGAGAAGCTTGCCCGCGGCCACGGCGCAGCCGATGGGAACACAGAGCGACGTGGGATGAAAACCGCGGTTGTAGACATTGTTGGCGCCCAGCGCCAGCCCTACCCTGGTCATGACCTCGGCGCCGGCCACCGTTGCCAGAATGAGGTCTTTGCCGCTGGCACGCTGTCGCTCGGCCACAGCGATGGCGGCTGGAATGAAGCAGGAAAAATGTATGGCGGCGCGGTGAAACCCGTCAAACATTCCAAAGCTGATCACCGTGTTGGAAAAAGCGGCGTTTATGCAGGGGACCTTGCAGCCCTCCGTCACCAGGCTCGATTCCTCCTTGCCGCCCATTTCCCTGATGAATCTGGGTATGCCAATGACATCCACCAGCTCGGCTACGTCGGGGTTGAGCCTGACACCGACCGAGGTCAGGCCGATCTGGTCCCTGAGGAGAAGTGTGGTGAACTTCACCACATCAGGGGGTAAATCCTCGAACTTGAGATCGGAACTGAAGTCAGCCAACCGGTCACGAATGGCCATCTATTTGCTCTCCGTTCTCGGATTTCTTCACCTTATATTGAAGATCTCTCTGGCAGTAGGCGCCGTTTTGGCCTTCGTCATAATTCCCTCTTCATCCTCCTGCAAATAGCGTTTTGAAGGATCCGGCACCATGAAGGGTTCGAACCCTTCGGTAGGTACATCGATTCTGGTGCTTGGGGCCATTTGGTTCTTGCTCCAGTGAGTCTGGCCCTCTCTCGAAAGGATCCAGTTGACGAACGTGGCCGCCGCTTTTGGATGGGGGGCGTTGCGCATCAGTTGTATGTGACCCGAACCTCCCGACAACCATCCTCCCTCCTTCATGTAAGGCAACAATGTGACAGGCGCTCCCGCTTTTCTAAACTCTGTTACCGGGTCGGCGTTGGGGCCCACAAGGACAGCGTATTTCCCACGGGCCAGCCATTCGGCCTGAAGGCGCGAATCCCTCTGAATGGCAGGCTCCTGTTTGGCCAGTCCCCGCATAAAGTCCAGTCCCATCATTTTCATGCCGACATTGTAAAAGAAGTCCTGACCATTGCCGCTAACGGTCGGGTCGCTCATGATTATCTTGCCTTTCAACTCGGGACTAAGGAGGTCGGCAAAACTGCCCATCTTCTCGGCGGTTATGAGGCTGGTGTTTATTGCGAGCGGAGGCATCACCTGGACCATTACTCTGATGCCGTATTTGCCCGATTCGAAATAGGGAAGCTTCCCGCCCAGCCAGAATTTGGGTTCCTTTACTTCAGGCAGTATCAAGGCGTTTTCAATGGGGTCAAAGACGCCTGCCGGTATCAGGACGCTGACTACGCTTGTCGCGCCACCAACGTAGATGTCAGGTATGTAGATGCCTGCCCGCCTTTCGGAGAATATCTTCTCGGACAGCTCATTACCTTTCGCAACTACTATATCGACATCGATCCCATACTTCTCTTTCATATTCTTGACCACGAAATCTCTTATGTTCGCCGCGCCGACGCTGACATACATGACCACCTGACCTTCCCTCTTTGCCTCCTGGACAACTTTATCCCATTTTTCTTCCCAGCCTTCCCTGAGAGGCTTCGCCGCTACGGGCGCGACCGGTTCCTGTGCAACGGGAGAGTAAAGTGGTTCCTGCGGTCTGGCGCACGAGATCAGCGTTAGAACAAGAACAAATTGAAGAATTAACAGAGCCCGCAAACCATGACCAATCGAGAGATTTCTCACCATTCTTGTTGTCCTCCTGCTTTCTTGCTCTAAACTTTCCTTGTCATTCTGAGAGCTTGTGAAGAAATTGGTTAGTCCCTATCTAGCGACTTGTCTCGCTCATATCTGGGTTTTCAACTAATTCACAAACTCTGAGCGTAGTCGAAGAATCCTTGGCCTGGTTCTGCGACTAAGGGGTGGGTTACTCCAGCCAACTCAGTGTTCACCCCGCACTGATACAAACGCAATAAATAATGACGAATAGTCTCACACAAAGGCACAAAGGGCACAAAGGGATCCTTGGGAGGGGATGTGGCGAGACAACACCATACTTGTTTCAGCGTCTCCGTATTCTTTGTGTCTCTGTGATACTACCTGTCAAGATTTGCGTGTTTCGCGAGAATTATTGAGCTTTGACCGCCTGAGGAACATCTCATTTTTGGTTGCGGCCATCAGGCTGCGCTATGTCTTTGTGTGAAACCGTATCCCCCGTAATATTACCTCGATGCGACATTTATTACTGCGTTTGTATTAATTGCAATGTTTTATGCCGGCTTCAACCCTTTCCTAGCCAGTTCCTCCTCAAAAAGTCTCCTGACGGCAGGGTCCTCCTCGTCGCGGTCCAGCATATCGCCTCCTTTCGTCACGCCCAGCGTCGATCGATAGATCTTTCCCGTGCCCCGGATGGCTGACTTCAAAGCTACCTGTTTGACCACCTGCGTTCCTGTATTGCAATGAGTATGCCACCAGCCTTCGGGAGGACAATATATTGTCCCCTTTTGAAAGTCCGCTTTGATTCTCTTGTCCCAGTCCTGCCACATGAGGGCGTAGCCCGTGCCCTCGACGATAATGAGATGAGCGCCGGCGTGATGCCGGTGCGGCTTTTTGTAAGTGCCCACTTCAACCTGCGCCAGGTGGGCGCGGGTGGTGTTGCCTGAAAGCGCCAACTGCAGGACCTCATAGCCACTCCCATATTCCGCCGTTGAAAGCAGGAATGGCTTGCGAACGTCGGGCACAAAACCGCCTGCCCAGGTAAGGCTGTCGACCATCTTGCCGGCGCCGCCGAAGTAGTCCGGCCCGCCCCGATAACGGTCTTCAAAATCAAAATCGGTGCTGAAGATAAAGTCAGGGTTCCGGTATATGTTGAAGATCAGGGGGGCGTTGGTGACCGCCAGGTACTTTGCCGGCTGATCGCCGGTGTTGGTGTGCTGGTGCCAGATATTGAGGGGAGGAGAAAACAGGGCATGCTCCTGCCAGGCAACTGTCTGCGGCGCTCCGACCCGGCTCCAGAATCTCGTCTCGCCTTGACCCTGGAGGATATATATCCTTTCCTCGAAGAGATGCTTCTCCGGGTTGAGAGAGCGGCCCGGCGGTATCTCGCAGATACAGGCGCTGCCAAACCCCTCACCGCCTTCCAGAATCACGAAGGCAGCCAGGCCCCCGTTCCGCATCCAGGGCTTCAACGGTACCTCATAGGCATTTGTCACAAAGTGGCCGCGGATTATCGGTACGCCTTCTGCCTGCGCCCACAGCTCGAAAGGAGAGTCGAGTCTATCTGCCATGTTTGCTGCCTGCTTCCTCTCTAATGGCATAGCGGTTCAGGCCGGATTGAACTTGCGTCCCGGGAGGCAGGTTCAAGATCAAGAGTGGCCTATTTCAGCGGGGCGTGAATATTTCCCTGGCAACACCCAGCAGTTGAGACTTCAACATGACCGATTCTTCGTCCTCGCTTACGACCGTCTCCCCTGGCAGGGGAAGAAGGCCTTGATAACCCTTTGGAGGAGGGACATCTAACCTCGCGCTGGGTCGCAGGAACGTCTCGCTGAACAGGGCCTGCCCTTCCCTGGTTAGAAGCCAGTTAATGAACACTCTTGCAGCGTTGGGGTGGGGCAGTTGCCCACTGGGCAAAGCGAGACAGCCACCACCGGCAGTGAGGTTACCTCCCTCTTTTACCCGCGCCAGGGTTACGGGTGCACCGAGGCTCTGCAGCTCAAGCCAACCTGACGGGTAAGGTCCCACCGCTACGGAGTACTTTCCCTTCGCCACGGATTCCGCAATGAGGCGTAAGTCCCTGCTCAGTACCGGGTCCTGCTTTGCAAACTGGCGCAGGTAGTCCTTCGTCTTGTCCAGCCCCCAGATGCTTGTCATGAACGAGATCCAGGAGTTGCCTGAGCCCGGACTGGTGGGATCGCGCATGATGATCTTACCCTTCCATTTTGGATTCAAGAGGTCATGGTAGGATTCTATCTCCCCTTGCTTAACGAGCTCCGTATTGTGACCCAGGTAGGAGTTAAAACTGGCGCTGAAGGCTATCAATAGCTTTTGCCGATCCAGGAAGGGAGTGCCCCCCGACCAGACCCTGGGGTCCTTTACCTCAGGCAAGATGAGCATGGGTTCAATGGGGGCTAACAGACCTGCCGGTTTCATGTCGATAAGAACACTGGAAGCACCTTGAGAGATAACATCTACCAGGTGTAGACCAGCCCGGCGTTGGTTTACCATTTTCACCGTCATCTGGCCTCCAGGCTCTGAAGTCAACTCCAGGTCTATGCCGAACTTTTCCCTGAACAGCTTTACCATTGCCGCCTGCGTTTCAGGTGGCCATTCGGCATAGGCGCTGACTTTGCCTTCCTTTCTGGCCTCCTGTACCAAATTATCCCATTCTGCCTCCCAGCCTTCCTTGGTCGCTTTCACCGCCGGAGCAGCTCCTTCCGGGGCTTTGGCCGGCGTCTCCGTTTGTGGGGCGCAAGCGGCCAGAACAGAAGCCAGCAAGACGACGGTCACGCTCAATATCGGACGTAGAGTTCTCATTCTGCTTAGACCTCCTGGTACGAACATCCCGGTTGCCTCACCTTGCCGGACTGTTCATCGCTCAGCGGAGCGGTTCGACCGCCATATATCGAGCACTTCCCTGGAATCCGCGATGTCCATAGAAGATGACATGATAAGCAAAGCCGCGTCGTGGCACGTCGCCTTATGGCTGGCAATACAATCTCGCAGGAGGACCGGATAGTAGTCAAGAAGCTGGGCATGCTTGGCTGTGGCCATCACGCACCCCTGGGTCACCACGCCAGCAATCGTGACAGTTTGTATGCCGTTGCTGCGCAACATCATGTCAAGATCGGTCCCCATAAAGGCGCTGGACCGGTGTTTGCGGATAACAATCTCATCCGGCAATGGGGTTAGTTCTTCCACTATCTGCCAGCCCCAGCTATTTTCAATACAACGCCTGGTCAATCCCTTGAAGGGCTTGTTGCTTTCATAACTCATGTGCAACAACTGCATTCGCAATGAGGCAGGCGAGTCAGACAAGGAATTGGCATACGAAGTCATTTGTACATGAATCCGAAGAACGCCGTGGCGCCGGGCCGCTTCAAGAACCTGTTTGACCTGCGGTACCATTTGGCGAGCGGCGGATGTTTCGCTTCCCTGCTTATCAGAGAAGCCCCCGGGCATGACGTAGTCATTTTGGAGGTCGATGAGCAAGAGGGCATTGTGCTCTGGGTCCACCAATTCCTGGAGGGTGGTCAGAACCTCCTTGCCATCAATAATCAGCATTAGCTACCTCCCTCGATAAGCTATTTGTTAAACACGACGTTGAACTGACTGCGCCTCAGACGCCGGGAAATTCCGCAGCGACACGCCTTGTCCCGACATGTCGGGATCGAACCCCTGGAGTCAGCGCGCCACGACAGGGTTTCGACACCCGCAAGGGCGTCGCTACAGGGCTTCCCAGCAGCGGCGGCCTATTTCATCAGCGGAGCGAATATTTCCTTGGCGACCTGGAACAATTGAGTGTCCAAGAGGACTCCTTCCTCGGTCGAGGGTACTACTTTCTCGCCTGGGAGGGGAAGCAGGCCGGGATAGTCTTTGGGAGGAGGGACATCCAGTCTGGCGCTGGGTCGCAAGTACACCTCGCTAAACAGGGCCTGCCCTTCTTTGGTTAGAAGCCAGTTAATGAACACTTTGGCTGCGTTGGGGTGTGGCAGTTGTCCACTGGGCAAAGAAAGGCAGCCTCCACCCGCGGTGACGCTAAGGCCATCTTTTACCCGCCCCAGGGTTACGGGTGCACCAAGCTGCTCCAACTCAAGCCAACCTGGCGGGTAAGGTCCCACCGCTAAGGAGTACTTTCCCTTGGCCACCGACTCCGCGATGAGACGCAAGTCCCGGCTCAGTACCGGTTCCTGTTTGACGAACTGGCGCAGGTAATCCTTGGTCTTATCCAATCCCCAGAGAGTTGTCAGGAATCCGACCCAGGCGTTGCCCGAGCCGGGACCGGTGGGGTCCCGCATCACGATCTTACCCTTCCATTTTGGGTCCAGGAGGTCCTGGTACGAACCTATTTCCCCTTTCTTAACAAGCTCGGTATTATAACCCAGGTACGAGTTAAAACTGGCGCTGAAGGGTATCACCAGCTTATCCCGGTCCAGAAAGGGATTGCCACCGGTCCAGGCTTTGGCGTCCGTAACCTCGGGTAGAATGAGCATTGGTTCCACGGAGGCCACTATGCCGGCGGGTTTCATGTCGCTGAGAATATAGGAAGCGCCCTGGGAAATGACATCTACCAGGTACAGACCGGCCCGGCGTTCACTCACAATTTTCACAGTGTGTTCGCTTCCTCCCCCTGGAGTGAACTCTATCTCCAGGCCGAACTTCTCTTTGACCGCCTTTCGGATGGCCGTCTGCGTTTCAGGCGGCCAGTTGGCATAGGCGCTGATCTTGCCCTCTTTTTTTGCTTCCTGTACCGCTTTGTCCCATTCCGCTTCCCACCCCTGTTTGGTCGCCTTCACCGGAGTGGTGATTCCTTCCGGCGCTCTGGCCGGCGTCCCCGTTTGTGGCGGGGTGCAAGCGGCCAGCATAGCAGCCAGCAAGACGATTGCGATTAACACTTGTGAACGTCTCATTCTATGTTATGCCTCCTGGTCCGGCATAGCCGGAAATTGATTAACCCATTATCCAGTACTGAGGAGCTCACCTGGCAGCCATGAGCACGGCCAGGTCTGAAACATCATCCAGCTCTTCCAGCCTGTGCAGCATTTCGAGCATCCGGTCAGCCCTATGTTTCGGCAGCACGGGTGCTATCACCTTACTGAACTTGTCTTCCATATCCTGCGCAGTGAGGGGGTTCTCAGGGGATCCCTTTAACGCCCCATTGTGGAAGTGGGTGAACTCCCTACCGTCTTTTGTCGTCAAAACGACTATGCCCGGCCATGTCCCCGGGAACAACTTGTCCAGTTCCGGTTCCGGCACCACATCGGTGCGATTGAACAGGTCCACGTGTCGCGGGTCTGTCAGGTTAGCCTCGCTTTTGTAGTCCAGGCTGAATGCAATCCCGCTTTCTCCTTTGTAAGCGGTAAACGCCATTATGTAGCGTGCGCTTCTATTGGTAGAGCCGGAGGCATCCACGGACGGATAGACGGATGAACCAACCACAGGCGCCACCGAAGTCGGGAGTTTCAGCGTCATCCGGTCGATGTCGTCACCCTGAATGTGGTGCTTCTGAAGTATTTCCGCGAGCGCCTCTATGCCGGGCCGAATATATATTCCCACGTTGAACCTGCCGCAGGTGGTCTGTTTCACTTCCCACACCGTTCCCAGGCCTCCGGTTGCCTTTGCCGGGTCAGGATTGGCCGAATGGGCTCGCAGGAACCCCCGCGGGTCTTCGAATATGGCGCTGATGCCTATGACGCCCATCTGCGCCAGCAGCGCCGCCAGGACCCCGCTTTGCGATGCCCTGCCGGACTGGATCCGGTGGGTGAAGGGGCTTTTGGGGAACTGTACCCAGGGAGGAGCCCCTGAGCCTTGAACGGCGGCAATGCTTATGGCCTGGGCCAGCGCGTCCTGACCCAGTCCGAGAAGCTTCCCGGCTGCTACGGCGCAGCCGATGGGAGCGCAGAGCGCAGTGGGATGAAAGCCCCGGCTGTAAACATTGTCGGCTCCCAGGGCGTATCCTACCCTGGCCATGACCTCACAACCCGCGACGGTAGCTAAGATCAGGTCCTTTCCGCCGGCGTGCTGTCGCTCGGCAACAGCGAGGGTGGCCGGGATCAGGCAGGAAAGATGTATCGCGGCGCGGTGGAAACTGTCAAACGAGCCGAAGCTAAGCACCGTGTTGGAGAAAGCGGCATTGATGCAGGGTACCCGGCAGCCCTGGGTCACCAGGCTGGACTCCTCCTTGCCGCCCATTTCCTTGAAGAATCCGGGTATCCCGATGGCGTCTACCTGCAACTTGCGGTCGGGATCGATCTTGGCGGCGATAGCGGTCATGCCAATCTGGTCTCGCACGAGCATAGAAGTGAATTCGACCACATCTCGTGGCAAATCGTCGAATTTCAGACCGGCTGCGAACTCAGCCAGTTGGTCCCGTACCGTCATTTCTTTGTCTCCTTGAACTCAGTGTCAGAAAATCCTCAAGAATTGGAATCCCAAACGGGTGCGATGGCCTCTAACACGAACACAATAGTAAACCCCGCGTGTATCATCGTCATCCGGCAGCCATCAGCGCCGCTAAATCTGAGACGTCGTTCAACTCTTCCAACCGGCGCATGGTTTTCAACATCTGATCACTCCTCTGTTCGGGCAGGTGGGGCGCCAGGATCTTGCTCAACCTGGCTTCCATCTCGTGTTCAGTGAACGGATGTTCAGGAGATCCCTTTACCGAGCCGTGGTGGAACTCGCGGAACTCCCTACCATCTCTGGTCCTCACGGTAAGTATACATGGCCAGGTTCCCGGAAACAACTTATCCAGGTCGGGTTCGGCCACCACGTCGATCAACTTGAAAAGTTCGACGTGACGCGGGTCTTTCAAATTGGCCTCTGATTTGTACTCCAGGCTGAATGATATTCCGTGCTCTCCCTTGTGGGCGGTGAATGCCAGCACGTACCGTGAGCTTCTATTCGTGGACCCCGTGGCATCCGCTGCGGGATAGTCCGGTGAACCAACCAGCGGCGCCACCGCCGTTGGCAGTTTGAATGTCATCCCAGCTATGTCTTCAGCGCGTATCCCGCTGTTCTGAAGTATGCCGAGAAGCGCTTCGATGCCCGGGATGACATACGTCCCCACACTGAACCTCTTCATAGTGGTCTGCTTCACTTCGAACACCTTTCCCAGGCCTTCCGTCAGCTCAGCCGGGTCAGGGTTTGCCGAGTGGGCTTTCAAGAATCCCCGGGGGTCTTCGAATATGGCGCTGATGCCCACCACACCCATTTGCGCCAGCAGGGCCGCCAGCACGCCGCTCTGGGACGATCTGCCAACCTGGATACTATGGCTATGGGGATTCCTGGGGAATTCTACCCACGGAGGGGCGCCCGCCCCTTGAACTGCGGCAATGCTTATCGCTTCGGCCAGTTCGTCCCGTCCCAGTCCCAGAAGCTTGCCTGCGGCCACGGCGCAGCCAATGGGGGCGCAAATAGCGGTCGGATGAAAGCCTGCGTTGTAGACATTGCTGGCGCCCAGCGCCAACCCTACCCTCGCCATGACCTCAGCCCCTGCAACCGTCGCCAGAATCAGGTCCTTGCCGCTGGCTCGCTGTCTCTCGGCGACGGCGATGGTAGCCGGGATCAAGGATGACATATGTATCGTGGTACGGTGCATGCTATCGAACACGCCCCAGCTAATCACCGTGTTGGAGAAAGCGGCGTTTATGCAAGGTACTCTGCTGCCCTCTGATACCAGACTCGATTCTTCCTTCCCGCCCAGCTCTCTGAAATACCTTGGTACGCCGATGTTGTCCACCAGAAACCTGGGGTCCGGATCGATCCGGGTAGCAGCGGCGGTCACGCCGATTTGATTCTTGATGAGAGCCGAGGTGAACTCGACGACGTCACGGGGTAAATCTTCAAATTCGAGAGTTGCACCGAACTCTGCCAATTGATCACGGATCGCCATTCTTCAGTCTCCCGGGTCCTTCCTCGAGATCTCAGCCGATTACGCCATCGACGATCAACCTATCAATCTCTTCTTCCGGCATGTGCAATATCTCTTTGAAGACATAATCGTTGTGTTCCCCGAGGAGCGGGGCGTGCCTCCACTGAAGGGCCGGTACATTCGACATCTTGAAGGCCCAGTCCTCAAGGGTCATTTCGCCCGCCTCGGGATGGACCACCTTGACCCAGTGACCCCGCTCCCTTAACTGGGGATCTCGCCTTAGCAGGTCCTCCACGCTTTCCACAACCCCCGCGGCCACTCCCGCCCCCTGCAGCAATTCCATCACCTCCCAGGGGCTTCTCTGCACGGTCCATTCACTGATGATTTGGTCCAGGGCTTCAGCATTGGTTTTCCTATCCGCGAGCGTGGCAAACCGGCGGTCGCCGGCCAGGTCAGCCCGGCCGATAACCCGGCAAAACGCCCTCCACTCCTCCGGAGTGAAAACCGCTATGGCGCACCATTGGTCCTGTCCCTGGCAGCGGTAGACTCCGTGCGGAGCGGCGTCATCCGACCGGTTGCCCTGGGGCTGGCGCCGCCTTTTGTTGACAAGGTAATCGAAAATGAACGTGCCGGTGAAATTGAGGGTGGACTCATATTGAGAAAGCTCGATGAACTGTCCCCTCCCCGTCCTCGCCCGCCAGTAGAGCGCCGACAGGAGGGCCACCATACCGTGAAAGGGCTGGCTACTGCTGTCGGGATGGGAGTACGGACTGGCCCGTATGGGTGACCTCCCTGTGGAGGTGGTCATATGGTCAAAACCGCACATCGCCAGCATATTCCAGCTCAAAGTCCTGAAATCCCTGTACGGCCCATCCATGCCGAAAGCGGGCATGGCAAGCATGATGATGTCGGGCTTGACCTTCACGAGTTCCTCATAGGTTAGCCCGAATCGCTTCAGGGCCGTCGGGACCAGATTGGTTATGACTACCTGGCTCAGACTCACCAACCGCCTGGCAAGCTCCCGCCCCTCCCGATGATTGAGATTGAGCGTGACGGAAAGCTTGTTGGTATTGAACTTGTTGAAGGTATGTCCCAGGTTCAGGCTGGTTAGACTCGACGCTCCCGGCCCTGGGTGCCGGCCGGCCACGCCCTTCCGGATGGATTCTTCGTTTTCGACGCAGACCACCTGGGCGCCATAGTCGGCCAGAATCTTGCCCACCATGGGTCCGGCCACGGCGGTAGCGAATTCGATTACTCTAATCCCCGTCAGGGGAAGCTGATTATTGGGCATTGTATTGTCTTTGCAGCTTTGTTCTCTGTCTGTCAGCGCGGTGGGTCGGCACAGCCACCCCCCTTTCCACCCCACCCCTCTGTGCTTGACCCACCCTGCGTGGCTCCAGCTTCAGATAACTCCCTTGCCTTTCAACTCCATGAGCTGTTCCTTTGCCATGCCGAGTTCTTTCTCATACACCTCGGAGTTGTGCTCCCCGACAAGAGGGGGCCTCCTGGCAATCCGCCACGGCGTTTCGGAAAGCCTGTACGGCGCGCCAACGTATTGCAAGGTGGCGCCCAGCTCCGCGTGCTCCACCGGCGTGAAGAAAGAGCGCGTCGTGAGATGGGGGTCCTTCGCAACGTCTTCGGGCGTGTTGACGGCGCCGATGACCACTCCTTTTTTTTGCCCGCTGACGAAGATGTCCTCCTTGGTGCGCGTCTTTAAAAAGGCGGCAAGCACCCCATTTATGTGCCTTACGGCTTCGGGAGTGTTCCGGTAGAAGGGGTCCTGCCATCGTTCTTCTTTCAGGTCGGCGGCTGACCCCTCGGCGTCTAACCAATCGACCAGCCGTTCCCACCAGGCCACCCCCGAAAGATGGGCTATGTCAATGAATCCGTCCTGGCACGGAAAAATGCCCTGGGCCGCCGGGGTAAGGGCCTGGCTATGCTGGAGCATTTCGTTGCCGATCCTCTTCCGGATGGCCCCGGTAGACTCATAGACCAGGGTGGAAGCCTGCAAGCAGACCGGCACCGATTGCTGCATCGACACGTCAACGTGCTGCCCCTGACCGGTGGCCAGCCGGTGGTAAAGGGCAATCAGGGTAGCGGCGGCAGCCTCGGTAGAAACCTGATGATATGCCTGTAACCCGGCCATGTACTGGGGGGGAAGGTCCGGCCATCCGCAGGGATACAGGTCACCCCCCAGGGCCAGGGCTACAATGTCAGAGGCTTTGTAGTCTTTCCAGGGGCCGGTTTGACCGAAGGCGGTAATCGAAGTGAGAATCAGCCCCGGGTTGATTTCCTTCAGGGCTGAATACTCAATTCCCCTTTCCCCCAAATGCCCCGGAGGGTAGGTCTCGATCACGACGTCGGCATGGGAAAGGAGCCTCTTCAGCAGCGCTTTCCCCGCCGGATAGTCCAGGTCCAGGGTGACGCTGCGTTTGTTGGCGTTGAAACGGAACCAGAACAGGCTCTTCTCAACGTGCGCCTCGTCCCGGAAGAACGGCCCGATTGTCCGGGCGGCGTCGCCTCCCGGCGGTTCCACTTTTATCACATCCGCCCCCAGGTCAGCCAGGAGCTTGCCGCAGTACTGTCCTCTGGCATCCGCCAGGTCAAGAACGCGGATGTCACCAAGGGCTTGTTTGTTCCTTTCGGACTTGCTCATGATGGTCCGTTTCCGCTTCGTTTTCGGTGCATGTTGTTTCTCTGATTGCCTGGCGCCTGTGGACGGTCGCCCCCCCCCCCGCAAGGCCAAAGCCATGGGCTGCGCCTGCAATGGGCTACCCCCGGCAGGCTATTCACACATGCAGTTACTGATTAGCCTTTATACCTTTGCCGCCCAGGAAATCCCGCAGGCCCCCCCATCCGGGGTTATCCCTGTTGTCTTCCTCGTGCAAACGCTCGCCCGCTTCCATCTGCGCCCGGTAGGTGGGCGCCTCGTAGATAGCGTGGACAGCCTTCTTAATATTCATCAACGTCCTGGCGTTCCATTGGGCTATTTCTTTGGCCCACTGGAACGCCGCCGCCTGCAGTTCGGCATGGGGGACGATTCTATTTACCAGCCCTCCCTTGTATGCCCGTTTGGCGTCCCAGTTCTTGCCGGTCACCAGCATCTCCATGGCCCATTTCCTGTTGGTGCCCTGGCATATCCGCGCTGCCGCCCCGCGGGGGATGAAGTCCCGCATAATCTCAGGGAGACCAAACTGGGCTTTCTCCTTTGAGGCAATCGCAAGGTCGTGGCAAGCCATAAGTGAAAAACCGGCGCCCAGGCAGTAGCCGTTCACTACCGCGATGGTTATCTTCGGGCAATCTCTGACGAGCTCGCTCAGGCTGGGAGGATCGGGATCGTCGGGATGGGTGAACCGGTCGAGCAAGTCGTTCAAGTCCATCCCGGCGCTATAGGCCACGTCACCGGCCCCGGTGGTGGTGACCACCTTTATCGCGTCATCCTTGTTGATTTCCTCAAAAACACCCGCGAAGCCATCTCTGACATCCTGGTTCAGCGCATTTCTCTTCTCGGGCCGGTTAATGGTTACACAGGCAACGTTGCCCTTCTTCACCAGGATCACGACAGGTTCTCTTGAAGTCAACGTGGGTCCTCCTTAGATTCTGGCTTTGCAAATGGCATTCTCATTGGTGAGGGAATGTCATTGCGAGCGAAGCGCGGCAATCTCCTGGATGCACAGCCAACCAGGGGATTGCTTCGCTCCGCTCGCAATGACAGAGCGTGCAGATCATTTCTGGGCCTCCGCAACAACTTTGGAGGCGACCTCGATCATCTTCCCCTGCAATATGGCGAACTCTTCGTTGGTAAAGTACACCTTTTCGTTTGGCCGGGGGAAGGCATCGGGGTGGAATCCCTCGCCGGGGACATCGACCCTCTTGCTCGGATTCTTCTCGCCCCGGGACAGCAGGGTCTGTCCCTCTTTGCTCAGCAGCCAGTTGACAAAAACGATAGTGGCGTTGGGATGGGGAGATACAACCGGGACCGCCAGGGAATCACGCTCCGGGGAGGACGGCAAGGGTTCCTTCAGGTAAGCGATAGCCAGAGGAGCCCCTGCCCTCATGAAATCGTAAAGCTCCGGCATGGTGGCGCCGAACCCCATGGCGGACTTCCCCCTGGCCACCCATTCCACCTGTTGCCGCGGGTCCCTGGTAACAACCGCCTGCTGGTCCTTGATGACCCGCCTGTAGAAATCGATGGTCTCCTGCTGGTCCCACACGTTAGTTGCGAGGTGGGTAAAAAAGAAGATACCCACGCCGGTGGTCGGGTCATACAGGATTATCTTTTCCTTATATTGCGGTTTCAATATGTCTTTGACGCTGGTGATTTCTCCTTCTTTTATCATAGTAGTGTTGTAAAACACCGGCCTGGTGAGGGAGGAAGCCATCCCTATGATATGCTTGTCCTTGTCGTAGAAGGGAAATTCATTCCCCAGCCAGGCCTTCTGGTCTATCACCTCTGGCAGGATCAAGAGATTATCTATCGGCCTGAGAAGTCCCGCCGGTTTCATGTTATAGGTGAGCTGGGCGCCTCCCACGCCAAAAACGTCGGCCAGGTTCAAGCCGGCCCTTCTTTCGGCCTGAGCCTTCGAAAACAACCCCACCCCCGTCCCGAAGAAGGTATCTTCCAGGGCAATCCCGTATTTCTCCTGAAAGCCCTTGACCAGAAGCGGTCTCGTATCCGGGTTCCAGGAATTGTAGAATGACAGCGAGCCTTCTTTTTTTGCTTCCTGAAGCGTGCGTTCCCATTTCTGCTGCCATTCAGCGACAGCAGCCTTCGGCGCCGGAGCGATCCCTGTGGCCGCGGGCGGGGAGGCAACCCCGGGACCGGAGCAACCAAAGATGGCAATACCTAGCAACACCATGGCTGAAACCAGCGATAGGGTCCTGGCCATTTCCACTTCTCCTTTTCTGTCGTTCGGTCAACTCCGAAAAAGCCCCAAAGAGCCATTAGCGGGATGCCACGATTATAAACCATCCCCGCGCCCCAAACAATGCGCCGCGCCCGCTCCAGGCTGGCCCCGCCAAGGCCAGGGGCGCAACCTCGCCAGGCCCATGGGCCAGCGCTCTTCAGACTCTCCCCGGCAGGCAGGCTTTCTTAGTTTATATGCCATATCAGATTACCAGTCAATCATGTCTGTCAGGCTGCGGTGCCGAACACCGGCCAGGTCCTCGCTTGACGCCGTAGCCAGAGACATGTTAGATTCGTGGTGTCTAAACCAGGGAGGCTCCGAATGTTCATCAGGGTCAAAGGCAAAGGGAAATACAGGTATTTGCAACTGGTGGAGAATCACCGGGAAGGAGGCCGCACGGTGCAACGCGTGCTTTGCACCCTGGGGCGGGAGGAAGAAATGAAGACGAACGGCAGTATAGGTTCTCTCCTCCGATCGCTCGCACGTTTCTCGCCCGAGGTCGCACCCGACCGGGCGGGTCCAGCGACCCCGACCCATCCCATCCCACAGCAGACCTGGCCGCCGCATCCGCGCGATTCCCAGGACTGGAAACAACCGCGACTGCCATACGCCGATAGCGGAGTGAGCCTGCTCAGGCAATCGCCGGTGTTTTCCGATTTGGAAGGGGGGCAGCTTGCAGAGCTCTCGGCGCTCGCGTCAGAGCGGCATCTGAGGGCCGGGCAATTCCTGTTCTTCGAGAATGACCCCGTTGAAAGCTGGTACGTGGTGGCTTCGGGAATGATCAAGGCCACGAAGCATTCCCCTTCAGGGAAAGACATCGTGCTGGCTGTCTACGGTCCGGGGGAGACCCTGGCGAACGTTGTCCTTTTCGTTGGCAAGCCACACATCTGTTCCGGCCAGGCCGTTTCGGACACCAGGGTATTAGAGATAAAGAAGAATGACTTCGTCTCGTTCCTCCACAGGAATCCAGAAATGAGCTTCAGGGTACTCGTCAGAATGCTTGCTATGGGCGGCGACCGGTTCCGCAAATCCGTGGTGGCGCTCAGCGAAATAGCAGCGGAAAGAGCAGAGGACCGGCTGGCGCGCACGCTGGCGGCGCTGTGTCTGGAGTTTGGACCCACCATCCCACTGGCCCACCGGGAGATAGCAGAAATGGCGGGGACCGCCACCGGGACAGCGACACGCTTCCTGAGCCGGTTGCGGCATGGAGGAATAATACAGACCTATCGTGGAAAGGTAGTCCTGCTCCGGCAGGGCGAGCTCCGGCGGCTGGCACAAATCCCATCGCCCGAATAAGATTTCGAGGCCGGTCTTCCCGCTGACCCTAGCGACACCCCTTGCGGGTGTCGGCAGGGCCGGCGGGTCATCCACGGACCGACAGGGGCAAGCCCTGTCGCTACGGCCTACCAGTGGCACAGGCATCCCGACTGTGCTTAGCCGGGTACCACCCCGATGCAACGGGGTGAGCGCTGTACCACACCCATCACAATTCACGTTCGGCTTAGATCCGGCACTCGGCGCCGACGCTGAAGTATTTGCCCGCCAGCCAGACCAGGGGCGTCAAATTCCTGTTCAGTTTGAAGCCAACTACCTCAGCGATATAGACGGCATGATTTCCCTCCACCTCCCACAGGGAGCTCTTCACCCGGCATTCAATATTGGCAAAGCAGCCGGCGATTAGCGGCGCACCGGTCTTGGCGCCACCTTCTGTCTTGATCCCGAATTCCTCGAATTTATTCACCTCGTCACCGTGGGCCTTGCCGAATTTCCTGGCCAGATCCGACTGGCTGTCGGCGATAACGTTGACGGCGAACTCCCTGGACGCTTCGATCAATTGATAGGTGGCGAATGACTTGGACAGGCTTACCGCCAGAAGGGGCGGCGACTGTGAGACATACATAGCCGAAGCTGTCATGGCCCCTTGCTTCCTGCTGGCGCTGGCGCTGACGATGACCACTGAACACGGCAGATGCACCGAGGCTTTGACCAGTGACCGCTCACTCATTTTTCTCTCCTTAGAACTCTATTTCGCAATGTAATCATCGGCAAATCCCCGGTACCTCTGGCCTCCGTGCCTGTATTAGAACCGGTATAACAGGCAGCTTGCCCGTTCGTTCATTGAAGGTCCGACCTCAGGACCAGGGGAGCTTTGAGCGCTTTTCACCCTCGCCTGACCCCTTCCCTCGAGGGAGAAGGATCTTTGAAACAGGCTGGGCTCCGTGACCGTGAGTCCCGGAAACCCGCGGAATCTCTGAACATCATGCATCGCGCGGCATCAAAAAGTCACAAAGATCGACAGGGAAAAGTTAAAAAATCGTTACATTTCAACACCGCCGCCCGATTGAGTTCGTTGCGTTCCTCAGCAGGAGGCATCTCCCTGTCCCATAATCTGCAATCCGTAATCTATAACCCGGACAAGCCGGAACCAATAAGCGTTGATAATCCAAACCACGAATAAACACGAATAGACACGAATAGTCTTTCCCGTTCCAGTATGGGTTCACTGAATTGGTAACGATTCCCCGTCCCGGCCCTTTGCAGATTATTTCGTGTTCATTAGTGTTTATTCGTGGTTCCATCTTCTTCTTTCCATTTTTTGCACGATTTCATTGTTAACGGAGTAATCTGCAACCTCTGGCTGGCACAGGCAAGATCCAACTTTCACAGGCAGGGACGCCTGTGGTACCGGTGCAATCTGCAATCTCTCAGACTACCTTCCGGCTATGATATCGCCCGCCGGTTTCATGATGTTGCCCTGGAAGGCAATGATTTCTTCCGTCTGGAAGAAGAGCTTTTGGCCCGGCGCCGGCAGGAATATCGGGTGAATGCCTTCCAAGGGCACGTCCGTCCGCATGATGGGCTGCCTGGTCCCCTTAACAAACGCGGTCTGGCCTTCCTTGCTCAGGAGCCAGTTCAAGAAGATCGTGGTAGCGTTGGGATGAGCCGGTTCCACGGGCAGGCCGATGGCCCCCGCGCCGGGGGTAACGGGGAGCGCTTCCCTGGTCACAGCGGCGACCAGCGGCGCTCCGGCCTCCAGGAACTCCGCCAGGCTATCGGCCTGGGCCCCCACTCCAATAGGATACTTGCCCCGGGCCATCCACTCCACGTGCAGGCGGTTGTCCCTGGTGATAACGGCGCCGTTGGCGATCAGGTCCCTGAGGAACTTGAGCGCCTCGGCCTCGTTCCATTCGGTATGGCCGAGGCTCGCCAGGATGGCATTGCCCGAACCTGAAACCGAAGGGTCATTGATAGCAACCTTATCCTTATACTGGGGTTTGAGAAGGTCTTTGATGGAGCTGAATTCCCCGGGGTTGACCAGGTCTTTGTTCACCACAATGTTGTTGGTCAAACGGAGGCTCATTGCCATCGTCGTCTTTGCTTTGTCCGACCATGGCATCGCGTTTCCGTGATAGTTCTTTGGATCGAGTACTTCGGGAAGCAGCAGGTAAGGTTCCACCGGTCCCAGCAAACCCAGGGGCTTGAAAGTGGCTACCAGAGTGGTGGCGCCGCCTCCATACGCATCGGCGATCCTGAGGCCGGCCACCTTTTCCGTCTGGATTTTCGCCAGCATCTCGGCGCCCCGGTTGAAAGACATCCACTCCACCTCGATGCCATACTTCCTGGAAAACGGCTCACCCACCGCGTTCCTCACCAGGGGTCCCCAGATGTTGTAGATAATTACCTTCCCTTCTTTCCTGGCTTCAATCAGCGTCTCATTCCACTTCTTCTCCCAGTCGCTTTTCGGGGGTATGGTGGGGTTGATCTTGACCGTCTTCGGCGTGGCGGCTTCTTCCCTGGCCCCGACGCACGCCAGACCCTCCATAAGCAGTATACCTGCCAGCAGCAAATAACATACTCGTCTCATGTTAACCTCCCGAATCATATTCCGGCAGCGGGTCTGCGATGGTCCGGGATCAGCGGGCAGACATCGATACTTCAGTCCCACTCCGTATCAACTTGAACCCAATTATAGACGGGCGGGGCCTCAAAATCAATCGATCTATTTGAAGATCAGCCGTTAACGATAAAGTCGCGCAAAAGACGGAAAGAAAGGCGGAACCACGAATAAACACTAACGAACACGAAGTAATCTGCAAAGGGGGACGGGAATCGTTGCCAATCCGGTAAACCCGGACTGGCGCGAGAAAGGCTATTCGTATCTATTCGTGTTTATTCGTGGCGTACATTATTGACGCCTATCGGTTCCAGCTTGTCCGAGTTAGACGAATCAAGAGTCGAAGAATCCCGTCTCCTGGAAGCCGACTATCGACTATCGACTGCCGGCTACCGGCTCCGGTTCACTTCTTCTTCAGCGACGCCACGAAATCGGCGGTGGTCACCGCCGGCATGGTCAAAGTCTGTACGGTGCCCCGGGAACCCAATTCCACCGCCACCCGGCTCATCGCCATGTTGTCCGGCGCCTCCAGGATATTGACGAAGTCATAAGGCCCCAGCACCGCGTACTGGGCAAGGACCTTGACGCCCATGGATGCCACTTCCTTGTTCACCTGCTCGATCCTTTCGGGGTTGGTCTTGACAGTCTTTCTCCCCTCATCGGTCAGCGTGGTCAGCATGACATAGATTGCCATTTGGCGCGCCTCCAAGATGAATTCCTATCAAACGTGAATTGACAGGAACCATTATCAGGAATCACCGCTCCAAAAGTCAAGGCATCCCGAGCCCTGGCGCGAGCCATATCACGTTTGACAACGCCTCCTATGCCATGATATAAATTGCGAGTTGCGTAGTGCAATCCCATGTCCCGGAAGAACCCATTGTCAAACACATCTCTGTGCTTTGCTCAGGAAATGGGTCTGTCACCCTGAGCCAGGTCGAAGGGTCTTTATTCCATTCGTAACGCGTTCTTCGCCACAAAGGGGCTGTCCCCAAATACGCTGAACAACAAGCCACGAGAATGGCACGACATTTTCACAACGTTCTTTCGCTGACCCAATTAGCCCTTATGCAGCCATCTTTCCTTTCTTCTTGTGCCAGTCTCGTGAAATCTTGTGGTTACGTAGGCGAGAATAACCTGGGGCAGTGGAAGAAGTAGCTGTTTAACTTGTCTATGGACGGTTCCCAAGCGCCAGCCTATCTACGAAAGGAGACCATCTGATGGATAAGGTTTACGACATCATCATCATAGGCGCCGGCCCCAACGGGCTGGAGACCGGAGCTTACCTCGCCAAAGCCGGACTCAAGGTCCTCTTGCTGGAGGCCCGTCATGAAGTCGGCGGCGGTCTGGCCACCGAAGAGGTCACCCTCGGAGGCTATCTGCATAACACCCACGCCGTTTATATGATGATGGTGGACTACGCCCCGGTCTACCAGGACTTCAAGTTCGAAGAGCAATACCTGTGCAAGCACATCTATCCTTCGATGCAGTTCGCCATGCCGCTTTCCGACGGCCACTGCCTGTGCCTGTACTCCGACCTGGAACGGACGGTCCAGTCCATCGCCAAATTCTCCCAAAAGGACGCTAATGCCTACCGCGACCTTTACCACCAGTGCCGGAAAGCCGTCGAGGAGTTCATCGCCCCGGCCACCTTTGCCCCACCCCTCCCCGCTCTGGACCAGGTCGTCAAGCTGCAGGGTAAGGAGGCGACCCAGTTCATGATGGAGGCCTCGGAAAAGACCCCGAGGGAGCTGATCGAGGAGCATTTCGAAAACGAGCACGTCCGCGCCATGATGCTCTATGTCTCCACCCACTGGGGCGTGGCCTACGACCAGGCCGGACTCGGCTACCTGGTGCTCCTCTATCTCAACCGGGCCACCAACTACCGCCTGGTGCAGGGAGGGTCGCACCGCGCCGCCCAGGCCCTGCACAAGGCCATCCATGAGGCCCAGGGCGTGGTGCTGGACAACGAGGCCCCGAAGCGGCTCATCATCGAGAATGGTCGCGCCACCGGCGTCGAGCTTCATGACGGGACTATCGTCAGTGCCAGCAAGGCCATTGTCAGCACGGTGGACCCGCACCAGACCTTCCTCGGACTGGTGGGTGAAAAGAACCTGGATAGGGACTTTGCCGATAGCATCAAGAACTGGCAGTGGGAGAAGCACAGCCTCTTCACCGCACAACTGGCCCTGCTGGAAGCCCCCAATTTCACCGCGGCAGCGAACAATCCCGAACTCAACAAGGCTTTCGTCTACGTGCTGGGCTACGAAACGCCGGAGGCCATCTACGAGGACTACGAACGGGTGGACCGCGGCGAGCTTTCCCCGAAGGCCGCGTTCAATTGCTGCTTCCCGTCGGTCCATGACCCCATCCAGGCCCCCCGGGGAAGGCACACCGGGCTTATTTCCCGCTTTGCCCCTTTCAACCTGAAGGATGGGGGCTCGGACAAATGGTACAGGACCGACTATAAAGAGCAGGTAGCGGAGAGCTGCATGGAGACCCTCCGAAGGTACGCCCCCAACATGACGCCGGACAAAGTCCTCTGGAAATACCTGACCACGCCCAAAGACCTCCCCAACAAGTTCCTGGACATGGTCCAGGGGTCGTTCAAGCAGGGGGCCTATCACCCGCTGCAGATGGGCTACCTGCGGCCTAACGAACACTGCTCCAACGCCCGGACGCCCATCAAGAACCTCTATGTCGGCGGCTCGTCGAACTACCCGGGCGGCTGCGTCATCTGGGGCGCGGGCTATCTGGCGGCGAACGCCGTCGCCGAAGACCTCGGCATCAAAAAATGGTGGCAGGAGCCGGCCATCCTCACGAAGGCCAAACAGGCAGGACTATTGTAAGGCCAGTAGTGAGTAGTGAGTAGTGAGCAGTGAGCAGTGAGTAGTGAGTAGCAAGTTGCAAGTAGCGAGTAGTGAAGCAGCCGATAGCCAGGGGCGGCGTGGGGAACTCAATAACTCAATAACCCAATAACCCAATAACCCATAAACTCTCAAACCTTATAAACCTTATGAACCCTACAAATCCCGCCGCGTCCCCGCCCAAACTCCTCAGAATTGACTTGAATACCGGCCGCTACCAGGAAGAAGCCATACCCGGTACGACCGTCAGGGACTACATCGGCGGAAGGGGCTTCGGCGTCAAATACCTCTACCGGGACCTCAAGCCCGGCGTGGAGCCTTTTTCCCCGGATAACAAACTCATTCTCCACGTGGGGCCGCTGGCCGGGACGGGCGCGCTCTGCGTCTCGCGGTGGATAGCCACCGGCAAGAGCCCGCTCACCGGGACCTATTTCCGTTCGGTGGGCGGCGACGACTTCGGCGCCTGGCTGCGCTGGACGGGCTACGAAATGGTCGTCCTGGAGGGCCGGGCGGCAGTCCCCTCCTACATCCTGTTCAGAGAGGGCAAGCCGGAAATCCGCGACGCCCGGGATATCCGGAGCAAGACCACCTCGGAAACCCAGCGCCTTCTCCGGGAGAAGCACGGCGATAATGTTAGGACCGCCTGCATCGGCCCGGCCGGGGAGAACCTGGTCCGATTCGCCGGCATCTTCGCCGGCACTCATTGCGCGGGACGCGGGGGGATGGGCGCGGTCATGGGGGCTAAGAACATCAAGGCTATCGCTATCGACGCTGTCAGGAACGTCGAACTTCCCGACCCGCCTGGATTCAAGGCGCTGCTGAAAGAAGAGGCCGCGGCGATTACCAAAAGCCGGGGCTTCCCCGTTTTCGCCGAACACGGCACCACCCATAACCAGGATAACACCACCCGCAACGGTATTTTCCCCACCAAAAACTTCCGCTACGGCACGCTGGACGGATGGGAGAGGTTCTCTGGCGGCGAATTCGATAAGATGAAGGTAGCCAACGTCAGTTGCTACGCCTGTCCCATGCACTGCGGCAACAAGTACCGCGTGCCGGACGGGCCGTATGCCGGGGCTACTGCCGAAGGTCCGGACTACGAGACCATCTGGGCCTTCACCGGCGCCATCGACAGCAACGAGATCGGCGCCACGATCCTGGGCAACCATCTTTGCGACGAGCTCGGCCTCGATACCATGTCCATGGGCAGCGCGGCCGGCTTCGCCTGCGAGCTTTACGAAAGAGAAATCCTGACCCCGAAAGATACCGGAGGTCTCGACTTGAAATGGGGAGACCACCGGATGCTGATGGACCTCATACGGAAGACGGCCTACCGCGATGGCATCGGCGACTTGCTGGCCGAGGGCACCCGGCTGGCCGCTCAGCGCCTGGGGAAAGGTGCGGACTATTACGCCATGCACATCAAGGGCCTGGAAATACCGGCCTACGACCCCCGGGGCGTCAAGGGCCAGGGATTGTCCTACGCCACTTCCAGCATCGGCGCCAGCCACAACATCGGGTATTCCGTCCAGGAACTCTTCGGCTCGAAATATCCCAGGCCGGTGGACCGCCGCGCCGACAGCGGCCACGCCGACGTGGTGATGTACAACCAGGACAGCTCCGCCGCCTTCGAGACGGGGGTCCTCTGCCTTTTCACCGCCCAGCTCGGCATGATACGTCTGCCTTTCTTCGGCAAGATGATGGCCTCAGTACGCAGCGCGCCCGAGTTTTCCGACCCGGAGTACCTGATGAAGGTGGGCCAGCGGATTTACAACCTGGAGCGGGCCTTCAACCTCCGCGAGGGGATCGGGCGCAAAGAAGACTCGTTCCCCCTGCGGCTCACCAGCGAGCCTTTGCTGAAGGCCGGCCCTTCCGAAGGCCTGGTGCTGGGCAACCCGGACCTCATGATCGACGAGTATTACAAGGTCCGTGGGTGGGACCAGAACGGCGTTCCCACCGCAGAGAAGCTTAGAGAGCTGGGGCTGGAAGAAACCTTGTAGCAAGGGGGGCCGTAGCCGCAGGTCTTTAGCCTGCGGGGGCGGGGCCACGATACCCCGTAGCGGCACGCTGCCGCGTGCCCCGGTCACATTCGTCTCACGGACAAACCGAAATCGACATCGCCAGAATCCAGCCCTCACCCCGATGCCTCGGGGTGGTACCGGTTATGGAGGGTAATCCATGGCAGACCTGACTTTTGACGCGGTAATCATCGGCGGGGGCAACAAGGCCCTCATGCTGGCCATGTATTTGACCAAATACGGCGGGATGAGCGTCGGCATATTCGAAAGCCGGCACGAGCTGGGCGGCGGTCTTTCTTCCGAAGAGGCCCCGGCCCCCGGTTTCATCCACAACACCCACTCCACCCAGCACACCAGCCGGATGTACTACGAGCCCCTCTACCAGGACTTCCCCGACTTTGAAGAGAAAGGCGCCAAATACGCCATCTGCCCGGCCGGCTACGGGATGGTCTTCAAGGAGGACATGTCCTGCCTGCTCTTCTACCAGGAGCAGGTGGACCCCACCCAGGAGAGGACAGCAAAGGAAATCGCCCGATTTTCGGGGAAAGACGCGGAGACCTGGCTGAAGCTGTGGGACTACTACAAGAAGAAGCTGCGTCCGGCGATGATGGAGCGGGTGTTCAACCCACCCCGCCCCGGCGTGAAAGACGCTTTCGACCGGCTGTTCGCCGAGAAGGACAGCCCGCTGGACCCTCAATGGGCTTCGATGACCTGCCTCCAGGTGGGGATGGATGCCTACGAGAGCAAGGAGATCACCTGCGCCCAGATGCGAGGCCGTCAGTCGGCTGACGGCATTCCCCCGGACCTCTACGGCAGCGGCCTGAACCAGATCATCTACCCGCTTACCCTGGCGGAAAGCGATTTCGCTATCGGCGGCTCGCACAGCGTGGCCCATGCCTCGGCCCGGATCGTCCTGCAAAACGGCGGGAAGGTCTTCACCGGCGCACAGGTAGAAAAAGCTATCATCGAAAACGGCCGCGCCACGGGCATACAGTTGAAAGATGGTTCCACGGTCAAAGCCAGCAAAGCCGTCATCAGCACCCTGAGCCCCCACCAGCTCTGTTTCGACATCATCGGCAAAGACCACCTCTCACCACAGATTCTCAAGAAGGTGGCCAACATCGAAACGCGGTATACCTGCCTCGCGTGGTACGGCTGGGCCCTGCACGACGCCCCCGTGTATAAAGCGGCGGCTTTCAACCCCGACGCCAACAACACGCAGTTCCTGGCCCTGGGCAACCGCGACCTGGAGTCGCTGGTCAAAGAGGCAAGCTGGCGGCGGCTGGGGCTGATCCCGCCGGAGCTGAACCTGGTCGTCTGGTGCTATTCCATCAGCGACCCAACCCAGGCGCCGCAGGGTAAGCACGCCGCCGGCACCGAGCAGTTCGTCCCCCCGGCCCGGGCGCTGACCGAAAGGCAATGGCTGGAGTTCAAGCCCAAACACGCCGCCGATGTCGTCAAAGAATGGGAGCTCCATTCCACCAACATGGGCTGGCGCAATGTCATCGGCTACTTTCCCGAGCTGCCGCCGGACATCGCCCACCTGGCCAACATGGCCCCGGACGGCAACTGGGCAGTGATCGACTGCATTCCCACCCAGCAGGGACGCCGGCGGCCCATCCCCGAATTATCCACGCACCGCACCCCGATAAAGGACCTCTATGCCACCGGCTCAGCCTGGCATCCCTCCCCCGGAGCGCACTCGTACCAGGCCTACAACTGTTACAAGGTCCTGGCGGACGATCTCGGCCTGCGCAAGCCCTGGGCGGAGAAGGGCAGGCCGTTCTAGACGTGGGAAGCCCAGCCGTAGCCGCACCCTTTACGGGTGCGCTGTGACGCAACTGCAGATATGCAGGCTCGAGAGGCTCCTGCACCCGCCGGGCTTTGGGCGGAGGCCCCGTGCCATAATGTCATGGCGCGTTCAATTCGGCGACAACTTGGACTGATATGAAAAAGACCACGGAAAACGTTTTCACGGCTCCCCTGACACAGCAGGGTTGCCGGCGCCTGTGAGAAGGGAAAAAACACTCAGTGTACTTCAACCCTGCCAACCGGAATACGTCGTCAGCGCCGCGTCACGTTGCGATAGCTAACAAGCTCGCCCAGACGATCTGTAAGGACCTCGGGACTCCAGAGACTTAGCGCGCGGTGGGGCAATGCATGAGTTGCCCGGGTCAGTCCCACAATCCGCTCCCCGATTGCCGCTGACCAATTCCGCGATGTCCATCGCGAATTGACAGTCTATGGTATAATCGTACGATATTATGCAATCTCTAACTTATCGGACAGTTCAAGGGAGGATTCCACGATGAGATATTCCCCCGTTAAGAGCGCCCGGCTCGCCAATGTCCTGCTGGCCTTCTTGCTGGCCGGACTGTTGAGCTTCGCTTCCCCGGTCCTGACGCCGCACGCCCTGGCGGATACGGCCGCCAATGTGACCATTGGCTCCGCCACCATACCTGTGGGCGGCACCGGCACAACCGACTTGTCTATCAACGGAGTCTCCGGACCCAACGGCGTCGGGACTTATGAAATGGCTATCACCTTTGACCGAACTAAGGTGAATGTGGTCAGTGTAGTCGGGTCTCCCCCATTCGCGGCTACTACCAGTAACGTCAACCCAGGGGCGTCAACCGACGCCAACAACACCGGGAGGCTGACTATCGTCGCCTTCCAGACGGGGGAGAAGCCGACAGGGAACGTCAAAATTGCTACCATAACATGGAGACCACTGGCCGAGGGCACACAGCCACTGACGCTAACGGTAAACCTCGTGAGCGACATTGAGGGCCAGACCGTGAGCGGGCCCGGCGGCACGCCGAGCGCACCAACGCCCCTGCCGGTGGTAAGCGGCGCCATCACCGCCACTCCCGGCGCGCCCGGTGCGCCGACGCCTCCGCCGCCTACCCCCGTTCCCACGACTCCTCCGCCGGTAACGCCGACGGCACCCGCGGCAACCCCGGCGCCCACCACCCCACCACCACCGGGTACGACCCCGGCCCCGACCGCCGCTCCAACTGCGCCGCCGCCGGGGGCAACCACCCCTGCGGCGCCACCCGTCACCGGCGCCACCTCCGTTGAAGTTGGCGCCGTCTCCCTTGCCCCCGGCGCCAGCGCCGTGGTGCCCATCACCGTCAAGAACTTCAACGCCGCCAGCGGGCTTGGCTCCTATGAGTTAACCGTGCGCTTCCGGCCCGAAGGCATCAGGGTCGACGCCGTCAGAGCCGGAGACCAGCCCTTCGGCGAGCCGGCCGCTCAGAACATCAACAACACCACCGGGACCGTCCAGATCACCGATTTTACGGAAAGGGTTCCCGGGCCGAGAGGAAACATCGTCGTAGCTTCCCTGGCCATCACCGGCGTGGCTGCGGGAACCTGGCCCATAACACTGACGGTCACCACGCTATCGGCGGCCAACGGTGACGACGTGCCCGCCACCATCGTCAGTCCCAACATCACGGTAGCCGGCGCTCCGGCGCCTGGAGCGACCAAGCCCCCACCCCCGGCGCCCACCACACCCGCCCCGACCACGGCGCCTCCACCCAAACCCAAGCCAACCACGCCGGCGCCGACCACGGCGCCTCCGCCCAAACCCAAACCGACCACGCCGGCGCCGGTGGCAACATCACCGCCGGCCCCCAAACCGACGGCCACGATACCTCCAGCGACGCCCAAGCCAACCACGCCTGCGCCAACACCCACGCCGCCGCCGCCCCCATCCGGGCCTAACATGACCCTGATCATCGGCATCATCGTGCTGGTGATCGTGATCATTGTCGTCGTGGTCATGGTCACGCGCAAGAAACCCGCCCCGCCGGAATAACACTCCTGCCGAGCCACAGTCCAAAACAGAAGCGGGGGTCCGGCAATGGACCCCCGCTTTTTGTTGTTGTTTTCACCGCGGAGGCCTCGGGCGTCGTAGCCACTCCGTTCCGGGGGTCCCGACGCGTCGGGACAGGTCTTTAGCCTGCGGGGGCGGGGTTGTAGCCGCTCCGTTCTGCGGTTTGATTTATCTAAACCTTCGGGCTTGACGAATCAAGCCGCTACGGGTCGGGTTGCGCCGTCACGCTGCAAGGCCTGTTGCCCTTGTATTAGTACCGGCCGCCACAGGCGGGGACGCCTGTGCTACCCTTCCTCTACTTCTTCGGGAAGCTGAAGCGCTCGGCGTGGCTGAAGATGCACCCGCAATACCTCTGCCGGTAGAAATTCAGTTCCCGGGCCATCTTGCGGCTTTCGTGATAGCCGGGACGCAGGTCCTCGTAGAGGAACCGGATGCCCACCTTCGCCTGGATTTCTTCTCCGGTCTGCTTCAGCACGTCATGTTTCTGGTAGGGACTGATCAGAAGCGTGGTGGTAAAGGCATCAAACCCCTTCTCTCTGGCAAAGCCGGCCGCCTGGCCCAGGCGAAGGAGATAGCAGTACCGGCAGCGGGCTTCCTGGCCCTCGTGACCGGCCACGGCCTGGAAATAGTCTTCGATCTTGTAATCCGGCGTCATCTCCAGCGGCATCCCCACGTCACGGGCGAAATCGATCAGCGTTTGCAGCCGTAGCGCGTGTTCCGATAAGGGATGTATGTTGGGATTGAACCAGTAGCCAGCAAGTTCGTGGCGCTCTTTCCTGAAATGCTCCACGGTGTAGGTCGCACACGGAGCGCAGCAGGCGTGGATGAGGACCGAGGCCATGTCATTCGGCCCAGAGCTTGGGCTGGGCATTGGCCTGCGCGCCCTGCCCTTTGGGATAACGCAGACCCAGATGTTCGTAAGCCAGGCGCGTGGCCACTCTGCCCCGTGGCGTCCGGTCCAGGAAACCCAGTTGCAGCAGGTATGGCTCATAAACGTCCATGATGGTGTCCGCCTCCTCGCTGATCGAAGCCGCAATGGTTTCCAGTCCCACCGGACCCCCATCGAACTTCTCGATGATCGTTTTCAGGACCTTGTGGTCGATCTGGTCGAGGCCGATCTCGTCCACCTCCAGCCGGGTCAGAGCTTCTCTGGCAACGTCCCTGGAGACGGTGCCCCCGGCTTTGACCTCGGCATAGTCACGGACCCTCCGGAGCAAACGGTTGGCGACGCGCGGCGTGCCGCGGGCACGCCGCGCGATCTCGGCAATGCCCCCGTCCTCCGCCGGTACCTTGAGTATCCGGGAAGACCTCACCAGTATCTCACCGATAGCCCCCTCCTCGTAGAAGTCCAGCCGGTACACCGAGCCGAATCTATCGCGCAACGGAGCGCTCAGCAGGGCGTAGCGGGTGGTGGCGCCGACGAGCGTAAAGCGGGGCAGGCTGAGCCTCAAACTCCTTGCACCCGGCCCTTTCCCCATCATCAAATCGATGGCGTAGTCCTCCATGGCCGGGTACAGCACCTCTTCCACCACGTGGCTCAGACGGTGGATTTCATCGATGAACACAATATCGTCCGGGCGAAGATTCGTCAGGATGGCCGCGATGTCCCCCGGCCGCGCGATGGCCGGTCCCGAGGTATTCTTGATATTGACGCCCATCTCCGCCGCCAGGATATAGGCCAGGGTGGTCTTGCCCAGGCCGGGAGGCCCGTAGAACAGGATGTGGTCCAGCGCCTCACCCCTTTTCTGGGCGGCGGCGATGGCGATCTTCAGGTTCTCCTTGACCCTGTCCTGCCCGATGTAATCGGCCAGGCGTCTGGGCCTCAGGCTGCTGTCCAGAGAGGAATCGTCTTCCGCCGGCTTGCCCGAGATGACCCGCTCTTTCTTCTCTACTTTTTCTTTCATTCCGCTTGTTGATCAAGGGCAGCTCAAGAAATACCGGGTGGCACAGACGTCCCCGCCTGTGGAAGGCTGGATATCCTACCAGAGGCGATTTGATTCTTCACGGTGTAACTGAACCGCATGGTCATTTCCTCATTTTCCGTCATTATATCATACCGTAGCGACACCCCTTGTCCCGGCAGGTCGGGACTCCCGCGAAGGGCAGCGGGTGTCGTTCCCGAGTCGGCAGCCAGCCCCGACAGGCACGGTGGCCTGTCGTACCGTGTGGGCTTGCCCTCTGCATGCTTCCCTCCCCCGGTGGGTTCGCGCACCCTCGACCCTCCCCAACTGCCCCTGTGTGCTTAACCCACCCTACGCCCTTCGACACCCGCAAGGGGTGTCGCTACGAATATGGTTTGACACTCACGGATTGCTAGGCTAAACTTAGGCGGTCCAAAGAGCAGTCCCGGCATAGTCTCTGGCCTCAAAGCCCCATTTCCAGCAGAAGACTCAACAATGCCCAGCAGAACCAGGCGCGAATGGTCTAAAAACACCCTGGGTCCCGCCGTGCAAAGATCTCCGGAGCGCCAGCCGGGCTTCGCCACGTCTTCCGGGACGAAAGTAGAACCGCTCTATACCCCCGAAGACCTGACGGAATTCGACTACGGCGCCGCGCTGGGATTTCCCGGAGAGCCCCCCTTCACCCGCGGCATCCAGCCCGGTATGTACCGCTCGCGGCTGTGGACCATGCGGCAGTATTCCGGTTTCGCCTCAGCGGAAGAGACCAACCGGCGTTTTCAGTTCCTCCTCCGTGAAGGCCAGACCGGTCTCAGCATCGCCTTCGACCTGCCGACACAAATAGGCTACGATTCTGACGATCCCCTGGCGCAGGGGGAGGTGGGCAAAGTGGGCGTGCCGGTCAACAGCCTCGAAGACATGGAAATCCTGTTTCGCGGCATCCCCCTGGACCGGGTCAGCGCCTCCATGACCATAAACTCCACCGCTCCTATCCTCCTGGCGATGCATGTCGCCATCGCCCGGAAGCAGGGCGCGCCCCTTGCCAGCCTGGAAGGCACCATTCAGAACGACATCCTGAAAGAGTACATCGCCCGCGGCACCTACATCTTCCCACCCCGGCCGTCCCTGAGGCTGACCACGGATATCTTCAAGTTCTGCGGCGAAAACCTGCCCCGGTGGAACACCATCAGCGTCAGCGGCTACCACATGAGAGAGGCCGGCGCCACCGCCGCCCAAGAGCTAGGCTTCACCCTGGCAGACGGCATTGCCTACGTGGAGGCCGCGGCGAGCGCCGGGCTAGACGTGGACGCTTTCGCCGGCAGGCTTTCCTTCTTCTTCGGCTGTCACAACAACTTCTTCGAGGAAATAGCCAAGTTCCGCGCCGCCCGCAGGCTCTGGGCGGAAATCATGAAAGTACGTTTCGGCGCCAGCGACCCCCGGTCCTGGATGTTACGTTTTCATACCCAGACCTGCGGCTCGACCCTCACCGCGCAGCAGCCGCAGAACAACATCGTCCGGACCTCCCTCCAGGCGCTGGCCGCGGTCCTGGGAGGAACGCAATCGCTGCACACCAACTCGTGGGATGAGGCCTACGCCCCTCCCACTGAAGGTGCCGTCACCACCGCCCTGAGAACGCAGCAGATCATCGCCTGGGAAAGCGGCGCGGCCGACACCGTGGACCCGATGGGCGGTTCGTACTACCTGGAGCATCTGACCGGCAGCCTGGAAAAAGAGGCCCGCCGGTACATCGAGGAAATCGACGGGATGGGCGGGGCGCTGGCCGCCATCGAAAAGGGCTACCAGCAGCGCCGTATCCAGGAAAGCGCCTACAGCTATCAGATGGAGATTGAAAGGCGTCGGCAGACCGTGGTCGGGGTCAACAAATACGCCTCTGCCCAGCCCGAAATAACCGGCCTGCTGAAGGTCGATCCCGCCGCCGCCGGGAAGCACGCCGACAGCCTGGCCCGGCTCAGGCAGGAAAGGGACAACGCCAGGGTCCAGGCCGTCCTGCGGCAACTGGAAACGGTCGCCTCCGGCGCGGGAAACACCATGCCCGCCATTCTGTCGTGCGTGGAGTCCTATGCCACCCTGGGTGAAATCTGCGGCGTGTTGCGCCGCGTCTTCGGCGAGCAACAAACGAGTCTCGAGTCAAGAGTCTAGAGTCCTCAGTCTGGAGTCAGCAATGCCCTGTCATTGCGAGCGAAGCGAAGCAATCCCCCGGAACGTCAGGCAAGCAGTGAGAGTCCGCCTCGGATCGGGATGGCTCGACCGGCCGCGGGATTGCTTCGCCGTTCCGATTTCATCGGGACTCCTCGCAATGAAGGTCGGCACGCACTTTCGCAGCGTCCTTCGTGTCTTTGCGCTATGCCTTTGTGTGAAAACGCGCTTCTGGATTCTGGATTCTGACTTCTCGATTCTATTATTCGAAAAGGAGACACCATGATCAAAGGCATCTACCACATCGCCATCGCCGTCAAGAGCATCGAAGAGACCATGGAGATTTACTCCAGGGCCTTCGGCTTCCCCAAGGTCCCGATACTGACGGTCGCCGACCAGGGCGTCAAGTCGGCCATGATCCCCGTGGGCAACAACTCCAACATCGAGCTTATCGAGCCCCTGGATGCCTCCAGCGGCGTCGCCAAATTCATCGAGGCCAAAGGGGAGGGCATCCACCACGTTTCCTTCGAAACGGACAGTGTGGACAATGAACTCAACGCTGTGGCCGGCAAAGGCCTGGCCCTGATCGACAAGAAGGCCCGCAAAGGCACCACCGGCCTGATCGGTTTCATCCACCCCAAATCGACTAAGGGCGTCCTCATCGAGCTGGCCCAGCAATAGCAATGTCATTCTGAGCGAAGACGAGCGCAAGCGAGTCGGAGTCGAAGAATCCTTCGCTCCACTCAGGACACCTTCCTTCAGAGGGGCGGCGTCGAAAGACCCTTCGACAGGCTCAGGGTGACAGCGCTGAGCGAAGTCGAGCGCAAGCGAGTCGGAGTCGAAGAATCATTCGCTCCACTCAGGACACCTTCCTTCAGAGG
>JACQUA010000327.1 GCA_016210565.1 Chloroflexota bacterium
ACGGACTACCGCGATGTTCTTAAGGCCCTGGCATTCCCGAAGCCTGTGTCTGGAGTCCTGCACCAAGGCAGGGGCTAGCGCAGCGCCCCTCGGCATCGGCAAAATCCGACGCTGTTCAGCCTAAGGACTCCGGCATGCTCGGGAAGTCAACTAAGGAAGGTTAAAGAGAGGGCGATGTTCATGGCGAATCACGACCGGTGCTGTTACTACCAGTACCAGCATACACCAAGGAGGGCATCACCTCAAGGGGTGGCATCCCTAATCCAGCGATTGAAATGGCTCAGGATTAGCCAGGATCGAGGTAATGCTGTATTCTTTGCAGGAACGAGAATTGCGAGGGGGTGCAGTTGTGCCTGACGGAGTAGAGCAGAGTTCCTTCTTGCCGGAAAAGGTTTTCGATTTCGAGATCGAGGCTACAGACGAGCCTCTTATTGCCAGGGCAGGACTGGTCCTGCCGCATCAGATGGCCGTAGCCCTGGGGCTACCTCGTAAGATTGACTGCGAGTTGCCTGCCCCCGGCAGCCCGCGAGGGTATGCTCCTTCTGCCTTCGCTATGCCCATCCTCCTTATGCTTCACGGAGGTGGTAAGGTTCTGGATGACCTGCGGGAGTTACAGGCCGAGGTGAGCTTGCGGGAACTCTTGCAGATGAAGCAGTTGCCAGACTCGACAACGGTTGGCGACTGGCTACGGCGCATGGGACAGGACGGGCGAGGCTTGGACGGTCTGGAGCGGGTAAATGATCATCTGAGCCACGAGCTTTTGCAGAGATCGAAGGATGTGGACTATACCTTGGACGTAGATGCCACCATCATCGAGTCAGAGAAAGAGGCTGCAAGCTGGACGTACAAGAAGGTCAAGGGGTATCAGCCGATGTTGGGCTTCCTGCAAAGAAGCGGCGAGTTGCCAGTACAGGCAAGTCCGCTGCGGGGGCTGATTGTAGCCGATGAGTTCCGCGAGGGGAATGTGCCAGCGGGGGCTCGGGCAGTAGCTTTTCTGCGGAAGTGCAAAGAGAAGCTGCCAGCGGGCAAACGTCTGGGCGCATTGCGCTCGGATAGTGCTTGGTACCAGGCAGAAGTGTTCAACTGGTGTCAGGATGAAGGGGTGCGGTTTGCTATCGGTGCTGACCAGGACAGGGCGGTGAAAGAGGCCATCCACAACATAGAGGCTAGCGAGTGGAAGGCCTACCGGAAGGACCGTGAGATAGCCCAGACGGTGCACACGATGAACGGGACCAAGCGGGCTTTCCGTCTGGTGGTGCAGAGATGGCCCAAGGAGCAGCCTGACTTGTTCGATCCACAGCCATACTTCTACCACGCGATTGCCAGTGGGGGGTTAGCGGAGGAAGAAGCGGAAACGCCGGAAGAGGTAGTGGCCTTCTACAATCAGAGAGGGGAGATAGAGAACTGGATCAAAGAGCTCAAAGAGGGCTTCGGGATGGACTGGATGCCCTGCGGAGAGACGTTTGCCAATGCGGTCTACTTCCGGCTGGGGGTGATAGCCTACAATCTGTTCGTAGCGATGAAAGTGCTGAGTCTACCGGGGCGCTGGCAGCGGTACACCGTTGCGACGGTGCGTTGGCGATTGTATGAGACAGCGGGCAGAGTGCTATACGAAAGCCGCCGGGTGGTGCTGAAGCTGGCAACGACTATGGAGAAGGTGAAGCTGCTACTGGCAGCACAACGGAGCGTACAGAGACTGGCAATGACCTGACCTGGGGTATTGCACGAGGCGGCAGCGACTAAGCCGTGGGCTGGTGTGCCCACGGCCGAGTACCGCTTTGTCCCGACCACGTTCTTGGCCATAATCACGCCCTTGCACGCAGGCACAGCGGTACTGGGAGGCAGCAGACAAAGGCGGCCCACCACCTTCTAACCACAAAACTAGGCACAATACGCCCAAAAGCTACTCTCGCCCACCCCCATCGCTGTTTTTGGGTACCCGCAAATTGAAATTGCACCATAGCTGAATGAATGCAGGACGTACAATCCAGGGGTAGGGTGCGGAC
>JACQUA010000337.1 GCA_016210565.1 Chloroflexota bacterium
AGGGTTCGCCCAGCGGAGGTGTGGAGTCTGCATTCCGACTTAGGGTAGAATATCCGAAACACCACTAACGGCCCTACCGGCCCTAGAATGCAGACCCCATCTAATGATAGCCAAAGCCGTGAAGTTTATCAAAGCCATCCTGTTCCCGCCTAACCCTCGCCGATGCACAAATTGTGGAGGCTGGCACACCAAGATGAATGGCACTCGCCCGATCACTGACCGTGATGTCGGTGGAGCCAAGCCTGCGCGACATCAGAACTACTATTGTCACGATTGTAAGAAGCCCTATTACGTGCCCGATCCCAAGCGCGAGAAAGGCAGATGGTATGCCAGGCAGGTTTACCGTAAGGGATTAGACATGTACTTCCACATCGGGGGCTCTTGGCGCAAGGTAGCGGAGTGGATCCGCTCCGAGATCAACGTGGGCAGCGAGCGGAGCTTAATCTGGAACCCGTTGAATTGGCGACTATGGCGCAGGAAGAGCAAACGCAAGGCGCCCTTCGTGCGGCTGTCGCATACAACCTTGTGGCGCATAGCCCAGTTTGCCGGAGGGCGAGCGAGGGCGATGCGTGGCAAGTACGGTGAGGCCAAAAACAGCGGAATCTTGGGTTGCGACGAGACGGGCATTCTGATCAGGGGCATATCTGCGGGGTTGCAGGTATTGGTGGATGGGGCAAGCCGGCTGGTATGGCGGCTGCGGCGTCTGAGCAGCACTACAGCCGACCAAGCTTCTCTGCAATTGACGCTAGAGAGCCTGGCAGATGAAGTGGGCCTGAAACTGGAAGATATCAAGGTTTGGCTTTCAGACGGCGCGAGTGCCTATGATGGCGTCATCGGCATGGTGCTGTGGTGGGTGGTAAAGAAACGGTGTGTGTTTCACCTGCAGCGGAATGCCTGGTCGATACTGGAGGGCTATCGGGCGAAGTTAGTGCGCCAGGGCCAGGCCGAGTTGGGCTTGAGCCGAGAGGAGGCTGAGGCTCTGGCCAAGGTCGCGGTGCGAGCGGTAATGAGGACAGTGCGGCGCATCTGGATGGCGCCTAATGAGCGGGAGGCGTTTCTGGGGATAGCCGAGTGGCATAGACGTTGGGCAGAAGTAGCGGATTTGGCCCGGCTGGGGCGATTGATCGAGCAGACGTTCCACGAAGCGACGTTGCATCTGAAGGGGACGGTGCCGGAGCTAGGCCGGACCAGCAACGTATGCGAGTGGGTATTCCGGTGGTACAAATGGCGCTATGGGCAACTGGTGGAGTTTATGAGTCCATCTGGGAGCGACAACTTCAATGCCTTGTGGGAGATGCACTACAACTTCCAGCGGTACCAGGTTCGGCGGGAGCGTAAGCGGAGTTATCCCTATGGTGGCAAGTGCCCGTTGGAACTGGCGGAAGTGGAAATCGGGATGGTAAGCTGGTTGGATGCGTTGAGAATCTGACCCCTCCAGAGGAAGGGTTGCAGCAGGCATCAGTCCTGCAGTATGCTAGAGATCAGGTCAAGACTGCCAGCCAAGCTGCATGAAGCAACCAGGGGTTCCAACAACAGAATTTGCAAAACCCAGCAACACCGTTTGCAACCGGGTCTGAAGAGTACGGTTCGACTCCTTGCGAGGCCGATATGCTATAATAGCTGCTGACATACCTGAATCAGAAATCACCCAGATCTTTCTTGCCAAAGCCGAAGAAAGCCTGGCAGGTGCCGAGAGCGAGTTTGTCAACGGACGGTACAACAATTGTGCCAACCGTTCCTACTATGCCTGCTTTCAGGCAGCCGTCGCAGCCTTGAGTTCACAAGGGGTAGAGCCAGTCGGAAGCCAGTGGAGCCACGATTATGTTCAAGCCCAGTTTGCGGGTGAGCTGGTGAACCGAAGGAAGCTTTATCCGGTATCGCTGCGGGATGCTCTGAACCAGAATCCGGCTTTGCACCAGCGAGCCGATTATGAACTGCAGTACATAACGAAACCTAAGCGATGCGAGGGCTAAGGCGCACTCGCGAGCTGCTGGAGGCCATTACTGCCCGCAGAGGTGAGGGAGAATGAATGCTGAATGGACCCAGGCCTTTGATGATGCTACTCGCAATGCTCTGGTTGAACTCAAGGGCATGATTGTAGCTCGATATCCGGATGCTAGCCTTGAGGTATCTCACGGGGAAGACCCGGAGGGAGTGTATCTCAAGGCCACCGTGGATGTCGAAGACGTTGATGAAGTCCTTGACGTCGTGCTCGATAAGCTATCTGCAGTGCAGGTCGAACAAGGCCTGCCCATCTATGTCATTCCGTTGCAGCCGGTTGAGCGTGTCCTTCGTGACTTGCGGTCACCGAGACGAAGATCTCGGCCTCACATAGACTGGGTAGCTAGGACAGCTTAGCACAGAAAAAGTCGAAGGCTCAGCCGCGCCGTCGCGGTCGCGGGAGATACCTCATCAGTGCCCGTTCAGCAGCGAGGGCAGGTAGAGTTTTCTCGCGTTCGGGTTCACCGTCGCCGTAGGTGCGGGGCCTGAAGAGCACGTATACAATCGCACGTCGTCGATGAACCATCCGTATGACGAGAAGCCGGTGTTACCGGCGCCGATGCGAAAACGGAAGCGCACGTTTTGGCCGGCCAGAGAGCTCAGGTCAAGCCTGCTGGAGTAGTACCCGTAGCTCAACGCGACGAAGCCACGCCGGCCGGCAAGCGGATTGTCCCCTCCGCTATCGATGGTTCCCACGTAGCCGTTCTCGACAAACAAAGAAGCTGCGTCCGTCCACGTGACTCCGCCGTTGGTGCTGTACTCGACCACTCCCCCGTTTAGAAAAGTCGGGCCCAGGTGGACGAAATCGAAGGCGTGGTTGAAATGCATATTGGGTGTGCTCCCACCTGGGAGAGAGATATCCGACATCATAGCTATGTAGAAGTCGGCACGGTAAGACTGATCTCGCCCGAGGAAATGATACTGCCCGCTGGCAGCGTATGATAAAGACGACGGCTGCGGGTAGTACCAGGTGTTGATTCCGGATAGCGCCCCAGACTGCCAGCGGCCGCTGGCCGGATTCTCGAGGTCGTCGAAGAAGATGTTGTGTGCCGATTGGCCGGTTGGGCAGACCGACGCGCTGGCCGCGCCACAGGACCGGGGCAGCAGGTTCATTTCGGTGGCGTTCACCGCGGTTCTCACTTGCTGGCAGTCGCCGGCGGTTATTCCGTTGGTGCCGACAAGATTAACGCAGGCCTGTTGGAGGAGGTCGTAGAGGTCCTGGTAGTCGGCTGCCGAGGTGAGCAGAACACTCTGGGCTTCGTACCAGATCTTCGACGTCTTGGTGATCCCTAGTCCGACCACGGTCCAGCCGTTAAAGTACCCCCCATCGGCGACTAGGTAGGCCGTTTTGTTGCCCACGCCGCTGTTGATGTGCACGCCCCCCTGGTCCATCTCGTCGCACCAGTAGTAGGGGCTGGTGATCTTATCGGGATCACGGTACTCGGGAGGGTCGCTCATACTGCGAACTGCCCCGACGGGGAGATCCTCCCCCATCTTCCAGCGCACGTCGGGAGCGTCGTTGCCTGCGCCGTTGCTCAGGTCGATGAACTCCCCCCAGACGTCGGAGAAGCTTTCGCTGATGGCGCCCGACTGCATATAGTAGAAAAGTTTGGACTCGTTCTGCGTGACTCCGTGGGTCAGCTCGTGGGCGACCACGTCGTCCACGGAGAATCCAGCCCCGTACACCATCTGTTGCCCGTTCCAGAAGGCGTTTTCGTAGGGGCAGTCATCCCAGGGGTAGTCCGAGCAGTAGCGAACCGTAGACACGAGGGCCATGCCCCGATTGTCGACGCTGTCGCGGCCGTGAACGGTCTTATAGAAGTCGTAGACATCGCCGGCGTGGTCGTAAGCCCGGTCGACGTCGGAGATGCCCGTCGCCGCCTGTCCTTCCGAGCGGACCGGCCCGTTGCCGGGCAGGCCATTGGAGCGGCTGTTGCGGTTATCATAGATGCGCCGATTCCGGGCATTGCCGATCTGATCAAAATGCAGGGTAATGGCCCCAATGCGGGCATCGACGAGGACCATCTCGTCGATTGGCAAAGGATCGATTGGCTGAACCTCCACCCGCCACACCAGTTGGCTGAAGCGCGGGCCGGAGCCGCCAAGAATCACTGGATTGTAGATCCACAGCTCGGGTGTCGTGCTGCGCAGCGCCGCGAGGGGCAAGAGGTAGGTGCTGGCTACCATCTCCAACGCCTGCTGCCGCGCGGCTTCCGCGGCGATGGCTGGCGCCACGTCGAGGACTATGTCGGGCAGGACCTCGCCGTCGACCGACACCACGTTGCGGGCTTCGTCCGATTGCACGATCAGCTCTCCTCCCAGCACAGGAACGCCCGAGTGAACCTGCTGGAGGCGCACGAAGGTGCGGCCACGGTCGGCCTCGGTCGTACGCACGGTCCGAAGCTGTCGCGATGGGTCGGTCAAGCCGAAGATCTCGCCGTAGGTCGTGAGAAACTGCAGCGCCGTCTGTTCGGGGCTCGCGGTAGGCCCCAGTCCGGGCGGACGGCGAAGCGGTTTATCCACGTCCGTGCCGATGAAGCGCACCTTGCCCGTGCCGGCGTGATACGAGATGCGCACCTCGCCGTCGGTTTGCCGCTTCAATTGATCTTCGAGGACCGGGCTCGGAATCTGTGGAGCAACAGCGGTGAATTGAGAGGCGATGAAATCCACGGCGAGTATCGAGGGTACGATGGCCAACGCGGCTATGATCGCCATCACCCGGGCGGTCTTTTCCATCGAATGCTCCTCTTGTTCATCGGTCTCGGCGAGACCGTGAATTTGTGGGACGTGCAGGGGCCTCTACGCGGCGTAATACCAATTATGTTTGGTTACGCTCCATATTCCCCCACGCAGGCGTAAAGCCTGCGGCTACAAGGTCGAAAATATTGGGTTTATCCTTGCATCGTTGGCATAAGCTCTACCCAGGCGCAAAAAGGCGCCCGATCATCGATCAGGCGCCCCGCAACGGTTCTCCACTCCATCCACCGCGTCCGCTTTACCGACGGAGGCTAGCGGCGTCGAACGGCTCTACATAATATTATCGCGCAGGTTTTCAAAGTGGTCAACCTGGGGCAGGAATTCTTTGCCACACTCACGAGGAAAGCGTCTCCTCCCGTCCCGGCCCCCGTCGCGCGCCAGATTATCGAGGACCTCGCCACCTGGCGGGTCTACGAACCCGGGAGGATGGATCTTTTCGCCGCTATCGATGCCTCGATTGAGCGGGGCATATCGTTCTGGGACGCGATGATTCTTGTCGCCGCTCGTCGTAGCGGCGCGCGGGTCGTCTGGTCAGAGGACTTTGGCGATGGGCAGGAATACGGTGGGGTCGTCGTACGCAACCCGTTTAGTCGCTTGCAGGATAGCTAGGCGGCGTGTGGCTTCGTCAAGAGGAATTCTGGAAGAACGGTAGAGCGACGTAGAAAGTGCTTCCTTTTCCAACTTCGCTCTCAACCCACACGTGCCCCTGGTGGGCCTCGACGAGCAATCTCGTGATATAGAGGCCAAGGCCCAGGCCATCGGCCTTTTTGCCGGTCTTGGCGCGGAAGAAGCGTTGGAACAGGTAGGGGAGGTCTTGAGTTGGGATACCGATGCCCTGGTCCTGCACCGAGACGATCGCGCGTCCGTCGTCGCTGGAGATACGGGCGAGCACAGCGGCGTCCGGCGAAGAGTATTTCAACGCGTTGGTAAGCAAATTCGTGATGACGCGTTCGAAGCGCTCGATATCCACGGCCACGAGAGGGACGTGGTTCTGGCGCTCGAGGCGAATGCGCGCCGCATCTTCCGCGGTTCCCACGCGCCCAGCGATGTCGGACACCATCTCGAAGAGATCAACCGGTTCCCTGTTCAGCTCTGGTTGTCCCGATTCCAGATGGGCCGATTCTACGAGCTCTTGAATCATAGAGTTCATCCGCGTCGAGCTGACGAGAATGGATTCTGCGCTGGCAGCCTCGGTGGCCAATCCTTTTTTGGCGAGGGTGCGGAACAGCAGCTGGGCGTGGCCCATCAGACTGGTAAGCTGGTTGCGCAGGTCGTGGGAGATGAGGGCGACGTA
>JACQUA010000330.1 GCA_016210565.1 Chloroflexota bacterium
GATTCTTCGACTACGCTCGCTGCGCTCTCTTCGCTCAGAATGACAGCGTACGCCATTTTCATCCTTGATGGTCCCGACTGGTCGGGATGGTGGATTGATTCGTCATTCGCCCCCGATCAAGTCGGGGGTCGTCATTCGTCATTCCGCATGGTGGCTTTTGCGCGCAAATATGACAGCGCCATATCCGTATTTGGCGTTGCGGGCTTCACCCACCCTACGCCTTGAATCTTCTAATCACTCCAGGTACTTCTTGAGCCAGTTGGCGGCGAACTGGGCCACCTCCTCTAGCGCCCCTGGCTCCTCGAAGAGGTGGGTGGCGCCGGGAATGACGATCAGATCCTTTTCCACCTGGAGCCTGGCCAGGGCCTGCTTATTGAGGTCGATGACGGGGTGATCGTGCCCGCCGACGATCAGTAATGTCGGCGCTTTGACCCGGGGCAAAGCGCTGCCTGCCAGGTCGGGGCGCCCGCCGCGGGAGACCACGGCATGGACGGCGTCCGGCCGTTCCGCCGCCGCTACGAGAGCGGCGGCGGCGCCCGTGCTGGCGCCGAAATAGCCGATTTTGAGATTACCGGTATCCCTGTTGCCCAGCACCCAATCGGTCACCCCTACCAGTCGCTGCGAAAGGAACTTGATGTTGAACCGCAGGTTTCCCTTGATGAGGTCTTCGGCTTCCTCTTCTATGGTCAGCAGGTCAAACAGCAGCGTCGCCAGACCGCTCTTGCGGAGCACACCGGCCACGTAGCGGTTGCGCGGGCTCTGACGGCTGCTCCCGCTGCCGTGGGCGAAGACAACGATGCCGGTTGCTCCCCCGGGAACATAGAGGTCGCCATAGAGCAGCGTTCTACTGATCCTGACCTCGACGGGCATTTCCTCGTTGACCGGGCTTCTTGCCTGTTGCATGGATATCTCCTCCGTTTCCAGGGGGAGGCCCTGGAGCTATGCCACCTTCCTCGAAGCCTCTTCCCTCAGGATTGCCAATACGTCTTCATCTTCCACAGGCTCGAAATGCCGGTAGAACTGGCCCACGGCATAGAATGAGTGGGGCGCCCGCAGGCAGACCATTTCGTCCACGTCCCGGGACAGCCTGGCGATGGTGTCCGGCGACCCCACAGGCATCGCCGCGATCAGCTTTGCTGGCCTTTCCTGCCGGGCGGTCCAAAGGGCGGCCTGCGTGGTGGCCCCCGTGGCGACGCCGTCATCGGTGACAACCACGATCCTACCTTCCAGGGGCGCCTTGGGCCGGACCCGGCGCACCATGGCGGCGCGCCGGGAGATTTCGGCGAGCTGCACCTGTCTCTCCTGCTCGATGAGGGCCTGGCTGACGTTCAACTCCTGGATCACCGTGTCGTTCAGGAATATCTTGCCGTCCTCGGCGACCGACCCCATGGCCAGTTCCCACTGCCCGGGTGTCCTTAGCTTCCGCGAAAGCACGATGTCAAGCTCAGCGTCCAGGGCCGCCGCCAGTTCGCTGGCCACCACCACGCCGCCCCGCGGTATCCCCAGCACCAGCGCGTTCTTTCCCTTCAGCTCCTGAAGTTCAGCCGCCAGAAGTTGTCCCGCCTCCCGGCGGTCCCGGAACACCTCAGGACTGGAAGAGAGGATGCGCAATTTACCCATAGAAGCCTCCGTTCTAAACCGGTCTCACCCCGACCTATCGGGGTGAGCTCCGGATTCGAGCCATTCCCGGCGTTCAATCAGCGTGTCCGCAAGCCGCCTTTCAGGGCACACAAGCGCCGATTGCATGATAAGGAATACCGGATTAAATAATCATAAAATTTCGCCAGGAAAAAGTTAAATAACTATACCATTTCAGTTCCAGGGAAACAAAACCTATTGTCCCCACCAAACCAAACATCTACAATTCCAAATGACGGAGTCCGAATGACGAATGACCAAACGAATGATTAAGTCCGGATGACTTATGACGAATGGAAGTCTTGCTTTGAGCATTCGAGTTTTGGGCATTGATTCGTCATTCGAATTTCGTCATTCGTCATTTGCTCAGAAAATAGGCTGTCACCCTGAGCGAAATCGAAGGGTCTTTCGTCCCGCGCCCCGCCCCGAAAGAACTTGTCCTGAGCGGAGCGAAGGATTCTTCGACTACGCTCGCTGCGCTCGCTTCGCTCAGAATGACATTTTCATCCTTCATTGTCCCGACTCGTCGGGATGGCCGATTGTTTGGTCATTCGTCATTCGGACTTGGTCATTTCTTCAAAGGAGGTCCCCATGGCTCTTCTAACCAGAACCGACATAAAATCCCTTGTAGAAAACGTCGAAGGTCCTTGCGTTTCGATATATATGCCCGCGCATCCCGTGGCTGAGATCGAGAAGAAACAAGACCAGATAAGGCTCAGGAATTTGCTGCGGGACGCCAGGGACCGGCTGCTGGCTCTGGGACTCAAGTCCCGCGAGGCTGATTTGATACTTCAGCCCGCCGGGCCGCTGCTCACCGATGACGACTTCTGGCGCCACCAGCGGGAGTGCCTGGCCATATTTGCCTCCAGGAATTCCTACCGGCACTACCGGCTCCCCCTTTCTGTAAATGAACTCCTGACGGTAAGCGACCGTTTTCATGTCAGACCCCTGCTGACCCTGCTCACCGGCGACGGTTCCTTTTACGTCCTGGCGATAAGCCAAAAAGACCTCCGGCTGCTGCTGTGCACGCGCTACACGGCCTGCGAAATCGATCTTGAAGACGTCCCCAAAGCCGTCGTCCACCTGATGGAGTATGACGAGAGAGAACGGTACAAATTCGTCGGGTACCATCCGGCGGCGGCGCCGGCCGTAGGCAGGTGGGCGGCGGCGTTTCACGGCCAGACCATGGGAATGGAACATACCAAGAAGGAAGTGCTGGAGCATTTCCAGAGAGTGGACCGGGGCATCAACAAGATGCTGGCCGGCGAGCGCACTCCCCTCGTGCTCGCGGCGGTGGACTACCTGCACCCAATCTACCGGGAGGCCAACACCTATCCGCACTTGCTAGAACAGGGTATTCAGGGTAATCCCGAAGGGGTGAGCTGCGGTGAACTGCACCGGCTGGGCTGGGCGGTGGCCGAACCCTATTTCGCCAGGAAATACAGGGAAGCCGTCTCCCGCTACGAGAAGACGAGAGGGTCTGCGCGGGCTTCCGGCGAGATCAAGGATATTGTCGCCGCCGCCTACTACGGGCGCGTTTACTCCCTTTTCGTGGCCCTTTCCCAACAGTGCTGGGGCGCTTTTAACCCGGACACCGGCGAGGTGAAGTTCTCACCGGATGGACAACAGCCGGGCGCCGCGGACCTGCTGGACTTCGCCGCGGCGCACACGCTCATCAACGATGGGGACGTCTACGTGGTCAAGCCCGAAGACGTGCCCGAAAACAAGGTCATGGCTGCCGTCTTCCGCTATTGAGGCCACCCCGGTAGGACAGGCTTTCCGGCCTGTCCTACCGGCAAACTTTGCCGCCGGGTGGGTTCCGCGCCCGGACCGGGGCTGGCGCTTTAACGTGTGCGGCGCCGGGCGCTTCACCCACCCGACGCCGTTCAGAGGACACACAGCGATCATCGGCTTTCAATCTCTTTGACTGCGACCGGGACGCCCTGTTCATATGAGGAATACTTCGGGCGCCAGCCGAGTTTCTCTTTGGCTTTGGTGTTTCTGACGCGGTGCGTCATGGTCAGTTCCTCAACCCAGACCTTCCCGGCCATAAGGTTTCCTATGAATTTGGGCATGGATTTCACCGGCGGCCTGCCCATGGCGCGGGACAGGCAGTTGGCGAAATCCTTCATCCTGACCGGCTGGTCGTCCACAATGGCAAAGGACTCGCCCACAGGCAGTTTCTCGACGGCCAGGCGGTAGGCCTCGGCAACATCATCAATATAAACAAAAGACATGACGTTCTCGCCATCACCAAAGGTCCGGTACCACCCCTTCTTCATCAGGTCGTACATGGCATACTCGAACCAGCCCGTCGCGCCATAGGTGGCTGCAGCGATGAGCCGGATTAGCGGGGCGCTCTTTTCCGCCATTAGCTGCTGAACATAGGGCGTGGAAACCTCTCCTATTCTCCCCATACCCAGGGGCTTGAATTCAGAGGTTTCATCATGCCACCCCGTGCCGCTGTCACCCCAGATAAACGTCCCCTCGGAAATAATGACCGGTATGCCGCCCGCTTTCTGCGCCTCATCCAGGATCCTCTTGACGTAGTCCATGAACTCGCCGGCAATCGCACCCACCCGGCCATAGCCCACACGCCCCTTATACGAGGGCACCGCAAGGTTAATAGCCACCTGACACCCTGCCAGCGCCTTCCGCACATCATCCTGGTTTCTCAAATCGCCAGTCTGGACCACAGCGCCCTGCCCGGCAAGCCCGGCTACCTTCTGCGGGTCCCGGACCGGCAAGACTACCTCATGCCCGTGACTCAACAAGCATCCGGCCACCCGGCTGCCGATGAAGCCGGCGCCGCCGAAAACGCATACTCTCATTGTCAATCTCCCTTATTCTTAAAGTTGCAGCTCAGACGCTCGGAACCCCGTGGCGACACCCTTTGTGGGCGCCGTAAGCTTACAGGCTCCTGGTATCGTATCCGCGAAATCGAAGATAGTCTTCGACCGACATCATTTTTGGATACATCTTCCGGCAACTGGTTTGCGCCTCAGGGAATTCTTTTGGATAAGGGGGACGGCCCCATTTTTCGAAGGTAACTCTCATGGAGTAAAACTCCCTGGCAAAAATCCGCATCAACAACCTCGGGACCGCCTTGTATTTGAAGCGTTCCCCGCCGCGCAGCTTGCTCAGGATAGCGCACAGATCCTCTCCGGAAACGAAGTCGCCCATAACGTCCACCGCCTTCCCGAGGTATTCCTCCGGATGCTCAAAGGCAATCGCGGCGAATATCCCGATGTCATGGCAGGAGACATAAGGGACTCTGGCATCCCGGTCAACAAACCCCCGGACAAGACCCTTCTTGACGGGAAAGAAGGGAGTGCCAATGTTGTCCATGAAGGATGCGGGTCTCAGGAGAGTGTTGGGGACGCCGCTTCTCACGGCGTATTGTTCGATCACAATCTTGCTGTCCACGTGTGGCATGCCCGTTTTCTCCATCCCGAGGTGCATCACCGTGCTATGGACGAGATGCTTGACGCCCGCCTCCAAACACGCGTCCACGATATTGCGCCCCTGTTGGGTTTCTGCGGCGACGTTGCACTTTTTATAGTCCGGGGAAAAGGGCTGCGTCACCCCGAAAACGCCATAGGCGTTTCGAAACGCTTGGGCCAGCGACGCTTTGTCCTCCAGGTCCGCTTTTCTTACCTCCACTCCATTGCTGCTGAGGGCTTGAGCGCGTTCGCTCCCCGGATTCCTGGAAAGAGCGGTCACATTCCACTTCTGGGCATCGAGCAGAGCCTGAATGACCGCTCCCCCTTGATTTCCTGTGGCGCCACAAACGACAATTGTCTTCCTGTCCATGTGGTCCTCTCACGAGAGAATACTAAGTTGAATTTATCCATTCTGTGCATGCATTCCGGCGGCGGCTGGCCTACTGTGCGAATGACCGTCATTGGAGTACGAGTCGGAGGCGTGGCATTCGCGTTCAGCGGAAAGTCCACCGTGTTCAAAATCCACGGCTCACAGGCACGGAGGCCCGTGATACCGGCCCTATTGGGCCGTGCGTCGCGCGGAAACTATGACCTGCACCACGAACAGGAGGATGACCAGGGCCTGGATGATGCTTATCATGCCGATAACCATCATGTAGGGCCCCATCAGCGCCTCCAGTTGCGGTCCTTTCACCCCTGCGGCAAAGGCGTTGCCGGCCCTGATGCCTATAGTGATCATGAATAGCCCGTTCAAAGCCGTGGCGATAACCCAGACCCAGAAGATCAAGCTGGTCAACCGGGGCCAGGCGATGGGCTTGCCGCTGAAAAGCGGTAACAAGTAGTACACCGCTGCCACGAGGGTCAGGCTCACCCATCCCAGCAGGGCTATGTGGGTGTGGGCGCCGACGATAATCCGGGCCGGGCCAACCAGAAAATCGTGCACGGGCTTTTGGGCCTGTGTGGCCCCCTGAATGACGGCCCAGCCGAAGAACATGACCGACGCCACCACGAATTTGGTCAAACCTGTGTTGTTGGAATTTTTCATCCTGACATCTCCTTTCCGATTAGACTACGCACGGGAATGGGTTTACATAGCAGACCAGCGGCGGCAATTCACATAGCTTGCACCCCTTGCTACGTTCAATCTTAACAGGCCTGGCTCAGACCAAACGATATTATAACATCGTTGTCAAGCCTGCCGCCGCCAATGACACCGTTTGGTTAACCCGTGGCCATTCTTTCTATTTCTCGCGTCCATCTCGTGATATCCTGTGGTCATCCTGTCCTGGATTATTGACCCATTGTTGGGCTGAAGGCTGAAAGCTGTCGGCTGAGAGCCATTAGCTGACAGCTATCCTCTGTATCTGCTATACTAGGTCCTGACTCCATGGACCTATTCTCCGTCTTCCTGGTAGCCCTCGGCCTGTCTGCCGATTGCTTCGCCGTGGCCCTGAGCAGCAGCATCACCACCCCCGCCGCGCCGTACCGGCTGGTACTGCGGACGGCCTTCGCCTTCGGTCTCTTCCAGTTCCTCATGCCGGTCGCCGGCTGGCTGGCCGGTAGAGCGGTTGTAGACCTCATATCGGCTTACGATCACTGGGTGGCTTTCGGGCTGCTCGCCATTGTCGGCGGCAAGATGGTCTACGAGCCGCTGGCGCGGGGGCGAAGCCCCGCGGAGAAGCTCGATATCTCCCGTCTCCCCCTCCTGTTGACGCTGTCCGTCGCCACAAGCATCGATGCCCTGGCAGTCGGGTTGAGCTCGGCCTTCTTGAAGCTGGATATCCTGACCAGCAGCCTGGTCATCGGCACCGTGGCCTTCTCCATCACCGCGCTGGGCTTTTTGATCGGGAAGAAGACTATCCGGTTGAACGGCAGGGCCGCGAAGCTCGTCGGCGGCCTAATACTCATCGGAATCGGCTTCAGAATCCTCATGAGCCACGTTGCTTAGATCCACCGCTCATCCCTCAGGGGGAAACAGCCGGGTGTAGCCGCAGCTCTTTGTCCTGCGGACAAAACCCCGGCGTTGAACGCGCGCGGGCTGAAGCAATCCAGCCTGGCCAGTTGACAGTCTCTCTCACAAAAGCTAAAGTTATGCCAGCAGGCACCACACGTGAGTGTCCCAGCGCGAGGCTTTTCAAGACTCTTGAAGTCTTCGCGGGACTCGTCTGATTGACCGGTTCCGGTTTACCAGGTTCAGGGCCGCAACTCGCCAGCAGTAAACGAGTAACCCGGGGGCGCTAATGAAGCCAGAGGAAAAAGCACGCCAGCGCATTGACCAACTCCTGACACAAGCCGGTTGGGCCGTACAGGACCTTGAGGAGTTAAACCTTGCCGCATCGCCGGGCGTGGCTGTCCGGTACTTCCCCCTGAAATCCGGCGAGGCCGACTATCTTCTCTTCGTCGACAGGAAAGCTGCCGGGGTGATAGAGGCCAAGCCGGAGGGCGCCACCCTCAGCGGCGTGGCCGACCAGTCGGAAAAATATCTGGCTGGCGTCCCCGTAAGCCTTCCTCACGTCCAGGAGCCCCTTCCCTTCGCTTACGAGAGCACGGGTACGGAAACTCTTTTCCGGGACATCAGAGACCCGCTGCCCCGTTCGCGCCGGGTTTTTGCCTTTCACCGGCCCGAGACGCTTCAGCAACGGCTCGGTCAGCCAGATACCTTGAGGGGAAGGTTGAAGAACTTGCCTCCCCTCTCCGTGGGACGGCTGCGCGACTGCCAGGTCGAAGCTGTCAAGGGTCTGGAAAGTTCTCTGGCTGCGGATAGGCCCAGGGCGCTGGTCCAGATGGCGTCGGGAGGCGGCAAAACCTTCACCGCGGTGACCCTCGCCTACCGCTTAATCAAGCTCGCCGGGGCGCAGAGGGTGCTTTTCCTGGTCGATAGGAAGACCCTGGGCAACCAGACCGCCGTGGAGTTCAAGCTCTACGAAACCCCCGACGACGGCTGGAAATTCACCGAGCTTTACAATATCCAGCACCTCACTTCAAACACCCTCGATCCGGTGAGCCGCGTCTGCATCACCACAATTCAACGGCTATACTCCATGCTCAAGGGTGAGGCCGACTACGATGCGGAACTGGAAGAGCGGTCCGTTTTCGAAGCCGGCGCGGGTCTGTCAGGCGCGGCGCCGCTAGCCGTGGAATACAACCCGAAGATACCCATCGAAACCTTCGATTTCATCATCACCGACGAATGTCACCGTTCCATCTATCACCTCTGGCGGCAGGTCCTGGAGTATTTCGATGCCTTCATCATCGGACTCACGGCCACACCCTCCAAGCAGACCCTGGGCTTTTTCAACCAGAACCTGGTGACCGAGTACAGCCACGAGCGGGCCGTGGCTGACAACGTCAACGTCAGCTACGAGGTATACCGCATCCGGACCGAGATTACCGAGAAGGGGAGCAAGGTGGACGCGGGCTTCTACGTGGACAGGCGCAACAAACTCACGCGGAAGACCCGGTGGGACCAGCTTGAAAACGACCTGGAGTACGCGCCGGCCCAACTGGACCGCGCGGTGGTAGCGCCCGACCAGATACGGACGGTTATCGGGACCTTCCGGGAAAGACTGTTTACCGAGATGTTCCCCGGCCGGACCGAGGTCCCCAAGACGCTTATTTTCGCTAAAGACGATTCCCATGCCGAGGACATCGTCCACATCGTCAGGGAGGAATTCGGCAAGGGGAACGATTTCTGCAAGAAGATAACCTACAGGACTACCGGCGAAAAGCCAGACGACCTGATCACCAGCTTTCGCAATTCCTATAACCCGCGCATCGCCGTGACGGTGGACATGATTTCCACGGGCACGGACATCAAGCCACTGGAATGTCTCATCTTCCTGAGAGACGTGAAATCCAGGGTCTACTTCGAGCAGATGAAGGGTCGCGGCACCAGGGTGATTTCAGATACGGACTTCAAAGCAGTCACCCCTGACGCCACGGTCAAGGCCCGCTTTGTCGTCGTGGATGCGGTCGGCGTCTGCGAGACCGACAAGACGGACTCCAGGCCGCTGGAGCGCAAGAGAAGCGTCCCCTTCGACAAGCTGGTCCTGTCGGTGGCTCTGGGCAGCCGCGATGAAGATGCCATCACTTCCCTGGCGGGGAGGCTGGCCGCCCTCGATAAGGAAATAGACCCTGCCGACAGGAAGGAAATAGAGGAAGCGGGCAAGAAGGCGGGCGTCCCGGCCAGTTTGAAGCAAATAGTCAACGGCCTGCTGGACGCCGTTGACCCGGATAAGGCAGAGGCCAAGGCGAAGGACATGTTCCACGTGGAGCAACCAGACGCGGAACACATCAAGAAGGCTGCCGCGGAACTGGCCAGGATAGCCTGCGCACCTTTCGACAACGCCCCGTTCCGGAACACCATCATCGACGTCAAGAAGAGGAGCGAGCAGACCATTGACACCGTGAGCAAGGACACTCTGCTTTTCTCGGGCTTCGATGAAAAGGCCAGGGAAAAGGCCCGGAGGCTTATTGACACTTTCCAACAGTTCATCCGGGACAACAAGGACGAACTTACCGCCTTGCAGATTATCTACAGCATGCCCTATGCCCGGCGGCGCCTTACCTTTAGAGAGATCAAAGAACTGGCGGAAGCCATCAAGAAACCCCCGTACAACATTCAGCCGGACCCGGAAGTGGTCCTGTGGAAAGCCTACGAACAACTGGAAAAGGCAAAGGTAAGGGGATCCGGGCCGCAGAAACTCTTGACCAATATCGTTTCCCTCATCCGTTTTGCCACGAACAAGAGCGACACCCTGGAGCCCTTCCCGGAAACGGTGGAGCGGCGCTTCCAGGAATGGCTGGCCGCGGAGGAGAAAAGCGGCCGGAAATTCACGCCGGAGCAGTTGGAGTGGCTGGGGATGATCAAGGACCACATCGCTGCCTCGCTGAGCCTGGATAAGGAGGATTTCGAGCTGTCCCCCTTCTACGAAAAAGGCGGGCCGGTCCGGGCCTCGCAGGTATTCGGGTCGGAAATGGACAACATCCTGGATGAGTTGAATGAGGCGCTGGTGGCGTGATGCATACGGGTGGCAAGTTGTCAGAACTCCCGAGGGGGTGGGTGGCGGTGAAGCTTGGCAACCTGGTACAACCGTCAGGTGAAAGGGCTGATCCCACCAAGTTCGACGGGTTGCCATACGTGGGCTTGGAGCACCTGGAGGGTGGCAATGGTCGTTTGATAGGTCACGGTTGGTCTGGCCAGGTCACCAGCATGAAGAACAGGTTTAATACTGGAGACTTGCTATACGGCAGACTCCGCCCGTACCTTAATAAGGTCACTATCGCCGGTTTCAAAGGCGTGTGCTCGACAGACATCTTGGTTTTCAGTGAAAACCGCCACGTGTCCAGCAAATACCTGCTCTTCCGTTGTCTATCACCGGATTTTGTTCGTTATGCCAACTTGAATGCCAGCGGAGTTCAACACCCTCGTGTGAGTTTTCAAGCCCTCTCGGAGTTCTCGGCATCCCTTCCTCCCCTCCCTGAGCAGCACCGCATCGTTGCCAAAATAGAAGATCTTTTCACCAGGCTGGACGCGGGAGTGGAGGCATTGCGGAAAGCCAAAGCGCAGTTGAAGCGCTACCGCCAGTCGGTCCTGAAAAGCGCCTTCGAAGGCAAACTCACCGCCGAGTGGCGCAAGGCCCACAAAGGCGAACTTGAACCAGCCTCTGTCCTGCTGGAACGCATCAAGGAGGAACGAAAAAGGGCTGACACGGCTAAAGGCACGGCGCGCCGTGTCCCTGGACCGGGGGACACGTCCGGCCTGCCCGAACTGCCGGATGGCTGGGTGTGGACAAGGGTTGGAAAGATGGCCGAGTCAATGAAGAACGGGATCTACAGACCACCACAATTTTACCGTGACGGCGGTGTCGCCTGCTTGAGAATGTATAATATCGAAGATGGCGCGATTGTCTGGAGGGACATCAAAAGGATGGATTTGGCTCCAGGGGAGATAGCTGAATATGAACTTAGACCAGGGGATATTCTTGTCAATCGTGTGAATAGCAGAGAATTAGTTGGAAAGGCCGCGTCCGTTCCGCCGGGCCTGGAACAATGCGTCTATGAAAGCAAGAATATTCGTCTGAGGGTTTTTGCAGATCATCTTGAAAGTAAATTTGCTGGGTTCTGGTTCCAGGTATTCAGTCAGAAATACTTCAATCGCAATGCTCAACAGACTGTTGGAATGGCATCCATAAACCAAGAACAACTTGGTTTAATGCCTTTTCCTCTCGCGCCACTTCAGGAGCAGGCTAAGATCGTTCAAGAAATCGAGCGCCGCTTTTCAGCCGCCGGCGAGGTGGAAAAGGCCATTGACCGCAGCCTGAAGCAGGCGGAAAGGCTGCGCCAGAGCATCCTGAAGCGGGCCTTTGAAGGCAAACTGGTCCCCCAGGACCCCGGCGACGAACCGGCGGAAAAGCTGATCAGACGGATCAGGGAAGAAAGAGCTAAAATGGGGGCCGTTCAAGGAACCCGGACGGAAAGGATGGCGCCAAAGTGAACGACGTTCGCTATACCATAAGAATCTCAGGACTTAAAGCTCGCGAGGGCACGATCCCGTTGCTGGCTCTGAGGGAGATCTCGGACGCTATTCTGCTGGGGTCGGAGAGGTCCCTCCGACTGGCGATTGAAGGCGCCAGCGTTAGAAAAGGCAGAGTACCAAAGTGGTTGAGCAAATCTCTTGCGTTCACCATGGCGGGAGTTCGCAAAGGATCGACGCTGCTGGAACTAGAGGCACCCACGTTGGCCGAGTCGGCGGCTGAGCAGATCCGGCAGCAGGACCTGTGGTACACCTTGCCAAAGCCGGAGGATACCGCATTATCGATCCTGGCAAAGTCAGTGCACGAAGCCACATCTGAGCAGTTGGAAAGCGAATACTTCGACCGGGGGGTGTTGGGCGCCCTACTTTGTTTCAGGTCAGTATTTGAGAAATACGCTAAAGCTCTCGAAGTCACCTCAGATCACAAGCCTGCCGACAATTTCCGGTTGGGCAATGAAGAGCTGAAAAGAATAGGGAAAATGGAGGCACAGACGCCCGAGCCCCACGCTGCTGTGATAGCTGGTTCATTCAACTTGATTGAACACGCTCAAAGGCGGTTTCAACTCGACCTCGGGGACGGACGGAAAATACCGGGGAAAGCAGACTCATCCTACGTTTCAGAGGAAGACATGAGGAACCTCTGGGGGAAAAAGGTCACCATTAAAGGCATAGCTCACTTTAATCCTTCCGGCAAGGCCCGTTTTATTGAAGCCCAGGTGATAAGAACAATTGGCACAGGAGAACAAGTTTTCGAGAGGATACCGGCATCGGAACCACCGGAGAGGTTTGTTGAGAAGCTTGGCAAGAAGAAGGAAGCAAGCAGCCCTCTGAGGGAAGTCTGGGGCAAGTGGCCAGGGGACGAGTCAATCGAAGAAATCCTTGCTGCGTTGACAAAGTCAACAGCGGAAGTAGCATGACCACCTATTTCCTGGACACGGGAATACTCGTAGGATATGTCCGAGGGGCGCAGTATGCCAAGTACATGGAGCGGCGCTTCGCCGTTGCGGAGCCGCCGAACATTGCCGTGGTTTCGATTGTGACTGTAGGGGAAATATATTCGTTATCTCTGCAGCTAGGCTGGGGACCGGACAAGAGAGCCGCGCTCAAGGAAATCCTCGACAAGATCCCCTCCGTGGACATCAGAGACCATAGTATCCTCGAAAAGTACGCTGAAGTCGATGCCTATAGTCAAAACAAGCATCCATCGCTGAAACCCCCAGCGGGCGTGACCGCCCGTAATATGGGCAAGAATGACGTGTGGATCGCCGCTACGGCTTCGGTAATCAATGCAACGCTTTTGACTACTGATCACGATTTTGACCATCTCAACGGGGTTTTCTTGAAGCTTGAGTATATTGACCCGGCGGTGAAAGGGGGTAGCTAGCGCGACGACGCCGGGAGCCTTTTGCCTGGCAGCCGCCCGAAGGTGTGCATAGGACCGGCGCAGAATACCAGAGGGGTGTTGAGGGGATTAATAAAAGCGGCCCCTGTAGTACCTGTGTCCTCGGGCTCATGCCAACCGATGGAAGGGAGCACCCGTGGCATACTACAGGAATTACCCGCTTCTGGCGATATTATATACACAATGGCACAGCCTTTGTCAAGCCCTTTTACATCGTTTGTATCCAAGTTCCTATCTGCAATTGTAAGACCATTGTAAGACCTTTGTCAAACCCTTTGTCGTGTCATGATAACCGGGCCGACGGCATTGAGGAACAAACACCATGGCCAATGAATCAGCCGCAATAGTACAGAAACTGTGGAACTACTGCAACGTGCTCCGCGATGATGGCGTCAGCTACGGCGACTACGTGGAGCAACTCACCTACCTGGTGTTTCTGAAAATGGCCGATGAGCAAACGAAGCCGCCCTATCGTAAGCCACCTGCTATCCCAGCCGCAGTCGACTGGCAGAGCCTGATAAGACTTGACGGCCAGGCCCTGGAGTCGCAATACCGCCATGTCCTCGATTCCCTGGGCAAGGAAAAAGGGATGCTCGGCGTCATTTTCAAAAAGTCTCTGAGCAAGATCCAGGACCCGGCCAAGCTGAAGAGGCTGCTGGAGCTGATAAATACCGAAAGCTGGTACGGCCTGGACATTGACGTAAAAGGGGCCATCTACGAAGGACTTCTCCAGAAGAACGCCGAGGACACCAAGAGCGGCGCCGGCCAGTATTTCACGCCCCGGCCTCTGATCAAAGCAATGGTGGCGGTCATGCGGCCGCAGCCGGGCATGACCATCCACGACCCGGCCTGCGGCACCGGCGGTTTCCTGCTGGCAGCGCACGATTACGTTTCCAGGAACTATCCGCTGGACAAGGAACAAAAGGGGTTTCTCAGGTTTCATACTCTCGGTGGGAAAGACATCGTTGATAACGTCGTCAGGCTATGCGTGATGAATCTTTTCCTCCACGGCATCGGCGGCGAGGAAAGCCCCGTACAAACAGGTGACTCTCTGATATCGGACTCCGGCGCGCGCTACGACATGGTCCTCACCAATCCGCCCTTCGGCAAGAAAAGCAGCATCACCATAGTCAATGGTGAAGGTAAGGCCGACCGGGAATCCCTGGTCTACGAGCGCCAGGACTTCTGGGCGACCACCTCCAACAAGCAGCTCAACTTCCTCCAGCATGTCAAGACCCTACGGCGATTGTTGTACCCGACAATGTGCTCTTCGAGGGCGGCGCCGGCGAGACCGTCAGAACAAAGCTGCTCCAGGAATGTGACGTCCACACGTTGCTGAGACTGCCCACCGGCCTGTTTTATGCCCAGGGAGTCAAAGCCAACGTCCTCTTCTTTGACCGGAAGCCAGCCAGCGAAAAGCCCTGGACGGAAAAGCTGTGGATATACGACCTGAGGACCAACACGCATTTTACCCTCAAGACCAGCCCGTTGGGAGAAGCCGACCTTAAACATTTCGTCCGCTGCTACAATCCGCTCAACCGGCACGACAGGCAGGAGGCCGACCGCTTCAAGGCGTTCAGTTATGACGAACTGGTGCGGCGAGACAAACTGAGCCTTGACATCTTCTGGGTAAAAGACGAAAGCCTTGAGGACTCGGCCAATCTTCCCGAGCCCGACATCCTGGCGACAGAAATAACGGAGAATCTCGAAACTGCGCTGGAGCGCTTCGCCGGCATTCGCGATGGACTCAAAAGACAATAGATTCCCGCAGGCAACCAGACACGGGGTGTAGTTGGCTGTTTGCGTGGGTCAAAGGTGGGCAGCAGAACCAGCCCCGTCCCGGCCATTTTCCGCATCGATGTTACAATGCAGGCAATCATTGAGCTAGTGGCCACGGAATAGACTTTTCGGGCGGAATGTGGTAATTTGGTGGTACGGTAGAAGATAGAATGGTTTCAATGCAGATGTAAAGGCAGCGGCGCTTCCGCAAGCGGCCAGACAGACCTACATCCATTTCGGGCCGCGGTGGATACGGGCATCGCTGTTTCAACAGGAAGGATAATGACGATGAAAATAGGAATTCGATGGCTTCTTCTGCTATTGGCCGGGTCGAGCCTGGTCCTGGTCGCCTGCGGACCCACCGCTACACCACCCCCGGCGCCGGTCAAGGACGGCAAACCCGCGGCCGCGGCCCGCTCGGAATGGGACGAACTGGTGGCTGCCGCTCAGAAAGAGGGTACCGTCAACATCTACGCCACGGCCGTGGAGGCCGGCGTGGTGCCCCTCCGGCAAGCCTTCAAGTCCAAATATGGCATCGACCTGGAGTTCGTCCAGGGCCGCCCCGCGGAGGTGCAGGCCAGGCTAACCGCGGAAAGACGGGCCGGGCTGTACCTCGCCGACGTCGGCCACCTGGGAGAAACGACCCAATCCCAGGACATCAAACCCCTCGGCATTACCCAACCGGTGAGCAATCTGCTCGTCCTGCCGGAGGTCAAGGACCCCCGGAGCTGGATCGGCGGCGGACTCCCCTTCCTGGACAAAGACGGGCACGTTTTCATGTTCATGACCATGGCCATCCCCCACAGCGTGGTCAGCACCGAGCTGGTAAAAACCGGAGAGCTTTCCTCCTTCACGGACATCCTGGCGCCCAGATGGAAAGGCAAGATAGTGTTTTCCGACCCCACCATTTCCGGGACCAGCCCCAACCTCCTGGCCGCCCTGTACAAGACGTTCGGCAAAGATAAGGCCCTGGACATTTTCCGGCAGCTCGCCGCGCAGGAACCGGCCATTACCAGAGACCAGCGCCTGATGCTGGAGTGGGTGGCCCGGGCCAAATACGCCATCGGCCTGGGCCAGAGCATGGGGCTGTTCAGCGAGTTCCGGCGCGCCCGGGCGCCGATAAGAATCAACAATTTCAAAGAGCCAAGGTTCATTTCCGGCGGCCCCGGCAACCTCAGCGTCTTCAGCAACAACCCGCACCCGCGGGCGACCCAGCTCTACGTCAACTGGCTATTGAGCAAGGAGGGGTCGGCCATCTGGTCAAAAGCCCTGGAATACCCCTCGGCCCGGGTCGACGTCCCGAAAGAAGGGCTCGATCCAGATACGGTACCCCGGGCTGATGACATCTTTCCGGACGAGGAGCAAATGAAGCTGCGGGTGGAGCTGAGAAAGACTTCGGCGGAGATATTCGGGGCGCTGATGAAGTAGTAGCGAGTAGCGAGTAGCGAGTGGCGAGTAGCATGTAGGGTGGGTGAAGCGCAGAATGGCGGGAGGCGGTGTGGGCGGCTGCGCGGAACCCACCTTTGCGGCGCAACCATCGGGTCCCTGCCGGGGCCACGTGCAACGTGCCCGGACGGGGGGCTGATAGCTGAAAGCTGTTAGCTGACAGCTACTTGGAATTTATTTTTCAGGAAGGAGCTTCTGAATGGCAACCAAAATGGATTTCGACTCGTTTCTGGCAGTGGTGCGGAGCCGGCGGTCTTGCCGCGCTTTCAAACCGGACCCCATCCCCGAGGGCTACGTGGAGAAGATCATCGAGACGGCCCGGTGGGCGATGTCAGGGGCCAACGGGCAGCCCTGGGAGTTCATAATCGTCAAAGACCAGGCCATGAAGGACAGGATCGCCGAGCTTTTCATCGGCAACCGCGAGAGGGTCTACAACATCGAGCGGACACGCGTCGAAGATCTCCGGATGCCTGCCTACCGGGACCGGCCCGACACCAGACCCGCCTTGCAGACGGCGCCGGTCGTCATCGTGATCGTAGGCGACCGCAGGACCGTCCAGGCCAGCGTGCTCTATTCCAATTTCGTTTTCGGCGAGGGCGGCCCGGGCGCGGTGTACCAGAAGAACATGGCCAATGCCACCCATCTCCTCCAACTGGGCGCCGCAGCCCTCGGCCTCGGCGCCCAGTGGTGCAGCGTCAACTCTAGCTGGGAGGACTCTCTCAAGAGGCTCCTCGATGTACCGGAGGAGCTCCAGATTCCCACCCTCATCCCTGTCGGCTATCCCGATGGCAAACCCGCGCCGCCGTTCCGGCGAAAGCTGAAGGAAGTCCTCCATTATGGGAAATACGACCGTTCACGCTACCGCTCCGGCGAAGAAATCTTTGAGTTCATCAAAGAGCTGCGCCGGCGGACCCGGGAAGCCTACGCCAGGGGAATCTAGTTTCAAAATCCGCAATCAAAAACTCTAAGCGCTAAACAAATCCCGGTGCTCAAGGAGCAAATGACGAAATCCGAAGTCCGAATGACGCATCAAATTCGAATGACCAATGACGAATGAAAGTCTTGCTCAAAAGATGTCATTGCGAGCGAAGCGAAGCAATCCCATGGCCGTAGGGGCAGACACATGAGTCTGCCCGCCGGTACCACAGGCCGCCGTGCCTGTGAGACCCGGAATTCTGACGATTCTGTCTTTGGGGGCACGCGGCAGCGTGCCGCTACGGCGACGGGACGATGCGCGTTCATTCTCATTCTTGATGGTCCCGACTCGTCGGGATGGGCGATTGCTCAGAAAATAGGCTGTCACCCTGAGCCGAAGCCCTGAGCGAAGCGAAGGGGCAGGCGAAGGGTCTTTCGTCCCGC
>JACQUA010000344.1 GCA_016210565.1 Chloroflexota bacterium
GAATGTTTGGATTGATAACCTGGATGAAATCTATATCCGATTCAAGCATAAGATCGACCACTGGTCGAAAGACAAAATTAAGCAACTATGTATAATTAATTAATGCGTTCGTATTAGTTAGTTAGAAGGAGGAAATCAATGATTGGCAAGCTGACTTTGACGGGACTGGCTTTAGGTCTGCTTCTGTTGTCTTGCACCGCGCCGCCGGCGAGCGCACCAGCGCCAGGGGCGTCGGCGCCATTGACCGCGCCAGCCAAATCAGGTTGGGAACAGGATTGGCAGAAGACGCTGGCCGCGGCCGGAAAGGAAGGGGCGCTGAATATATACACTCCGGCGGGCGCTGATACTCGCATGGAGATCAGCAAGAGTTTCAAAACCAAATATGGTCTCGACATAGAGTGGACGGTCGGGAGAACGGCGGAGGTCGCTGAGAAAGTCTCAGCGGAGCGGCGAATGGGACTGTTCACTGCAGACTTCGGGATGGCTGCGATGAGCTGGCACATGACGGTATCAAAGCCTGGAGGCATGCTTGATCCCATAAAGCCTTTGCTGGTCCTGCCCGAAGTTATGGATAAGACGCTCTGGTTTGACGGTGAGATACCGTGGGTGGACAACGAAAAGATGTATGCCATCAACCCCGTCCTCGGACCTGTCTCCAAACTGGTCATTAACACGAGCATGGTAAAACCCGGCGAAATAACCTCCTGGAACGACTTGCTCGACCCTCGCTGGAAGGGGAAGCTTGTCTTCGCCAACCCGGTTTTGCAGACCGGTAACTTCACCCAGATCGCGCTTCTGACCGGCAGCGTGGATTACTGGTCGAGATTTGCCAGGAACGAGCCCGTCATAGTAGACGATGACAGGACGGGCGTGGAGTGGCTCGCTCGCGGCAAGTATCCTGTCACGATAGTGGGAAGAGTGGACGTAGTGGAAGAGTTTGTGAGAGCGGGGGCTCCGATTGAAGTGGTAGTGCCTAAGAAAGAGCGCGCCATCTTGGGTGGAGGGGCAATCTCAGTCGTCATGTTCAACCGAGCGCCGCACCCCAACGCGGCCCGGGTATTCGCCAACTGGTTCCTGACCAAAGAAACAGGCGCCATGTTGAGCCGCCTTACCGGCGTCCAGTCGGCCAGATTGGATGTGCCTGCCAACGATCTGGCCCCGGGCAGTGTACGCGACCCCTCGGCCAAATACGTGATCACCGAGAGCGAGGACTACTTCCAGCAGGTGGTCAAGGATAGAGAGCTTGCAAGAGAGATATTCGGCTCTGATGGCCGGGGACGACGCTAATACAAAGGCAAGAATTGCCGCTCCCGGTAGCGGCGCAAAGGGGACGTCTTTGCGCAAAGGGCGCAAAGGAACGCAAGGGGTACGGTGTTGCAGACCTGCACCCTTCGCGTACCTTTGCGTCCTTTGCGGTGAACTCGGAGGTCAGTCATGAACAATGATAGTCTGCTTCTTTATGCGGCCGGGGACGTTGTGCCAAACCGCCAGGACCCGGAGTCTCTGGTCGAGCTCGTCGCACCAACCATCAGGAAAGCTGATATGGCGTTTTGCCAGCTTGAAACTTCCCTCTCCGACAGGCACACAGTCCAGGTCCACAGGTATTCTGCCCGTCCTTTTCGTTCTTCCCCGCACAACGTAAGAGCTCTCACCTTTGCGGGATTCAATGTCGTGTCGGCCGCCGGCAACCACATCCTGGACAACGGAGAAGAAGCCCTTTTCGATACCATGGAGGTGCTCCGGTCAAACAACATCGCGGTCGCGGGCATAGGAGCGAACATCCAGGAAGCCAGAAAGCCCGCAATTATTGAGCGTAAGGGCACGTCGTTGGCCTTTTTGGCCTACAACTGCCTTCGCCAGTATGGCTACGAGGCCGATGTGGATAAGCCGGGTTCCAACGCCATCTGGGTTGATACCTTCTACAAACAGGTCGATCCGACGCCGGGATGTCCCCCCAAAATCATAACGATCCCCCACGCTCAAGACGTGGAAGCCATGGAAGCAGATATACGCGCGGCAAAATCTCTCGCCGACCTGGTAGTGGTCTCGATGCACTGGGGCGTTCATTTCATTCCGAGACTCATAGCTATGTACCAGAAGCAGCTCGGCCATGCTGCCATTGATGCGGGCGCCGATATCATCCTGGGCCATCACAGTCACATTATTGGGGGCATCGAAGTCTACAAAGGCAAGGCCATCTTCTACAGCCTCGGTAATTTTGCCTTCGATCATAAACACAGCACTTACACCCAGCGTGAACACAAAGAAAGGGCAGAAGTGGGATGGGCCCATCTGAAAAGGCTTTCCGAGGACGAATACCCGACGTACGCTTTGCCCTTTATGTCTACGAGAAGCATGCTTGCCAGATGCATCATCGCCCAGAAGAGGATAAGCAAGGTTTCATTTCTGCCTGTCCTCATCAATAAGACAGGGCAGCCGGAAATCCTGGCGCCGGGGAGCGAAATCAGCCGGGAGATATTCGCATCCGCCCAGGGTGCCTGTGACGAGCTTGGCACCAGGTTATCGTGGGAAGGCGGCGAAATTGTCGTCCAGACTTCAGCCGACTAGGTCGCGGTGGCCCGTCCTGGACGAATGACATCGTGCGGTCAAACGCACGAACCCGAGGGCGCCAACATGACAGCATTGGAGATATTCGATCGCACGGGCTATCGGCGCCCGGTGCAAACGCGCCGGGATGCATTGGACCGTCCGCGGCGCCGACCCGATCATTGCCCTCCGCTGCTACATCCTCAGTGGCCGGTTCCAGGACTTCTGCCCGGTATTGGGTGCATGGCTGGTAGCCAGGTCCGGCGGCATCAATGTGGAGGGTATCAGACCACTGTTCTTCGTCGCCCTGGTCATCACCGCCGGCTCGTTTGCCATCGTGTTTGCCTGGCTCTCCTCCCGGAAATGGACAATATCCGCCGAAACTGGATTCAATCTCATCCAGGATATCGGCCAGTTGTTTCGAGAGGGCCGCCACCTCAAGCGATGGCTCATTATTTCCTCCATCGCCCAGTTGCCGACCGGCATGATACTGCCCTTTTCCCAGGTGTTCGCTCACCAGGTGAAAGGCGCCAACGAGTATGTCCTGGGCGCCATGGTCACCGGTTCGGCGCTGACCTCCGTCCTGGTGGCAGTCCCGCTGGGCAGGCTCGCGGACAGGGTAGGCAGAAAGAAAGCCCTGTACGTCACGATGCCTCTGTTCTGGATATCCAATCTCATCCTGGTCTGGGCGGCGGGGCCTGTGGGGTTGATCGTCGCCGGCATCTTGCAGGGCTTCTTCTATATCGGCGGGCCCATCGCCGGGGCGATGGAAAGGGAGCTGGTGCCGGCCGAGCAGATGGGGAGGTGGCTGGGGGTGGTGCGCTTCTTCCGGATGATTCTCGCCGCCGGTCTGGCTTTCGCGGCCGGGCTTATCTGGGACAGGATTGGACCCCAATACGTCTTCCTGACGTTTGTGGCCATAGACGTCTTCCTCAGGATGCCCTTGCTCATCGGCATGCCTGAGACCATGGGCTGGCGCCTGGGAAAACCCGCGTCAAGCCGGTGAACTAGTACAAACGCAAGAAATGTTGCAGAATAACCGGTCATTGCGAGGAATCCCGACTTGTCGGGATGAGGAAGCAATCCCCTGGTTGGTCGGGCAATCCGGGAGATTGCTTCGTCCCGACGAAATCGGGACTCGCAATGACAGCCCGATGCGGGTCCATTTAGTGGCGTCCTTACTGGCTAGCCGGTATCCAGCACAAAACTGAACCTTGCCAGTTTGCCGCCAGGCGTCTTTTCCAACTCTACAACTTGAGTTTCGTCAAATAGAAAGTCGCCCTGGTTTGAAGGTAATTCGGGGAAGAACAGTTGCGTGGTGAGGACAGAGCTGTTGTCGTTCAGGCGCAGTTTAACATGTATGTGGGGCGTGCGCCAGCCGTACCTTCCCGGGACCACGGTTTCCAGAATGAACCTGCCCGACGCATCCGTATACTGGTGTCCCCGCAGGGTATAGCCGGCGTTGTCGTACCTGCCCTGGCCGTTGGCCTGCCAGAAGTCGAGCCAGGCATGCGCCGCCGGGCGGCAACCGGCGTCAAACACGCAGCCGGTCACCGTCAGTCTTTCGCCGGGGACTCCCTCTTCGTACAACATGTCCTTCTCGGGTGAGCCAGGTTTATAGTAGGGGCCTTCGGCGATCGCGTGGGTCAGCGTGCCGCTGCAGCGCGGAGAGACCCGCGAGGTTGCGCCCTTCGGGGCGGTCAGTTCTGTCACATTCATGGTTTCCATCATGGCCTCCTGAGCCGGGGGGACCGGAATTTCCGTAATTTCAACTACAAATAAACACTAATAGACACGAAGACACCAGGACACGGCCCTTTCATGCTCAAGAATTTGTGAACAATCACCCATGCGCCATTGGCGCACCGTCAACGATGAAAATGGCCGGGGGCATACCCGTAGCGGCACGCTGCCGCGTGCCCCCGCGGTCAAACCCCGGAGCCGCCGCAGTGGCTTTTCCAGGTGCCGGAGGATATCCAACTCTCACAGGCAGGGACGCCTGTGGTACCGGGTGACATTTTCGGAGCATTTCGTGGTCATTCGTGGCTCAGATGGATGCTGGGGCAACCACTCCCCGCCCTTACTTGCAGAGAGTTATCTTGAGAACCTTTACGGCTTTGACCCCTTTCAACGGCGAAACCATGCCGGCGACGGTGCTCTTGATGATCTTGCTGGCGAAGGCGTTGACCGGCACGGCAGCGCCATTGAGACATATCCCAACTTTGTCGCCGTCAATGCTCAGGTCCAGGTCTTTGATTTCGCCCGTGCCTTCCAGCGCCTCGATCATGCCACTCACGACGTGATCGATGAACCCCTGGACAAAGTAATCGGTTTGAATTGGAGCGCCGTTGACCGTAAGTCCAAGCTGAACAGTCATTTTTCGTTTCTCCTTCTGCCCACATACACTATATCAGCAGGCGGCGGCGCGGGGTATAGGTACTGTTACCTAAATGACTGAATGGCTGTCAGCTATCGGCTGTCGGCTATCAGCTAACAGCCTTCAGCTAACTCACTGAACCGCGATGAACTTTCCGGGGCACGCGCAGCGTGCCGCGACTCGGTCCGACACCCCCTCCGCTCTGCGAGAGTCCGCGCGGCGGACAAGGGGTATCGCTACGGGGCACGCGCAGCGTGCCGCTAAGGGGCGGGTACTCGCTACTCACTACTCACTACTTCCTTAGGACTTCATACAGGCGCATGACATTCATGCGCTGTTGCTGCGAGCCGGGGTGCCTGGCCCGAATCCACCCTTCGAACGAGACGCTGTCGGCGGCTTCCTCCTTGCTGCGCCCCTGCTCAATCAGCTTTCTGACAGTATCGATGGCGCGCTGGATGAACTCGGCAAACTCCCTCACCGCCTTCCTGTCGCCGATTTCACCGTGGCCGGGGACAACGAAATCGACGTCCATGGCCTCAATCTTCTTCAGCGACTCCACCCATTCCAGGGGACGACACTGGGCCAGGCTCGGCTGGACGCTGTTGCCGAAGTTGTCGCCCGTGAAGATAACCTTTTCTTGAGGCACGTATACGCCGACCTGATAGGGGGTGTGCCCGGGGAGGTGCATCAGCTCAAAGGTATGGCCCCCCAGATAGAGCGTGAGGCGGTCGGAGAAGGTGATCTCCGGCAGTTTGGGCTCGTAGTTTTTGGCGAGGCTCATGCCTGCGGGATCCCACTGCGAATATTGCCACAGAATGAATTCCTTCAAGTTCATGGACCGGGCCATGTGCATCTGGGCGGGTTCAAAAGACCTGACGTTTTCAAGAGGGCCGCGGAGCAGCTCTCTGATTCCCCGGTGCGAAACTACCGTGCCCGGGAAGAAGTAATTGCCCGCACAGTGATCGAGATGCTGTTCGGTGTTGATGATGTAGCGTACCTCCCCTCTCCTGGCTATCTCCTCTTTCCATTTCAGGGCATTGGTGGGCAGCATCGCCGCATCAATCATGACTATCCCCGCTGAGGTGGTCACGAAGCTGGGATTAGAGCCGTGACCGACGGTGGGATCAATGGGTTCTATGCTCACATAGACATTGGGAGTAATTTGACGCAGGTTCATTTGCCACAGCTCCTTTTGACAGAAATTCCAGTTGGCAAATTCCGGGGTTCAAGGGAATCAGGAAGTCCTTTTTCCAGTTTGTGCCAGACTCCGGATGATGTCCGTGGAGGGGTGCGGTCGCAACGGGTGGCCATTAGATGCGATGGCCAGGCTCGTACCTTCAGGGAGGGAACGGGCACTGAGCTAACGGGCAAGATGCCCGTTCTACCAGGTTTAGTCCCTGCGCTTCTTCGGACGAATAACCCAGGTCCCCTGTTCTTTGACTATGTCCGTGCCGTACGGCCGCGAGAGCTCTTTGAGCTGCTTGACCACCTCGCTGGCGACAGGCTCCCGGGCCAGCATGGGCCTTCCGCGCTGGGCCCTCGGCCGGCCCCGCCCCAGATCGACCGGGTGAAGCTCAATCCGGTCCAGGGCGCCCCCGCTGAAACGGCAAAGGGCGATGGCGCTTCTCCAGAATATCGATTCGGCGGCGAAGCTGCGCGTATCCTTGCCCGAGCGGGCATCGAAGAAATCGGCCGGGGTGGCGGTGGGCTTCAGACCATACTGCTCATAGTCGGTAGCAGGCAGCCACCTGACGGTCTCGATTTGGAATACAAACTCCCCCAAACTGTAAAAAATGGGCTTCCCTTTGTAAATCTCGATGCCCCTCAAGAGATGGGGCCCGTGGCCCACGAAGACGTCGACGCCCTCTTCGATGCAGGTCCGGGCGAATTGCCTGACAAAGTCGGCAGGTACGTCACGGAGTCCCTGCAGTCCCACGGGTCTGGTTTCCGGCATCACCGGGTAGGCGCCTTCATGTCCGTGAAGGCTGAAGACCACCCAGTCAGCCTGCCGCCGCGCGTCGCGCACCCACCTCAGAATATCCTCGACATCCCCGGCATAGGGCCGGGTGGTAGTCTTGAAGCCATTGCCCAGGACGAACTTAACGTCCTCAAAGTCATACGGCGACACTTTGAAGGACGTGACAAAGCGGAACTCGTCTTCCCGTGAGGCGTATTGACCGGCAAAGGCGCCGAAGGCCGACCGGTGGCCCTTCATCATTTCCAACCCCAGGTTTTCACTGGCCCTCTTCAGTTCCCGGAAAACGGCCTCGTCCACGGTGTGTATCACCTCATGCCGCAGGAAGCTCAGCCCCGGCCTTCCCTGGAAGTCGGGCCTTTGTTCACCGGCCTTTCCCCACTCGGGGTAGTACGAGGTGGCGGCCAGAAGGGCCACCCTGCCGTTCCGGGTATCCAGATAGGCGGGACTTCTCGCCTCACTCAGGTTGCGGCCTGTCCCGGCACAGGCGATTCCCGCCTCGGCCAGTTTTCTCTGGGTGGAATAGACGCTGCCATCCCCATAGTCATAGATGTGGTTGTTGGCGGTAGAGGCCAGGTTGATGCCCATCCACCGGAGATCTTCGGCGGCCCGGGGGTCGGATGTCATGTGAGTCCCGCTGGTAAAATTAGGTGGAAGGTCGTAGTCATGGACCGGCATTTCCATGTTGCAGAAGGCGGCGTCGGCTCCTTGCAGAAGTTTCACCAGCTCCAGGTAAGCAGGTTCCTGATAGAGGGAAAGTCTCCGGCTGACCATCGCATCGCCGGTCAGGGCCAGTGTCAGATCACCGCTTTCAGATTGATATAACACGTTGCTCCTTCGTTAGACCAGTATCACAGGCGTCCCCGCCTGTGACAGCCGGACCAGACCAATGCCGGTTTGTTCGTAGAATAGCCGGGTGGCGCAGGCCTCCGCGCCTGCGACGGTCGGACAGGTCAGAGAGGAACAGGCTGGAAAGCCTGTTCTACTGCCCGGTGTTCGACCGCACCGCAGGCGCTGAGGCCTGCGGCTACAAGTCTATGCTCTATCTCACTTGACCAGGCTTGCGAAGTCCTCCACCGCCGTTTTCATCATCCGCGCCTTCAGGGCTTCATACTCCTTGGTGCCGGTCAGTATGTCTCCCGGCCGGGGAATCATGATCGGCAGGATAGATTCCTTCGGCACGTCTAATCTCGGTGAGGGATAGTTACTCCCCTGCACAAAGATGGACAGACCTTCTCTTGTGAGCATCCAGTTGGCGAACACCTGGGCGGCCTTTGGGTGGGGAGCATTCTTGAAAACGTTCAGCAGACCCCAGCCCGTGGACATCGGCCGCGGTTCTTTCAGATCGATGAACTGTATGGGCGCCCCGGCCTTCATGAATTCCGGCGGCACCGCAGGGCTCACTCCCAGCCCGATGGAGTACTTCCCCCGGGACACCCACTCGGTGAGGGTGCGGTGGTCCCGCGTCAGCGCCGTTATGTAATTGTCCCTGACCAGGGTCTTCATGAATTCCCTTCCCTTGTCCATGCCCAGGATATAGTTCAGGGTAAACACGTACCACTGGTTTCCGTTTCCGGAGATGGTCGGATCGTCCATGACCATCTTTCCCTTCCACTTCGGATTTATCAGGGCAGCGGTCGATTGTATTTCCTCTGGCTTAACGAGATCCGTGTTGATTATGATTGTCGGCATGCTGAACATTGACAGCGGGAATGAATGACCCGGCCCATCCAGCAAGGGCAGTTTCCCGTCGGGCCACATCTTGAGGTCGGTTACCTCCGGGAGCATCAGCAGGGGCGCAACGGGAATCGTGATGTCCAGCGGCTCCACATTGTTGAAATAGGTTGTCGAACCGAGAATCCCGACATCCGGCAGGTAAAGCCCCGCCCTTCGTTCGGCTTCGATCCTGGGGACTATTTCGGCGCCCCTGCCGATCACCCATTCCAGGTCCAGGCCATACCTCTTTTTGAAAGCTGCCCCCAGGGCGGTTCTGAAATCCGGAGGGTTGGGGCTGCCATAGATCACCACCCTTTCCTCTTTTTTCGCCTCGGTCACCAGTTTATCCCATTTTTCTTCCCCTTGCGGCCTGGCCTCGGCCTTTCCTGGCGGCGCGGAGATGGTCGAAGGAGCTACCGCCACCTGGCACGCTACCAGAACGGCCAGGACCACCGGAAGAATAGACATTACCCCGAACTTCGTTTTCATAACAACCTCCTGCTTCAAGAGCCTGGACTTGCCTGCACGTAGCCGGCAGGACTAATATCCGCCAGTGCTTAACTGCAGAATTCGGCGAAAAGATTCTTCGCTACGCTCAGAGTTTGTGAATTTATCGAAAACCCAGATATGAGCGAGACAACTCGCCAAATAGGGCCTGACCAATTTCTTCACAAGCTCTCAGAATGACAGGCCCGGACGGCTGTCACCCTGAGCGTAGCGAAGGGTCTTTTCTCATTGCAACGCTTTCTTTTGCAACTAAGCACCAGCTCAAACCACGAGTAAGCGCGAAACCATTTTCATCATTCATGGCCCACGGCTGACGGGTCACGCAGCATTATAGCAAAACTGGGATCACAAAAGAAATTCCAGATCCCCCTCAGCCCGTAGGGTGGGTTAAGCGTCCCGATGCTAATCGGGACGAACCCACCATTCCGCCTATTCGCCTGACAGCACGGCCTTTTTCAGCGTCTTGAATAGCCGCCCGTGATTCGGGACTTTCAGATGAAGCAGCTCGTGGACGATAGCATCGGCGCGGAAGGCGGCCGGTTGCGCCAGCAGTTCCAGGTTGAAACTGAGCCGCCCGCTGCTCGAACAGCTCGCCCACTTGCCCTTCATCGGGCGGAGATGGACCTCTTTTGTCGCCACGCCGATACGTCCTGCCCACTTCAAGACCTCCGCCTTGAAATCACCGGGGTCCATGGGCGTCCCGGCGGGTTGCTCAGAAGATAGCCGCGGCGGTTGGACCCACCGTAGGGGCGAACCCATGTGTTCGCCCGCCGGCGGGCAGACACACGGGTCTGCCCCTACGGCGGCTGGCGCGGCAGACTGCTTTCTCGGAGGCGGGGTCTTCATTGCGGCCTCGCTCGAATCAGGGTCATCAGCCGGTCGACAGCTTCCGCGATGTTGCTCACCCTGATGTCTATCAAAACGTCGTATACTTCGTTCCGCATCTCTCTGGCCTGGTGCTCGCTGGTCTTCCAGTGCGGGTATTTCTTCAGGAGTTCAGCGAAGGTCCTGGCCGCTTTTTCGGCGTCGTCTACGGCCACTCCGCTCTGCTTCAAGAACCAGAAAACGGCGAAGGGTTCACCGGCTATCCGGCGCGCCGCCTGTTCCCTTTGCGCTTCATTGATCTCCCGGACCAGGTCCGCCAACCGTTTCAACGCTTCCCCGGTATCAACCTGGCGCTGCCTGTAGGCTTCAATGATGGCTTCGGCCCGCTCCCCGATGGGCGTCAGGTAGGGCGCCGCGCCCGCTTCCGTGTCAATCTTCAACTGCACACTTTTGATCAGGTTGAAAACCTTGACCGTGTCCGGGTCGCCGCTCCTGGCTATCACGTCCAGCGTCTGCTCATTGATCTCGTAAACGGACATGGCGTCGCTAATTGCCCCCGCCTGCGTGTTCTCCCGGACCAGGCGGGCGGTCTTTTTGGCCAGTTCCCTGGCCGCCAGCGATTTCTGGTCGTAGGCGGCATGGAGTAGGTTGTAGATATCGGCCGCCCTCTGATAGTCATCCAGAAAATCCCGGAGGAAAGGGTCGGGCGAGATGATTTCGTAGAGGTCTTCCAGTTCCTGGAAGAAGGAGTAGAACTCCTGGCGCGTCTCATCGACAAAGAAGGCCTCCAGCACGGCCTCGGCCGCCTTGTCCGCCGCCTTGCCCCCGCCTAGGGGGAGATAGTCCCGGCGGGCCCTGGCCATCAACACCTTGAAGCGGGCCTTCAAGAGGGACAGGCTCTCGATAACCCCCTCAACGTCCCTGGAATCAAAGGCCAATGCCTTTTCCAGGTTCTCGAAGATGCCGACGAAATCAACGACCAGTCCGCCTGGTTTGTGCATGCCTTTTTCGTCCTCGTAGGGACGGTTGACCCGGGCGATCGCCTGTAACAGAACATGGTCCCGCATGGGCTTGTCCAGGTACATGCAGTAGAGCACCGGGGCGTCGTACCCGGTCAGGAGCTTTTCGGTGACGATCAGGATTTTCGGCAGTTGGCCGGGTTTGACGAAGGCTTTGCGAACCGCTTTTTCGTCGTCTTCGGAAAGATGATGCCTCTGTAGCTCCTCGCGGTCGCCCGGCGACTGGCTGATAACGACGCGGGAATACTCCGGGGGCAGATGGTTGTCCAGGGCCTCTTTGAGCAGCCGGCAGGCCTCCCGGTCCACGCCGACCAGGAAGGCCTTGTAGCCCATGGGTTCGACGCTTTCGGTGAAGTGTTTGGCGACGTAGGCCGCCACCTTGCTCACCCTGGTCTGGGCCTTGAGCATGTTCTTCAAGTTCACCGCCCTGTCCAGCACCCGGTTGAGCTCTTCGATGTCGCTGACGCCTTCCGCTTCGGCCAGGCTGAGGAATTCCTTTTCCAGGGTCTCGCGGTCTACGCGCAGGTCATTTGGGGCCAGGGAGTAGTAGAGCTTGACGGTGGCGCCGTCTTCTATGGACTCGGCGATGGAGTACTTGTCCAGGTAGCCCTGGGGGTCGTCGGTCCCGAAAACCTTGAAGGTGCCTTTGCCGTAGACGGTCTTGTCGATGGGGGTCCCGGTAAAGCCCAGGTAGGTGGCGTTGGGCAGGGCGCCCATCAAATAGTTTCCCAGGTCGCCGCCGGTGGTGCGGTGCGCCTCGTCCACCAGCACGAAGACGTTGGAACGGGTAATGACGTTGGCCGGGATGTCGTCGAACTTGTGGATCATGGAGACGATGAGACCGCGGGTATCGTTTCGGAGGAGCTCCAGCAGCCCGCGTTTGCTTTCAACGACGAATAGGTTCCCTGTCTGCGTGTAACGGCCGGGTCTGTCTACAGGCTGGCCGGCCCCTCCCACCAGCGTAGCCGCCAGGTTGCCGGAGAGCTGGGCCTCCAATTCGGTGCGGTCTACCAGCATCAGCACCGTGGGGTTTGCGAAGACCGGCTGCTCCATCAGCCTTCTGGCGATGGTGATCATGGTGTAGGTCTTCCCCGAGCCCTGGGTGTGCCAGATCAGTCCCCGGCGCTTCGCCGGGTCGCCCGCCCGCGACAAGGCCCGGTCCACCGCCCGCATCTGGTGCGGCCGCAGGATGACCTTTTGCAGTTCGTCCTCTTTGCGCGTGAACAGGATAAAGTCGCGGAGTACCCGGAGCACCCGGTCCGGGGCGACAAAGGTTTTGACCAGCGCTTCGAAGTCCTTGCCCGCCGATTCCTCTTTCCAGTTGTACAGATTCTTGTGGGAGGCGTTCCAGGTAGGGCCGTAGAAATAGCGGACAAGGTGGGTCAGCCCGAAAACCTGTATCAGGGCCAGCAGCTCCGGGCCTTCCCGGTGATAGCGCTGCACCTGATCCAGGGACTCGGCGACGCCTTCCAGTTTGGTGGCGGCTTTGGTCTCGACCAGGATAACCGGGACGCCGTTGATGAGGAAGGCCACGTCGGCCCGGATGGTATGGACGCCGTTGCTGAAGGAGAACTCGTCGGTGACGTGAAAGATATTGTTGGCGGGATGGTCCAGGTCGAGAAGCCGCACGTTGCGCTCCCTTTTCTCCCGGGGGACGAACACCGTTTTCAGCCCCAGCAGAAACTCCCAGGCCTGGAGGTTGCCCTCTATGTTAGGGGCAACCCTCTGCAATCTCTTCAGGAGTTCCTGCGCCCCGGTGCGGTCCAGGACGCCCGGATTCAGGGCCCTGACCCTTTCGACAAAGATAGCGTCAAGGGTGGGACTGGCGTCGCTTCCCCGCAGGCCCAGGGCTTTTTCCGGGGCCAGGTACCTCCACCCAGCCTCTATGGCATAGCGGACGAGGGGTTTCTGGACTACCTGCCGTTCACTACGGAGGCTCATTCCACGGCCTCTCGCAGCACCTGTTCGAGGAGCGGCGCCAACGGTGGAAGGTCATTCCGTATAGTATCCCACACGGTTTCCACTTCCACCCGGTCATACTCGTGGGCCAGGATATTGCGCAGTGCCCGCATCTCGGCCCAGGGCGCATAGGCGAAGGCGGCTTCCGTTTCCGGCGGGATGTAGCGGGCTGCCTCGCCGATGATTATCAAGTTACGCACCACGGCGTCAAAGGTCCTCGTATCGGCGGCGAACTGGTCAAGACTCATTCCAGACGTATACTGCTCGATACGGCTGATGGCTTCGACTATGTGCCGCAGGCGGAACTTCCACTTTCGCTGCTTAGAGGACACGCACCGATTCCTTCAAAATGTCATCCTTGAGGTCTTCCAGCACTGCCCCTTTCATAACGAGGTCAACCTGAGTCCCACCCAGGAGCTGCTCAAGAAAGTGCTGAATGCGGACCAGGCCGAACAGCCCCATGGGGCGGTCCACCTCCACCAGGAGGTCCACGTCGCTCCGGGGACCGGCCTCGCCCCGGGCCGCGGAGCCGAACAGGGCCAGAGACCGCACCCTCCGGCGCCGCAGCTCCTGCTCGTGCCTTTTCAGCGTAGCAATTACTTCTTCTCGTCTCATCCAGTAGCCCCTCCTGGCTGCATTATGTCCCGTGCACGCGTGCTTTGCTGCTCACAAGGTAGTGTAACCGGGATATCATACTCCTGTTCCCTCCAGTCCCCGGGAAACAAAGTCCTGGGTAAAATGTAAAGAAAGAACGACGAAATTCCAGGTGCGAATGGCAAATGTGAGTCTTGCCTTGACATTCGAGTTTTGAGCATTGATTCGTCATTCGGATTTCGTCATTCGTCATTCTGGTTCCGGCTTGCCCCGGTTAGGTTTCTTGAGAACAGAAATTGTGACGTCAAGTGTCTATCTCAAACCAGGGTTTCATTCTCCGCCTTTTCGAAATCCTATGGGACGCCGTTTCGGTTCTGGAGGCGCCGTTAGCCGGCGGATAGCTTCGAACACTTCTTTGAACTGGGCGTCATATCTCTTTTCCAGAGCATCAAGTTTCCGGGCAAGCTCGGCGTGGGGCGCAAGCATTTGCCGCAGGCGGATAAAAGCCCGCATTATCTCAATGTTCACCTGGATGGCGCGCTGACTGCGGAGGACGCTGGACAGCATGGCCACCCCCTGCTCGGTAAACGCATATGGTGGATACTTGCTGTGTTGCCCGCGTCCCTTCTTTAAGGTCACAAATTGTGACCTTAGAAAATCAACCTCCTCTTTGTTAAGTTGGAACATGAAATCTTCCGGAAAACGCTCGCGGTTCCGCTTGACCGCCTGTACAAGCACCTTAGTCTCAACCCCGTAAAGTTCTGCCAGGTCGGCATCGAGCATGACTTTTTGTTTTCGGATTAACAGGATTGCCTTATCAATCCTATCAACGGGAACGAGGGATTTGCTCGTCATATGGACGCTCCTCAAGAACTCTTCTCATAGCAATCCCCCGTACCCGCTTACAGAGGGCACCATGAAGTATGAAAATGGCTATGCCCTCTGTCATTCTGAGCGAAGCGAGCGTAGTCGAAGAATCTTCCCCGGCGAGGTGAGGAAAGACCCTTCGACTTCGCTCAGGGTGACATCTTCCTGGCAGTCTTTTTCATGCCTTCCCTATGCTGGGCTTAACTCCTTCACTCTAACCTTGCCGGTCATAAGATGATGCAGCATGGTCTTGAACAGGGCTTGAAGCGCCGCCTTACGATTCCCCTCTATTTCCAATTTGCGGTCCATTCCTGACAGAACCCAAGCTATTTGCTCCTGTTCAGTGATGTTGGGGACTTGAACTAAAGTTGCTGCGAGTTGGTAGGCATTAAGGTGTGGCTGTGCAGAACGGTCTCTCTGGCTTCTAAAATAGCCTTGGATGCTGTTCGTTAAAAGTAGATGGGCGAGATAGGATGAATCCAGTCTCTTAGCTGGAGATACGACCAAATCATAGCCAGCTACGGAGTCTTCCCATTCTGGCGTTATCAATGCAACATCACCCGTGTAAGCTCCACTACGGACTACGATAATGTCACCACTTTTCAGAAACGGTTTCCTTGTTAAAGGGATGGCTTTAGGTTCTACTCGTAAGAGACCAGCTAATTCGATTTTTCCCCGCTTAATATTTGTAGCCCTGATGATTGGTACGCCGGTTAATGAAGCCGCAGGGGGTTGTCCGAGTCCGTATCGTATTTCTGATAATTCCCCCAGCCTAACCACCTTCCAGTGCAGGGGTATCGGCCCGACTTCGGTTTGCTTCAGCGGCACCCGCTCAGCTTCCGCTACCGGCACAGGGCCGTAGGTGAAAAGGTGGCGCATGAGGGACTTCTTCAGTTCCCTGGCGGCGGCAATGACCTTATCCTGTGTCTCAGTTGCCTTCTGGATGGTGGAGAGCACGCGGGCAATGGCCTTCTGCTCGGGGAGCGGGGGGAAAGGAATAATCTGAGAGAGAATGTCTTTATCCGTAACTGCTGGGTAACTCGAACCTCGCTGATGGTCAGATACACGCCTGACGAAATCGTCTGTGGTCACCGCTTGAAAAATGTAGCTTGGTTCAGCCAACTCCTCAATACAACGAATAATGCAAAATGCCGTTGATACTCTGTTGCCGTCAAGGTCGTCTGGAACGGTGGCCACACGCTTAAGATATGGGCGAACGGTGGCGAAAATGACGTCTCCTGCCTTCGCTACTTTTCGAGCCCGAAGTGGTGCCTCTTTGCCGAAATATTCGGGCTTGTAACAAACTTATGTGATGAGGTATTGACATAGAAAGAGAAATCGGGTTTCATACTCCTGATCACCAAAAAAGGAGGTAGAAACCCGATGAGGCAGGTCCAGATAGACC
>JACQUA010000335.1 GCA_016210565.1 Chloroflexota bacterium
CAACTGAGGCTGGCGATTTAGGACAGCATGGTTCATTCTGTCGACAAGAGGGGTAGAAAACCAGAACTCAATGATAACCTTTTTCTCAGCTACGAAAAACCCGTCCAAAACCCAAGAATCGAATTATTTTGGACAGCAGTGATATGCAATTTGTAATTTGTAATCTGTAATCTGTAATCTGTAATCTTCAATCCTTGAACGGATGTCCTTCCCGCTCGAAGTCCGGCAGGTAGTTCTCCGCGGCATCCAGCTCCTGCACCCAACCGTTTTCAAAGCCAAGCTCCTCGACGAGGCTGGCCACCTCAGTGAATTCGGACAGACTTATCCGCCGCGACAGGAGAGGCACCCTGCTCGCCCGGTGGCAGGGGAAGTACTGGGCCATGATGCTGACGGTGACCTCCGGCGACAGCTCCCGGGCCAGCCAGGAGAGGGAATCGGGGCTGCCGGCGATGTCGTTGGGCAGGATCAGGTGGCGGATGATGAGACCTCTTTGGGCGATGCCATCCGGGTCAGGAACCAGGCGGCCCACCTGGCGGTGCATTTCCTTGAGGGCTGCCCGCGAGGACTCGACATAATGGTGAGCCTGGGAATACTTCATGGCCTGGCTGTCCGAGGCATATTTGACGTCGGGGAGGTAGATGTCGATGATCCCTTCAAGCTCCTTGAGGGATTCGATGGCATCATAAGCATTGGTGTTGTAGACCAGGGGTATTGTGAGGCCCAGGGGGACCGCTTGGAGGACGGCCTCGACTATCTGCGGAACGAAGTGGGATGGCGAGACCAGGTTGATGTTGTGGCAACCAAGCGTCTGGAGGTAGACCATCCGCTCCGCCAGGGTGCTGCAGTCGATTTCTCCTGTATCAGGGTCTCCTTCGCCCTGGCTTATCTGGTGGTTCTGGCAGTAGACGCACTTCAGGTTGCAGTGGCGGAAGAAGATGGTCCCGGAGCCGCGCGTCCCTGAGATGGCTGGTTCCTCCCCGTGATGGTCGCAGACTGAGGCCACGATAGGCAGGCGACCGGAACGGCAGAAGTCCCGCTGGTCTTCGAGGCGGTTGACGCCGCAGCGGCGGGGACAGATATCGCAGGCCGCCAGCCGTCGTCGGAGCCTTCCGGCCCGGGCTTCCAGCTCACCGGAACGGTATAATGCGAGATATCCTGGTTCAAACATCGTACTGGTAGAACGGGCTTCCCAGCCCGTTCCTTTGCCGCTGGCCGGTAGAACGGGCTTCCCAGCCTGTTCCGTGGCCCAGCCGATCGGAATCTATTATATACTGTTGAGGTGGGTGATGCGCATCATGCGGGTGCCGGGCAGCGCGCAGGTTTGGTCGGCGCGAGGCGCCTTCCACCACCCGCAAGGCTGAAGCCACGCACTACGCCCCGCCGCGCCAAAGGCTTTGACGGCAATGTGCGGCGGTGTTAGAATGCCCTTGAGGTGAACAAAATGAGAAAGAAAGCTCGAATCAGCGTTTACCTTGAAGGTCAAGCAACCGGCAGACTAGTGGGAGTTGCGGCGGTGAAACGGGGAACACCCCTGTCACGTTGTTGCGGCGGAGCGGCAGAGGACCATCCTGCCAGGGACGGAGAACCGGCGGGGACCGAAGATGAAATTAAAGAGGCTAAACGGAGACTGGCCTTTCTGGAAAAAGTGCATCGGTTGAGGAAGAAGATCGGCCCAATCGGGATCGATGCCGATGATCTTGTCAGAGCTGGCCGGCGGCGATGAGCCTTGGTTCAATCGACTTTGCGATGCACATGGTGTCGCAGGTGTCAGGGAATTGCCCCATTGGCAGGGAGTCCAAGGTTCGACACCCGCGAGGGGTGTGGCTACGGGCCGGAAGGCAAGCTAAGTATTGAAAGCTGAAAGGTACCCGCCCCGGCTGTTTTACGGGTGGATCAACGTTGCTCTTTTTTTTGTCATCGCGCTGGTGATGTGGGGGCCGCAGTACAGCTTCGGCGTCTTTTTCAAACCCCTGGCGACCGAGTTCGAATGGACCCGCGCCGAGACGTCCGCGGCGATGACCATCAACCTGTTCATCGGCGGGGCGCTGGGTTTTGTGGGCGGAGGTCTCAGCGACCGCTACGGGCCCCGCAAGGTGATGTCGGCCTCAGCCATCCTGGTGGGAATCGGCTACTTGCTGCTATCCAGGCTGGGTGGTCTCTGGGAGCTCTATCTGTGGTTCGGCCTGGTGGTTGGCGTGGGCATGTCAACTGCCTACATCGTCCCGGCCGCCAACGTCTCCCGCTGGTTCGTCGAAAAAAGGGGCCTGGGTCTGGGTATAACCCTGGCGGGGATGAGCGTCTCGCAGATCGTCATCCCTCCGCTGGTCGCTGTTCTGATAGCCGGGACAAGCTGGCGGAATGCCTATCTTCTCATCGGGATTGGCGTCCTGGCAGTGGTGCTTTCTCTGGCCGGTTTCCTCAAGAAGTCTCCGGAGGACTGCGGGCTTCTGCCGGACGGGAAAAAGACACCGCATCGCCCGCCCGGCGCCGTAATCGTCTCACTGGAAGGCATTTCGCTGAAGGAGTCGCTGCGGCTTCCCGCCTTCTGGTTGATATTCTTCCTCTGGGTGTTCGGTGCGGTGCCGGCATTTGTGATGGTTGTCCACGTCGTCCCGCTGGCCACCGATGCCGGCATCGGGCCCGTCGAGGCGGCCGTTATCCTGAGCTTTATCGGGGCGGCGGGCATCGGCGGGCGCTCCGTCTTTGGGGCCATGTGCGACCGGTGGGGCTGCAGGGCCAGCGGCGCCCTGGGCATGGGGCTCGTCGGCTTGTCCATGGCGGGGATGGTTTTCGCCCGCTCGCCGGTCGCATTTTATGCGGCCGGAGCGGTGTTCGGAATGGGCTATACCGGCGCCGATACGGCGCTGGTGAAACTGGTGGGGGATTTCTTCGGGCTGCGGGCCGTGGGGGCCATCATGGGCGCCCTGGCAGTGGGATGGAGGATCGGCGCTTCGCTGGGGGCCATCATGGGAGGTATCATTTTCGACATCACCCGGCGCTATGAGGCTTCCTTCATGGCCGGGTCCCTGTGCGCCCTGGCCGGCGTAGCCCTCATCTTCATCCTTTTCCGCTGCAAGCCGCAGCTCAAAGCGGAAAGGGGGCCGGCGTAGCGAGTAACAAACCGAACCGCGAATGAACACGAAATGGCTTGCCACCGGTCATGGCGTAAAGCTGATATAATATTGGGCAATGAGCCGGAAACCCCCGTCTTTGCGAGGAACGAAGTGACGAAGCAATCCCCCGGTGGGCGGACCGTCCGTGAGATTGCTTCGCTTCGCTCGCAATGACAGCTTACGGCCGAGAGCCCGCAGCCTCCAGGCTTTCTCCGGGATTGCTCCGTCCGATATGCATCGGGGGCCGCAATGACAGGGCCGGGCTGCTTGAAAGAAACCGGGGAGGAGGACCTGAAAGCTGACAACTGTTAGCTGAAAGCTGATCCTGGTTTGTCGCGCACCCGTAAAGGGTGCGGCTACTGAAGACGGCCATCCGAAGGATTACTCATGATTCCTAGATACGAGCCCCAGAATATCGAAGTCAAATGGCAGCGACGCTGGGAAAGCGATAAGCTCTACAGCGTGAAGGAAGATGCTTCGAAGCCGAAGTGGTATGCGCTAACCATGTTCCCCTACACTTCGGGCAACCTGCACATCGGCCACTGGTACGCCATGGCCCCTTCGGACGTCCATGCCCGTTTCAAGAGGATGCAGGGTTTCAACGTCCTGCACCCCATCGGGTTCGACGCCTTCGGCCTGCCGGCCGAGAATGCCGCCATCAAGCGCGGCGTTCATCCCTACAAGTGGACCATGGACAATGTCGAGAATATGCGGTGCCAACTCCGCAGTATGGGGGCGGTCTACGACTGGGACCGGGAGGTTATCACCTGCCTGCCGGACTACTACAAATGGACCGAGTGGTTCTTCCTGAAGCTCTATGAGGCAGGCTTGGCCTACCGCGGCCGCGCCCCGGTCAACTGGTGCCCGAACTGCATGACGGTGCTGGCCAACGAGCAGGTAGTGGATCAAGGGGTGTGCGAGAGGTGCGGGACCGCGGTTGTCCGGAAGGACCTGGAGCAATGGTTCTTCCGCATCACCAAATACGCCGAGGAGTTGATGGACCATTCGCAGATCGAATGGCCGGAGCGCATCAAGATCATGCAGAAGAACTGGATCGGCAAGAGCCAGGGCGTGGAAATAGTCTTCGGCCTGGAAAGGCAAGACCTGCCCGAAAAGGAGCTCCGCGTCTTCACCACGCGGGCGGACACGATCTACGGGGTGACGTTCGTGGTCTTCGCCCCGGAGCACCCGCTGGTGGCTAAACTCACCACCCCGGACCGGAAAGCCGCCGTGGAAGAATACATCGCCAGGGCGCGGCGACAGACCGAGATCGAGAGGCTTTCCGAGGAAAGAGAAAAGGACGGCGTCTTTACCGGCGCCTATGCCATCAACAAGCTGAACGGCGAGCGCGTGCCCATCTGGATCGCCGACTACGTGCTGCTGAGCTATGGCACGGGCATCGTCATGGCCGTCCCCGCCCACGATACGAGGGACTTTGCCTTTGCCAGGAAATTCAACATCCCGGTGAAGGTGGTTATCGCGCCGCCGGAGTGGAAGGATGAAGAGCTGAAGGAGGCCTGGGTGGCGCCGGGGGCCATGGTGAATTCCCGGCAGTTTGATGGATTGCCCAGCGAAAAGGGCCTGGAAGCTATTGCGGACCACATGGAGAGGGTGGGCTGGGGTCGCCGGACGGTGAGCTACCGCATCAGGGACTGGCTGATTTCGCGGCAGCGGTACTGGGGCGCTCCCATTCCCATGGTCTACTGCGATTGCTGCGGCATTGTACCGGTGCCCGAGAAGGACCTGCCGGTAATGCTCCCGCCTGACGCCGAGTTCCGTCCCACCGGCGAGTCCCCGCTGAAGTACGTCGAGTCCTTTGTCAACACCACCTGCCCGAAGTGCGGCGGCAAGGCGCGGCGCGAAACGGACACCATGGACACTTTTATGTGTTCTTCGTGGTATTTCCTGCGCTACGCCAGTCCCCATGAGAAGGAAAGGGCTTTTGACCCTCAGAAGCTGAAGTACTGGCTGCCCGTCGACCAGTATACGGGCGGGGCCGAGCACGCCAACATGCACCTTCTCTATGCCCGTTTCTTCACCAGGGCCATCCGGGACATCGGCCTGGTAGATTTTGGCGAGCCCTTTACCCGGCTCTTCAACCAGGGGACGATAATCTGTCAGAAGCACAAGATGAGCAAGTCCAGGGGAAACGTCGTAACGCCCGACCCGTACGTGGCCGAAATGGGCGCCGACACCGTGCGGACCTATCTGATGTTCGTCGGCCCGTGGGAGCTGGGGGGAGACTGGAATGATTCGGGCATCGGCGGGATGTTCCGCTGGCTGAACCGTGTGTGGACCCTGGGCCACGGCGGCTATGAAATGAAGGAAGGCCCTGCCGAAGATTCGGTCCACGAACTGAAACACCAGGTGCACAAGACCGTCAAGCGCGTCAGCGAGGACATTGAGAAGTTCCGTTACAACACCATGCTCGCGGCTTTGATGGAGTTTACCAACTACCTGGGCGACGTGAAGGACCGCGGTGACGTGGACAAAGTCTCCTGGGACGAGGCTATCCGGGCGCTGCTACTATTGCTGGCCCCGTCCGCGCCGCACGTAACGGAGGAGCTGTGGGCCGTGCTGGGTTATCCTTACAGCATACACCAGCAGTCCTGGCCGGCGTGGGATGCCAGCCTGGCTTCGGATGTTCTCGTTACCCTGGTGGTCCAGGTCAACGGGAAACTGCGGGACAGGGTGGTGGTCTCACCGGGTATTTCGGAGCAGGAGGCCAGGGAACTGGCGCTGGGGCGGGAGAAAATAAAGGTCCAGCTAGCCGGCAAGAAGGTGGAAAAGGTTATCGTTGTGCCGGGAAGGCTGGTGAATATTGTGGCCAGGTAGGAAATGCAAATATCAAAAGTCAAAAATCAAAATGACAAATCATAATGCAAAATGCGAAAGAAGTCGTAGGGTGGGTGAAGCGAGCCGACACTCCGTACGCTGGTTGTACCAGGCGTCGGTCGATAAGAGGTACTGGCAGGAATCCCTCCAGGTCGCGAGCACAACCCACCATTCTGGCGAGGGGGCCGCGCTGATTTCGGGCCAAACAACGACGGCATGGTGCGGAGCCATCACGGGGACGGGGTGGGTTCCGTGGGTGACTGCGACGGGATCTCTCCCTGTTTGGCAGTGCGCGCTTCACCCATTCTACAGCCGACTTCTGCCTCATGTTTTTTGAATTTTGGTCTGTCATTTTGCATTTTGATTTTTGATATTTGGATTGTGTCTTGGGTATCGCAGAGAACTATGCCGCAGCCCTGAAGCGTATCGCCGGCGCCTGCGCCAGGGCCGGCAGAAGGCCGGAAGAGGTAACTCTGGTAGCCGTGACCAAGACGGTTGAGGTCGCGGCGATCAGGGAGGCTTTCCAGGCCGGCGTGCGGCACTTCGGTGAAAACCGCGTGCAGGAAGCCGGGGATAAGATTACGGGGCTGATGGACATCAGACCCGCGTTCACTTTTCATATGGTGGGACACCTTCAGAGCAATAAGGCCGGCCTGGCCGCGAAGCTCTTCGATGTTATTGAGAGCGTCGATTCGGTCAAACTGGCGCGCGCTCTAAACTCAAGGACGGCGCGGCCCCTGCCCGTCCTCCTCGAAGTCAACGTCGCCGGGGAAGCCGGCAAGAGCGGAATGAAAACGGACGCGGTGGCCGCGGCATCCCGGGAAATCGCCTTGCTGGAGCGGCTGAAAGTCGAGGGGCTGATGACGGTGGCACCCGTCGTTGGCAGTCCGGAAATGGTCCGGCCCGTTTTCCGGCAGTTGCGGGAACTGAGGGATTCCCTGGGGCTGAAGCACCTGTCCATGGGCATGACCGGTGATTTCGAAGTGGCAATCGAAGAAGGCGCCACGATGGTCAGGATCGGCCGGGCGATCTTCGCCCCGCCACGGTAGGAAAGTTCGAGTCTATTTGCACCACAGAGACAGAGGGCGCGGAGGAACTGCGTTAGATAAACCACGAGATTACACCAGATGTTCGCAAGATTCGGTTACGCGACAATCTTCTCATTGAAATCTGGTGTTCATCTGGTGAAATCTTGTGGTTTCGTCCCCATGCCATCGTCTCAGTGTCCTCTGTGTCTCTGTGGTGAACAACATGGTGAACAATAAGGAGGCAAGCATGAAAATCGCTTTTATCGGGGGAGGGGTGATGGGGGAGGCGCTCGTCAAGGGCGTCCTCAACAAGAAGCTGGCCGCGCCGGGGGATATCGTCGCCACCGACGTGAGTGAGCCGAGGCGGACTTTTCTGGAGAAGGCCTACCATGTCCAGACCACCGGCAGCAATGCCGAAGCGGCGAAGAAGGCCGAAGTCATTGTCCTGGCAGTGAAGCCGCAAGTGCTGGGCGAGGCCATGACGGAGATGAAGGGACAAATCCCGGCGGCGGCGGTGGTGGTCTCCATCGTCGCGGGAGCGAAGATCGTTACTTTGACGACGGGGCTGGGTCACGGCGCCATCGCCAGGACCATGCCCAACACTCCCGCCCAGATCGGGGAGGGCATAACCGTCTGGACGACTACCGCGGAAGTCGGCCAGGACCAGAAGAGCGCTGTTCAGAAAGTACTGGGGGCGCTGGGAAGAGAGATTTACGTTTCCGACGAGAAGTACCTGGACATGGCGACTGCCGTCAGCGGCAGCGGCCCGGCCTACTTCTTCCTGGTCATCGAGGCCCTGGTCGACGCCGCGGTCCATATCGGTTTTACCCGGGACGTGGCCACGGAACTGGTGCTCCAGACGGCGCTGGGTTCGGCCAGGATCATGCAGACCACCGGAAAGCACCCTGCCGAGCTCCGCAACATGGTCACTTCGCCGGGGGGAACAACAGCCGAAGCCGTCCTGAAGTTCGAAGAAGGAGGTCTCCGGGCGGCGCTGATGCAGGGCGTCATAGCGGCCTACGAGAAGGCCAGGAAGCTGGGGGAGGCGCCGGGCAAATGATCGTCAGACGCGTCATTGAAATAGTCGCCGATATCCTCACCTTCGCCATCATCGCACGGGCGCTGCTCACATGGTTTCCAATACGCCAGGACAATCCTATTGTTAACCTGCTCAACGTGATTACGGAGCCGTTCCTGGCCCCGCTGCGCCGCATTATTCCCCGGATTGGCATGATCGACATATCGCCGTTGGTTGCTATTCTCATCCTGCAGTTGATAAGGACCATCGTTTGAGAAGTTCCAGGTTCCAAATACCAAATTCCAATTTCCAGAACAATCAGTCATGCCTTTGGCGCACCAATAAAGATGAAAATGACCGCGGGCATACCCGTAGCGGCGCGGCATGCCGTGCCTGGACCACGGCTAATCACCGGGTGTTGCCAGGGATTTTCGGCGCTTGCCATAGTTCCGTGCTCTCACAGGCACGGAGGCCTGTGGTACCGGCCCCCACAGGCGGGACGCCTGTGCCACCGGATTTAGTTCCAAGGGGTAGCGTTTGTACCTGACCATCTTTACGTGGTGGCTGTGGCTGGAGCTTCTGAGCGTCATTGCCCTGCCGTTTGCCTTCGCGCTCTTCAGAAACCTTCCCGATAGGGGTTATCCCCTGGCGAAGATAGTGGGGGTGCTGTTTCCTTCCTATCTGTTATGGCTTGGAGCTTCTCTCCATGTCATCGCTAACCGGCGCTGGTCCATATTCCTGATCCTGGTAGTCCTCTGTGTTTTCGGCGCTTTGCTGGCGAGGCGGCACTGGTCCGAGATGAAAAGCTTCGTCGCCAGGAATGTCGTGCTGATAGTGGTCGTCGAAGCGATCTTCCTCGGCGGCGTGGTGCTGTGGGCGGTGATCCGCGCCTACGACCCCTTCATACTCCTTCCGGAACGCCCCGTGAACTTCCTGTTCATTAACGCCATCATGCGCAGCGCCTATATGCCGCCCCCGGATCCCTGGTTCAGCGGGTTTTCTCTCAATTACTACTATTTCGGCCATTTCATGGTCGCCACTTTGACGAAACTGGCGGGAATGTCTACCGCCATTACTTATAACCTCAGCATGGGATGGATATTTGCCTCCGCCGCGGTGGGGGTTTTCAGCCTCGCTTTTAATCTCACCCGGGGTGATGGTACAGGACGGTCGGCCTCCTGCAAGGCAATCCTTGCCGGCCTGGCCGGCATCGTGTTTCTCCTGTTCATCAGCAATCTTGAGGGCTTTCTGGAGTTCCTGTACGCCCATAACATGGGCTCGGCGGACTTCTGGAAATGGATCGGTATCAAGGGGATGACTACCCCATATTCCAGCGTCCACTGGTATCCCACCGAACCGGAGTGGTGGTTCCGCTCGGTGCGGGTGATCGACACGCTGACCCCGGAAGGGGCCAGCCTCGACTTGACCTTCAATGATTATCCTTTCTATAACCTCATGGCCGGTTATATTCACGCCCATCTGATAGCGGTGCCCCTGGCCCTGGCGGCGCTGGGGGTGGGTCTGAACTTCCTCCTGGACGACAGGCCCTGGGGTTGGGAATGGTTCAGGGAAAACTGGTGTTGGTTTCTGGCGGCCAGCGCCATCGTTGGTTCGCTGGGCGTCACCAACACGTGGGACCTGGCTACCTACGGCCTGTTCATCGTATGCCTCTTCTTTGTCCAGGGTTACTTCCACCGGAAGGGGCAGGGATGGCTGGGGACGGTCATAGTCTCCGCCGGAATGCTCACCGGGGCCTTCCTGCTCTTTATCCCGTATTACAACGCCTACCAGCCTTACAGCGGGCTGAGGCCGTGGCTTGGCCCGGGTACCAGGAACCTGCACTGGTTTCTCTTCCTGGGCTTTTTCGTTTCCGTTCTCGTCCCGTTTCTCATCGTGATCGCCAGACCCTTCCTGAAGAAGAGCTTCTGGAAGCCGCTGGCGCTGGCGACCATTCCGCTGATAGCGCCTTTTGCCGTGTGGATCCTGGCCGGCAGAAAAGCCGGGATAACGCCTGTGACTCCCTCCATCGGCGTCAAGCTGTTCAATATGTGGCCTTTGCTCGCGCTGCTCCTCCTGACAATGGGACTCCTCTTGAGCAAGGTCATGGACAAAGAGCGCCGCCAGGTGAAAGACAGGATTGAGATTTTCGTGCTGCTCTGTATCTTCGGCGCCTTGTACATTGTGTACGGGACCGACCTCTTCTGGTTCAAAGACGCGGTGATGGGGGGGCGGGCCAATACCATCTTCAAGTTCTATTACCACGTCTGGGTGCTGCTGGCCCTGGCCAGCGCCTACGGTGTTCACTACCTGCTTTTTGTCTGGAAGCCATCCCCGCTGCCCTTCAAGATCGACCGTGTTTTCGTCCTTGTCATCGTCGGCCTCCTGTTAGCAGCCTCGCTGCTCTACGCGCCGGCGGCCCTGATGGCCAAGACGAATTTCTTCAAAGCCACGCCGACGCTCGACGGGCTTTCTTTTCTGCCGGCCCCGGACAGGGAATACATTGACTGGTTCAATGACAATGTGCCGGGAACGCCCGTGGTGATCGAGGCTTCCAACATCTGGTCCCTGGAGGAGGCCAGGGTGGCCGTCCGTACCGGACTGCCTACCCTGCTGGGACCGGCCGGGGCGGAGAAGTCGTGGCGGGGTGACTACGACAGGGAGTTCATGGCCCGGATCAAGGACCTCGAGATAATCTACCAGAGCGACGACTTGCAGAAGGTGCAGAGCCTGCTGACCAGGTACCAGGCGCAGTACATCGTTTTGGGGGGACTGGAGACCGTCCGCTACGGGCCCGGTATCAAGGAAAGGTTCGACGGCTGGTTTGAAAAAGCCTTTGCCAATGGGGCCGCCACGATTTACAAGGCCTCGCCATCAACCTTACTGCCGGCCAGGAGTCCGAAGGCCGTCATAGTCGAGATGTTTTATCGCGATGCGATTACGGGAGATTATCGCCCGCTTTCGACCGGCGCGGAGCTATCCGAGCATACTTACCACTTCAATGCCAAGATAAGGAATACCGGACAGGAGAAGGTGACGGTCTACCTGGACGTTACCCAGTCGGACGGTGTGAAGCTATCGCCCTGGGGGGCGCCGGAATGGGACCTTCCGCCCGGGCCGGAGATAGCGCTCTTCGTCCAGGGTTCCAACCTCCGACCGCCCGGCAAGAGCGTGCAAATGAGCTTCTCCCTGCGGGAAAAGGGAAGCAACAGGGTGCTGGACACCAAAGTTGTGACCGTACGTTCGAAATAGAGCACGCTGTGCGCAGCACCACAGGCCACCGTGCCTGTGATCGCTGGATTTTGAACACGGCAGTTTTGTCCTGTTAACAAGCGATAGCATGCCGTTCCGGGTTGCACGGGGCTAAAGGTCGCTGACAGACATACATTGACATCGGCCTGGTTCACGGCTCATCCCGATGAATCGGGGTGGTACCGGGAGGACTACTGTATAATACAGTGAGGAGATTCCTATGAAAAGCTGGATCTACTACCTGATTCCTTTGCTGGTGCTGATAGCACTGATACTGGTGCCTGCGATGCTGGAAAAGGAGGGGACGGGTGCACCCCCGCCGGCGGGTTCGGCCATAACCCCGGCACAGAGAGCCGTGGAGAATGTGGCCCCCGCTTCGACGCCCAGGCCGCAGCCGGCCGCCAATCCGAGGGTGCAGTTCGTGGACATGAACTACCTGGACCTGGCTTCAAAAGAATACCGCCCGCTGGCGGATGGGGGCGCATTGCCGGCGGATAGCTATCACTTCAATGCGAAATTGAGAAATACCGGCGGCGAGTCCGTTCTGGTCTACTATGATGTCACCCAGGACGACGGCGCCAGGTTGTTGCCCATGGGCGCCACGGAATGGTTCTTGCCTCCGGGACAGGAAGTCTATCTGTTCGTGCAGGGGGCTAATCTGAGACCGCCGGGGAGGAATGTGCAGCTCAACTTCGTGATGAAGGAAAGGGGCTCGGATAAAGTGCTGGACCAGAGGACGCTAAGAGTGACGTCGAGATAAAGATTACAGATTGCAGATTCCCCGCCCCACCGACAGTAGACGTAGGGTGGGTGAAGCGAGCCGACACGCCAGAACCTGGTTGACCAGTCCGCCGTTGATAATGCGTACGACGCGGGATCCCTCCATACCGCGAGCGTAACCCACCACCGGGTCGGGGATGGGGCCGGTGCCATTCTGGCGAACCGATCATGGGTGTTGCACTCCGACCCCGGGGACGTTGTGGGTTTCGCGCCCGAGCTGGCAACGCAGTTCAAACGGGTGTGGCGCCGGGCGTTTCACCCACCCTACATTTGCTGAGGGCTGATAGCTGATAGTCCTTTCGTACCCCGACAAATCGTCCCTGCTTTGTGATAGACTATCGTCGGATAATGCTCTATCATGGATAAGTTATGGTTGTAAGAAACCGCGTCAAGAAGAAAGATAACGGCGTGCTGAAGAACGGTCCGGAGATCGAAGCTCTGGTATTGCCTTTGCTGCCCAGGCGGGATACGGTGCTGTTCCCCCATACCGCCACGCAGGTGGCGGTAATGCGGCAGGCTTCTTTGCGGGCGGTGGAGGATGCCTGGTCCACGGACCGGACGGTTGCCGTGGTACTGCGCAAGAATCCCGATGCCGAGATTACCATGGACAACCTGCATGCCGTGGGGACAGAAGCTAATATCGCTAGAATCCTGCGCATGCCGGACGGCACGACAACGGTGTGGCTGCAGGGGGAGCGCCGTCTGCGGCTTATTGAGTTGATTAAAGAGGAACCATACTACAAGGCCAGGGTTGAAGTCGTTGAGGAAGCCGGAGCGAAGGACCTGCCGACCGAAGCGCTGATGCGCGCGGTCCTGGCGCTTTTCGAAAAATGCACCAAGCTCTCGGCGAAGCTATCGAGCGAGGCATTCATTGCGGCCATGAACATTGATGAGCCGGGCTGGCTGGCCGACTTTGTCGCTTCGTCCCTGGACCTCGAGCTCTCCCGAAAGCAGGAGTTACTGGAGACCTTTCCTCCGCAGACCCGCCTGCAAAAGCTGTCGATTCTCCTTGCCAAAGAAGTCGATGTGCTGGAGCTCCAGACAAAGATCAGCTCCAAAGTCCAGGAAGAGGTTGAGAAGTCGCAGCGGGGCTATTTCTTGCGCGAGCAATTGAAGGTGATCGAAAAAGAGCTGGGCGAGGCGGACCCCGTTACCAAGGAACTAAACAAGCTCAAAGAGAAGGTCGCCGCTTCGGGAATGCCGGAAGAGGTCAACAAGAAAGCCCAGGAAGAGATGGAACGGTTGTCCTCTACCCCCCAGGGGTCCCCGGAGATTTCGGTGATTCGCACCTACCTGGACTGGCTGGTGTCGTTGCCCTGGACCAAGGAAACCCAGGACAACCTGGATATCAACGCGGCAGCCCAGGTGCTCGAGGCCAACCACTACGGATTGCCCAAGGTCAAGGAGAGAATCCTGGAATATATGTCCGTCCGCAAGCTGGCGGGCAACAAGCTGCGCAGCCCGATCCTCTGCTTCGTTGGACCTCCCGGAGTGGGCAAGACCAGTCTGGGCAAATCTATTGCCCAGGCCATGGGCCGGAAGTTCGTGCGTATCAGCCTTGGGGGAATCCGCGACGAAGCGGAGATACGGGGTCACCGCCGCACCTATATAGGGGCGCTACCGGGGAGGATAATTCAGACCATGCGCCAGGCCGGAACGGTGAACCCCCTTTTTATGCTGGATGAAATCGACAAGGTGGGCATTGATTTCAGGGGCGATCCCTCCTCGGCCCTGCTGGAGGTCCTGGACCCGGAGCAAAACTTCGCCTTCAGCGACCATTACCTCGACGTCCCCTATAACCTCTCCAGAGTCCTCTTCATAACGACGGGGAATATTCTCGAACCGATAATCCCGGCGTTGCGGGACCGGATGGAAGTTATTGAACTCCCGGGCTATATCGAGGAAGAAAAACTCCAGATCGCCAGGCGTTTCCTTGTTCCCAAACAAATCAGCGAGCATGGCCTGACTCCCGAGCAACTTCATTTCTCTGACGGCGCTCTCCGCGCGATAATACGCGAATACACTCGTGAGGCCGGGGTGCGCAATCTGGAGCGGGAGTTGGGCAACATCTGCCGGAAGACTGCGCGGAGGGTGGCCGAAGGAAAAACGGCGGCCCATTCTATCAGCAGCCAGTCACTTCATAGCTACCTGGGTCCCACCAGGTTCTTCTGGGGGGCGGCGGAGGAAAAAGACGAGATCGGGGTGGCCACCGGGGTGGCCAAAACCGAGATGGGCGGCGACATCATCAGCATCGAAGTCACCCGGATGGACGGCAAAGGCAACCTCATACTCACGGGCACTCTGGGCGAAGTGATGCGTGAGTCGGCCCAGGCAGCCCTGAGCTACGCCCGGTCCCACGCCCAGGACTGGGGCCTGCGGCCCAGGGTATTCGAGCGATCCGATATACACCTGCATGTGCCCATGGGGGGCGTACCCAAAGACGGCCCGTCCGCGGGGATAACGATAGCCACGGCGCTGGCCTCAGCCCTGCGTCAACGGGCTGTCAGGAAGGATGTTGCCATGACCGGCGAAATCACCCTGAGGGGCCGGGTCCTGCCGGTGGGTGGGATCAAGGAAAAAGTGCTCGCCGCGCACCGGGCGGGACTGAAGTACTTCATCATGCCGGGCAAGAACGAGAAAGATCTCGATGAGATACCGAAGGACGTCCGGAGAGAGCTTAACTTCATCATGGTTGAAAACATGGACAAAGTGTTGCAGGAAGCCCTGGTGGGTACGTGAACTGGTTAGACTTCCTCATCATCGCCATCATCCTCAGTTGTCTGGTCGGGGGGTTCGGTAAGGGGCTGATTGTTTCGCTTTTCGGCTTTGCCGGCTTTGCGCTGGGTCTCAAGCTGTCCGGAGAGCACTACCAGCTTGTTGCGGGAAGGTTGACCTTCATACCCAACGCCAGCGTGGCCAGCGCCATGGGTTTCGTCACCATGTGGGCCGCCGCGATGGTCCTGGCGGGGATACTGGGGTTGCTGTTTAGGAAGATCGTCTCTCTGGTGGGTCTGGGGTGGTTGGACCGGCTGGGGGGACTCGCCTTCGGACTGGCGCTGGGTACTTTTGCCTCGGTCTTGTTGCTGGCGGTAATGCTCAATGTCCGCGTAATGGACTTCACGAGGGCCATCCAGGAATCGAAAATAGCTCTGTTTCTGATCGAGCGGTTGGGTTTCCTTTTTCAGCTTCTACCGGGAGACTGGGGTGAGATCCCTCTCATCCCGCCGGTGATGCCCGGAATACCAGCCTGACGAATCGACGTCAGACGCGTAGCGGCGCCCCCCGGTCCCGACACGTCGGGACGGGGGGCGCCGTTACGGGGTGATTGACTCCAGACTCGTTTACTTTCTGAGACCTTTGGTGGCAGTTTTCCCCGGATGCAACTTCTGCCATTTGGCCAGTAGCTGCTCATAGCTTTCCACTCGTTTGGGGTCGGGTTTGCAGCAATCTACCGAGCAGACTTCTGCACACTTCGGGGTATCGGCGATGCCCACGCATTCTGTGCACTTGTCGGGGTCGATGATGTAGGTGGGTTCGCCCTCGCTTATAGCCTTATTCTCGCACTCCGGCTCGCAAGCGCCGCAAGTGATACACTCTTCTGTAATTCTGATTGCCATTAAGATTTAGCCTCCTGTAGCTAGTAATTTAACATAATGTTAGCTCTAAAATCAAATGTGGGAAGGCGAAGAAGCAATAGAGAAGAAAAGAACCGCCGGCCTGGAAGCGGCGTGGCCGCGAACGGGCGGCCCCGTGTTCTTCTGCTTAACCGTCTTCGGTGAACAGCGAGTCCTCCACTCTTGGCTGGCCCATCGCTGTCAAGGACGAAGACAACGGCTCACTCCGAGGTGTCGGAGCGCCACCCGGTCTGTTCTCGGGGCAACCTTCCATGCCTGGTTGGGCAAGCACCATGAAAGACGAAAAATCAGGGATCACCCCGACGGGTCGGGGTGTTACCGGTCCGGGTTAGTAGACCTTTGGTGTCTTGCCCGGGTTCAGCTTCTTAAACTTCTCGATTAGCTGTTCTTTGGTTTCGGGATGGGCCGGGTCGGAGACGCAGGAATCCACCGGGCAGACTTCGGCGCACCGCGACTTTTCAAAATGCCCGATGCACTCGGTGCACTTGTTGAAGTCAATGATGTAGATTTTGTCGCCCTCCGAGATTGCCTTGTTAGGACATTCGGGTTCGCAGGCGCCGCAGCTAATGCACTCCTCGGTGATCATATAGGCCATTGAGATGCTACCTCCTGATAAGATTTTGTTCCGTAACTTGAAGAACTTTGAATTTGGTTCCCAGAGCCTTCAGCACGTTAGGCGGCACCAGGCTGGTTATATCGCCGCCCAGTTGCACGACCTCTTTCAACAGGCTGGAGCTGAGGAACTGAAAAGGCAGATTCGCCATGAGAAAAACGGACTCGATCTTGGGGCTGATCTGTTTGTTCATGAGGGCCATTTCGAACTCACCCTCGAAATCGGAGCTCATCCTCAGGCCGCGGACGATCACCTGCGCACCGATGGTCCGGGCGAATTCGACAGTCAATATGTTGTAGTGCTCCACCGTCACGTTGGGGATCTGGGCGACAGCGCCCTTCCACAATTCCACCCTCTCTTCGGCAGAGAAGAGCAAGTGTTTGGCCGGCCTGTCGAAGACGCCGATAACGAGCCTGTCAAAAAGTCTGGCAGCTCTGGTGGCGACATCCAGGTGACCATTAGTGACCGGGTCAAAGCTGCCGGGATAGAGTCCTATGGTCAAGCTATGCACTCCTTCTGAAGAATAGAAAGGCTGGTATCACCATATTTCCGTTGTTTGATCAATCGCAGCCGGTTGTCCGGGATTTCCAGCGTAATCCGGCTGGAATGGAGGATGACGAGGACTCCCCCAGGCGACAAGAGCCCGCCGGGAGAGAGGTTTGCCATCTGCTGTTCGGTGACTGCATAGGGTGGGTCCATCACTATCAGATCGTAAGGGCCCGGAAGGAACTGGAGTGCCTTGTTTGCAGTGCTGCAATAGACATGCGAGGCATCGGACAGGCCTGTCTGGGCCAGGTTATCCCTGATGAGACCGCAGGCGCGGTGGTTTTGTTCGACAAAGTCCACGGACACAGCACCCCGGCTCAGGGCTTCGATACCCAGGGCGCCGGTTCCCGCGAAGAGGTCCAGAACGCGGTCATATCTTGCCCCCAGCGATGTGAGGATAGAAAAGAGCGCCCCTCGGACCAGGTCGGTGGTTGGCCTGGTAGCCATCCGGTGGGGTGATTTAAGCCGCAGGCCTTTTCCGGCTCCGGAGATGATGCGCATAGCTGCTATAGTCTAGCATACCCGTTATCTGGCCGCAACCGGAAGCAGGCCAAACAGTCTGAGCAGTCAGCAGTCTGAGCAGTCGGCAGTCGATAGTCGGCGGGGTGGAGAATCTGCTACGAAAATTTCATTGCGACTCCCGATTTCGTCGGGACGAAGCAATCCCCTGGCTGGCTGGCCATCCGGTCCGCCTTTGTCCGCCTTGCGGACTCTCGGACGGCGCAGCGGACTCTCGCAAAGCGGAGGAGATTGCTTCGTCGCTTCGCTCCTCGCAAAGACGGCTCATTTTCATTCTTTATGGTGCACCATTGGGGGATGGGCGATGGAATCTTGAATCTACCCCCGCCGTGAGATAAAATACCACTTGTCTAAGCTAATCGGTCCTTCGGAGTTTCTTTGATGACCCAACTGGAAGCTGCCAGGCAGGGAGTTCCCAGCCCGCAGATTAGAGACGTCGCCCGGCAGGAAGGGGTGACTGTCGATTTTGTTTTGCAGGGGCTGAGGGATGGCAACATTGTAATCCCTGCCAATCTCAACCATCGCGGTCTGATACCATGCGGCATCGGCAAGGGGCTGCGCACCAAGGTCAATGCCAATATCGGCACTTCCTCGGCGCTTCATGATGTCGGCGTAGAACTGGAGAAGATGAAGACGGCCATCGAGTTCCGGTCGGATACGGTGATGGACCTGAGCACGGGGGGTGACATCAACGCCGTGCGCCGTGCGATCCTGGCGAACTGCAATGTCCCCCTGGGCACAGTCCCTATCTACCAGGCGGGCATCGAAGCTATCGAACGCAGCGGCGCCATCGTCAACATGACGGCGGATGGTATCTTCGCCGCTATCGAGCAGCAGGCAGTCGACGGAGTCGATTTTGTTACCGTCCACTGCGGCGTTACCCAGGCCGCGGTAGCCCGTCTCAAGGCTCAAAAGCGGGTTACGGACGTGGTGTCCAGGGGAGGGTCGTTCTTGATCGGGTGGATGCTCTACCACGAAAAGGAAAATCCGTTATTCGAGCATTATGACCGATTGCTGGAGATCGCGCGGGCTCACGATGTGACCCTGAGTCTGGGCGACGGCATGAGGCCAGGGAGCCTCTCCGACGCAACGGACCGGGCCCAGGTGCAGGAGCTGCTTACCCTGGGCGAGCTGGTGGAGCGGGCGTGGGAAGCGGGGGTACAGGTGATGGTGGAAGGCCCGGGCCATGTTCCGCTGGACCAGATAGTGGCCAATATTCAACTGGAAAAGGCCATCTGTAAGGGGGCCCCTTTCTATGTGCTGGGGCCGCTGGTGACTGACATAGGCGCCGGCTATGACCACATAACCGGCGCTATTGGCGGCGCCATCGCCGCCGCGGCCGGGGCTGACTTCCTGTGCTATGTGACTCCCTCGGAGCATCTGTCCCTGCCCGAGGTGGAAGATGTGAAGCAGGGTGTTATCGCCTCCCGGATTGCCGCCCACGCCGCTGACATCGTCAAGGGCGTTAAGGGGGCCAGGGATTGGGACCTTCAGATGTCCCTGGCCAGGAAGAAGCTGGACTGGGAAAAGCAGGCGGCGCTGTCGCTGGACCCGGAGGGTTCGAAGGGCTTGCATACCCGCTTTGCCACCAAGGGTGCAGCGTGCAGCATGTGTGGGGACTATTGCGCCATGGAAATGGTAGAGAAATACCTGGGCATTTCCACCATCAGATGTTAAATCAATGAATGACAGATGACGAGAATCCAGAATCCAGAAGTTGGAAACGCCACGCCCATTCTGGATTCTGGATACTGGCTTCTGGATTCTTCTCCTTGGTGTCTAAGTGCGCGCAGAGATAGTATCCATCGGCACCGAGCTTCTCCTCGGGCAAATCATTGATACCAACGCTGCCTACATCGCCGGCGAGCTACCCCTGCTGGGAATTGACCTCTATTATGTTTCTCAGGTGGGCGACAATCTCGGCCGGATGACAGAGGTGTTGGGCAGAGCGTGGTCGCGCTCGGATATCGTCATAACCACCGGCGGCCTCGGTCCCACCCAGGATGACGTGACGCGCGAAGGTATTGCTGCGATGCTGGGCGAGAAGATATACGCTGATGCCACACTGGAAAAGGAGATCAGGGAGTTCTTCGCCCAGCGGGCCTGGAAGATGCCTGAAAGCAACGTGAAACAGGCAACGCTGATCCCTTCCGCCCGTCCGATTGTCAATCCCCGGGGCACGGCCCCTGGCTGGTGGGTCGAGAAAGACGGGAAGCTCCTCATCGCCATGCCCGGCCCGCCCATCGAAATGCAGCGCATGTGGGAGAAGGAAGCGTCGCCGCGGCTGCGCCAGATGATGAAGGGCGAGGTCATCCTGTCCCGGACCATCAAGACCCTGGGCCTGTCCGAGGCCGCGGTAGATGAGTTGCTGGTGCCTTTTCTGAAGGACACCAACCCGTCGATAGGCGTCTATGCCAAGTCGGATGGGATCCAATTGCGCCTCACTTCGAAAGCTGCCAGGCGGGAGGAGGCCGCTGCCAGGATAGCCGCCCGCGAAGACGAAATCAGGGCTTTGCTTGGGAGCTGTATTTGGGGTCTTGACGATGAAACCCTGGAGGGAGTGGTTGGGTGGCTGCTGGCCGCGCGGAAGTGGCGGCTGGCCATCATGGAATCCTGCACCGGCGGACTCCTGTCCAGCATGGTCACAGACAGCCCCGGCAGTTCAGCCTATTTCAAAGGGGGTGTGGTGGCATATGCCAACGAGGTCAAGGTCGCCTGGGGTGTGCCGTCCGGACTTATCGAAAGACACGGCGTGGTCAGCACTGAGGTGGCTGCGGCAATGGCGGCAGCCATCAGGGAGAGGATGAAAGCGGAAGTCGGGGTTTCTACGACGGGGGTGGCCGGACCGGACGAGCTCGAGGGAAAACCGGTTGGTCTGGTCTATATTGGGCTTGACGACGGACGGACGCAGCGGGTGGTGGAAGCCAACGTGCCGCGGCGCCGGGTGGACATTAAGAAAAGGGCGTCGGTCCACGCCCTCTTTGAACTAAGGCGCCTTCTCCTGGACGGCGGTTGAGCCAGTCCTGGCAATTTCCACGAAGCGGGCAAAAGCGGCGCTGTCTCGCACTGCCAGGTCAGCGAGCATCTTGCGGTTGACGCCTACTCCCGCCTTGCCGAGGGCGTGAATAAAGTTGCCATAGGTGAGACCGGCGGCCCTGGCGGCGGCGTTTATCCGCGCGATCCACAGCTTCCTCATGTCCCCCTTCCGCTCCCGCCGGTGGGCGTAAGCGTACGCTAGGGATTTCATCATGGACTCGTGGGCGCGGCGGTAGAGGGTGTGCTTGGTGGCGCGGTGACCCCTGGTCATCGCGAGGACTTTTTTATGTCGGCGGTGGGCGGCGACCCCCCGTTTCACTCTGGGCAAGGTGTGCCTCCGAAGGATTACAGATTAAGGATTACAGATTGAAGATTCCCCGCCCCGCGCGGGGTGGGGAACTCAATAACTCAAAGAACTCAAGGAACTCAGAGAACTCACTTCGCGGAATACGGCAGCAGGCGCTTCAGCCGTCCCACGTCGCTCTTGCTTACGGGAATCGTCTCATCATAGAGGCCCTTGGCGGATCGTGACTTGTTGCGCCGGAGGTGGCTCTTGCCGCCCTTGGTCCTCATGAATTTGCCGGTGCCGGTTACGTGAATGCGGGCAGCGGCGCCCTTGTGGGTTTTAAGCTTAGGCATTTATTGCTTCCTTCAATTCGGGTTTAGGCTCTTTTGCCGGCGCTTTGGCTTCCTTTGCCTGCTTTGGAGGCAGGGGCGCCAGGATGAGGTTCATCCGGCCGCCTTCCATCGAAGGGGGCCGTTCCAGGACAGCTTTATCTTTCACGCTCTCCGCAATGGACCGGAGTAGCTTCCAGCCCAGGTCCTGATGTGTAAACTCTCTGCCGCGGAAGATAACGAGAATCTTGACCTTGTCACCCTCCGAAAGTAACCGCTGAGCGAGGCGCAGCTTCGCTTCAATGTCGTGCGGGCTGATCTTGGGCCTGAGCCGCAACTCTCTTACTTCAGTCGCCTTTTGAGTCCTCCTGGACTGCCGCTCCTTCTTGATTTGCTGGTACTTGTATTTCCCGTAGTCCATCATGCGGCAGACCGGCGGCGCGGCGGTCGGGGCTACTTCTACCAGGTCCAGGTTGCGCTCTCGCGCTTTCTGGAGGGCCTCCGCGGTGGGCACAACTCCCAGTTGTTCCCCTGAGTCGCCGATCAGTCGGACTTCCCTGGCTCTTATTCTATAGTTGATGTTCAGTTCTTTAAATATGTGCTTTTACTCTCCCTCGGACAACGGTCTCGGCACTTTTTCGAGTGTCCATGCTCTGGAAAATATATCATAGAGAATTGCACAAGTCAAACGATTCAAAGATTCCGAAGATTTGAAGATCAGCCAATGGCTTCAGGTCTTCTTCGCCGGTAGCGTCTTCGCGACGCTTCGAGAAGGGGGTATCCTGCCGAGAGTTTCCCTTGCTGCTGCCATTTCCCCGTCCGGGATCTCAGATTCACGAGGCGGCTGGCAAAAAGGGATGCAGGTAGCGGCGCGGCGCCGTGCGCCGCGCCGCAAACCACAGGCGTGCCCTCGAAGCGATCAGGGCCTATTCCGGGAACTCATCGTAGAAGTATGCTTCTACACGTTCAACCACGCCGATGGGTTCGGTAGAAGGGCTGACGAGCCCATCGAAGTATATCCCCATGGTCGTATGACCTACGCCACCGTATTCGGCATATGTCCTGAAGTTGCTCCAGTTGGCGCCCACGTTATCCCAGCCTCCGGATATTCTCGGAAGCTCGAACCTGACGCCCCCGATTTCGATAACAGGCAACTGGGGCGAGCCATACACTTTGTCCAAACGATGCGAGTACACCACGTACAGGCGAGCTTTCCTTGTGGCGCCTGGCTGGACCTCGGGAATCCCATATCCTTTCAGCGGCTGGAGGAAGAACCCCTGGCTGTTCCCGTAGACGAAATTCTTCATCTGGGAACGCCCGGCGCGGGGTGCCCTCCGGCTCGCACGCGCGCTCCCAGGACGCATCCAGGATACGCTGCGCCTCAATATATAAAATAGCCGCCTTCTTTGGCCGAGTCCTGCAACCAGCCAACATCCCACAAGACCCTGCTGTGGACTTCGTAGAGTCCCGTCCCCACCTTCTTGCCGTTAGGCGGAACATAGGCGGGTCCCGGAGGTCCCTGGGGTCCGACAGGTCCGGTGGTCCCTGTGGGTCCGGCAGGTCCTGCGGCGCCGGTGGCCCCGGGATCACCTTTGTCCCCCTTCGCACCCTGCGGCCCCGCAGGTCCCGCTGGCCCGGCGGGACCGACAAGACCCTGGGCGCCGTCGTCACCCTTAACCCCCGGCGGCCCTTGAGGCCCCTGAACTCCCATTGGGCCCATTGCCCCGGTGTCACCCTTAGGTCCCTGCGGTCCGGCTGGCCCGACTGCCCCCTGGGGTCCTGGAGCGCCGGTATCGCCCTTGATTCCCTGCGGCCCTTGAGATCCCTGGGGTCCCAGTGGGCCTATCGCTCCGGTCTCACCTTTAGGTCCCTGCGGTCCGACCGGACCCTGAGGTCCCTGTATTCCTTGCTTGTTCCAGGAAATGAGGGTCTCCGAGTTTCGGACCTCGTCCGGGTTGCTAATTATCCGTAGTGTCCCAACGTTCTTCTGGATAGCGCCATAAATAATGTTATCTCCCGGGCTGTTTGCCATGACCGTGCCGAGGCCGGCGCCTGCTACTATCACCACAACGAGCAGAACCACTAACCACCTTGGTCCAGATTTCCAGAACATGATTTAACCTCCTGACTGTTCTTCTGCGTTTCTTGGTGTTCCGGTATAAGAGGCTGGGTGGTTTTTGCCGTCTGTGCGTCTCCGGAGGGGACCTCCTTTCTTTCCTGGATTACAGGGTGGAGTGATTTAACCGAATCGGGAACACCGTTAGACCTGTTTCCAGATGCAGGAATACCCCGGTCCAGGCCATGAGGGTTCTCTGCGGCGACGATCAGGTGGAAGATATGACGACACAATCGGTGACGCGAGAAGTCATGTTGATCCCGGAAGAAAAACAGGGAACCCACCGGATTGTAACCATGGAATTACTTTATTAAGCAGTTTCCAAGCTAAGAGCGGGACGAAAGCAGGTTCAAAAGCCAGAACGGAATCCGGCTTTTTGACCTCTTTGGGGTAATGCCAACCAGATGGCTTTGTGAACCGTCCCTATTGTGGACTCATATAGAGGGTTTGTCAAGGCTACGAAAGCGATCCCAGGATTCGAGTGTGTATCAGAGTCATGTCGTACTGAAGCCTTCGGGGTAAGAAAGGGCCGTGAAGAATCGAACGTGATTGTTAAAGCCCGCGGGAATTCCGTTGGAGAAGAGCCGATTTTGCAAATTGCAGGCTTGGCCAAGACTAGACTCTCACAGGCGGAGACGCCTGTGCCACATGCAACCTCGAATACTGGGTGTTTCTGGTTTGATAGCCGCTACCGCGTGAAATCAACCAGTTCCTGCGCGGGCCCGGTCATTCCCCGGTCCTCGTCCCATGACTTCGCGATAGTCATTGAGAGCTTGCGGGATGGTTGACGGCTGAACCGAGAACGACAACCTCATCTCCTTCCACGGTGAGGTTGGTCCCCAGCTCTTTGCACCATTGTTCGGCATATCTTACTACCTCGCCGAATCTGGGATCGCTGTGGGAAACAAACTCGGGTTCGGCCAGCCGGTTGATGTACGCCGGGATGAAGGATACCTTCTCGATCCCACGTTTGCCGGCAACGCATTTTATCATCATGCAATATCGCCTCTCCTTCGACGCCGGGTACCGTTCCCATCCGGGTTCAGTTTCCCACTTAACGTGAGTACCGGAGATCCTGCTGGAAAACACCCCCGGCGGTGGTTTCAAGTGATGGGGCGTTTCCAGGGCAAAATTCCCGGTGCTATGCACAATGACCTTCCCTTTGTATATCTCTATTCCCTTGATTATGCCGGGGTGGTGCCCCACGATGAGGTCTGCCCCGGCTTCGATGGCCCTGTGCCCAACAGCGGACTCGTACATGGACAGCACCCCGGGCTGATGGGTTCCCCAATGCTGGGAAACGATCAATATGTCGACCTGGCCGCGCAACTTGCGGATGTCTTCTTCCATCGCCCGAGCATCTTCTTCCAATGGAATGGTTATGATCCTCGGGGGGTTTCCCGGTTGAGGGTCCTGCACCTCGTAGTAAGTCGAAACCCGGATAGGCGCACACCCGGGTTTCCCTTCCCTGGCCTCGTATTCGACCGCCATGACCGAACAGTAGGCAAGGAACCCAACCTTGATCCCCTTCCTCTCCATTATGACCGGCGTCCTCGCTTCGGCGAGGTCTTTTCCGGCGCCAACCACCTGGATGTTGTTGCGGCGGAGCACCTCAAGCGTTTCCAGGAGGGCCTCAGGGCCATAGTCGAAGCAGTTATTGGACGCATGGGAGACTAAATCAAAACCGGCAAAGACCAGCGCCTTGACGTTGTCAGGGTGATGCCGGCCGTACCACGTGGGACGGTCCCGGTATTGCATGCAGCCTCTGGTGGAAAAACTTCGTTCCACGTGACAGAAACGAATGTCAGCCTCTTTGATTTTCAGATGAGTCAGGGCGAAAATCGATTCCGGTGGCTCGCCGTACTCGATCCGCCTCGGGCTGACGTCGCCAGCCAGATGGATTATCAGCGTGTCCTTTGGATTTGCTTTATCAGTCATTGCTGTTTCTCCTTGGAGATGTGGGAATCGGTTTCAACCGATATTGCGCCTGGGGTATGTGGCGGCTTCGCTTTCCGCCGCCCCGCAAGGCTAGAGCCATGGGCTACGCCCCGCCCGCGGCACGGGAGGACAAAACAAATTGCCTCTGGTGGTCATTCAGGGCTCACCCCGACCGGTCGGGGTGGTACTGGCCTATCCCCCCGCCCCCTGCGCCTGCACCATTTCGATAAACCTGTCCAGGGCCATCGGCCCCAGGTCCTTGCCGCTGCGTTCCCGTACCGCAACCTGGGAGCCGGCCATTTCCCTGTCCCCGATTACGAGCATGTATGGTACCTTCTCAAGCTGGGCTTCCCGGATTTTCAGGTTCATTCTCTCGGAACGGTCGTCGATCTTGTTCCTGATGGCTTTCTGCAGCAGGGTGTGGCCGATCTGCCGGGCATAGGGTACATGGCGGTCGGCAATGGGTACCAGCGCCGCCTGGATGGGCGCCAGCCAGACCGGGAACGCCCCGGCGTAGTGCTCCACCAGGCAGGCCATGAAGCGCTCCATGCTGCCCAGAACGGTCCGGTGCACCATGACTACCTGGTGCTCCTTCCCGTCATCGCCGACGTAGTTGACGTCGAAGCGTTGCGGCAGGTTGAAATCGACCTGGATTGTGGGACCTTGCCATTGATGGCCGATGGCGTCTCTGATCTTGATATCGATCTTGGGGCCATAGAATACCCCTTCTCCAGGGTCGATCTGATATTGAATATTCGATTTCTCCAGGCAGGTTTTCAGTGTGCTGGTAGCCAGCTCCCATATCTCCATGGTGCCGGCGGCTTTATCCGGCCGCGTGGACAGCATGATATCGTATTCGGCAAAGCCAAAGGTCTTCATCATGAATCTGGCCAATTCCAGAACGCCGGTGACCTCATTCTCCAACTGGTCGGGCCTGCAGAAGATGTGGGCGTCGTCCTGGGTGAAGCCCCGCACCCGGGCCAGTCCGTGGAGGACGCCGGAGCGCTCGTAGCGGTACACCGTCCCCAACTCTGCCCAGCGGAAGGGTAGGTCGCGGTAACTCCTTAGCTGAGACTTGTACATCAGGATGTGCCCCAGGCAGTTCATGGGCTTGATGATATAGAGCTGGCCGTCTATGTCCATGGGCGAATAGAGGTTCTCCCGGTAGAAGTCCCAGTGGCCGCTGGTTTTCCACAGGTCAACCTTGGCGATGTGGGGGGTGTAGACGACCTCATAGCCTCTCTTGAGGTGCTCGGCCTTCCAGAAGTCCTCGATCAACCTCCGCACCGTGGCCCCTTTGGGATGCCAGTGCACCAGGCCGGGTCCTGCCTCTTCGTGAAGGCTGAAGAGGTCGAGTTCTTTGCCCAGCTTGCGGTGGTCCCGCCGCGCCGCTTCGGCGAGCCTGTCGAGGTACTGGTCCAATTCCTCCCCGGTCTCGAAGGCTGTCCCGTAGATGCGCTGCAGCATGGGTCGCTTTTCGTCGCCCCGCCAGTAGGCCCCGGCCACGTTCAGAAGTTTGAAGGCCTTGATGGTCCCGGTTGACTCTACATGGGGACCCCGGCACAGGTCGAGGAAGGCCCCCTGGCGATAGGTGGTAATGGTCTGGTCGGCCAGCTCGTCAATCAGTTCCGATTTGTAGGGCTGGTTCTTGAACAGACGGTGCGCTGCGGCGTGCTCCACCTCTTCCCGGACAAAAGGGGAGTCGCCGGCGATAATCTCCTTCATTATCTTTTCGATGGATGCCAGGTCTTCGTTGGTCAGGGGGCGGGGGAGGTCGAAGTCGTAATAGAAACCGTCCTCGATGGTGGGGCCGATGCCGAATTTGGTCTCCGGGAACAGGCTTTGCACCGCCTCGGCCATCACGTGGGCCGCCGAGTGGCGCATTCTGTCGAGGCGTTCTCGCTTGTCAGGGTCGTTTGCAGAAGGCATGTTTAACCCCCACAAATTACAAAACCCTCGCCCGTCCCGATTACATCGGGATGGACAAGGGCTAAATGGGGCCAGCGATCATACGCTATATTCGCCCTAATTATACAGGGGAAACCGCAAGCCGACAAGCCGTATCACGGGCATCCTGCTCCTGCGGACGGGCTGGAAGCGGCGAACCCCGTAGGGGCGAACACATGGGTTCGCCCGCGCGGGGCAGACACGCGACCATGCCCGCCCCCGACCTATACCACAGGCCTCCGTGCCTGTGAGCCGTTATCTTGATGCTTCACGGCGCTTGGCCGGCCAAACATGCTACGAAAATGTCATTGCGAGCGAAGCGAAGCAATCCCACGGCCTGTCAAACCATCCAGGAGATTGCTTCGCTTCGCTCGCAATGACATTTCATTCTCATCATTGATGGTACCGACTCGTTGGGATGGGTGATTGATTGGTCATTCGTCATTCGGACTTCGTCATTGTTTCCCGCCGCCTCCCACTCACGGCCCGGCGAAGACATCCCTGGCCAGTTGCTGCCATTGAAACCGCCTCCTGGCGGCGTCCTCGGTCTCCATGTCGAAATACTTCACTCCGGGTTCCCTCAGTTTGTCCGGGCCGGTGTATTCGGTGGTGACGTCGAGCCGCCGGCTGAGATTCGCGGTGGCCCTGACGAAGGCGGTCTGCCCTTCCTTTGTCAGAAGCCAGTTGATGAAGACCATGGCGGCGTATGGGTGCGGCGCCCTGTTCATCGGGGAAACCAGCCCGGATCCGGCGGACGTGAAATTGTAGTCTGCAGGACGTCCGAACTTCAGCGGCACACCTCCTTGAACGAATTCGTTGACAATCTCGGACCTGGCCCCCAGCGCCACATCGTATTTTCCCCGGGCTATCCACTCGACTATCATGCGCTGGTCTCGGGATACCGCCGGTTGCTGCCGGGCCAGTTTCCTGAGGTAATCCTCTCCATACTTCTCACCCATCGCCACCCAGAACGTGCTGCCCGCGCCGGGGATGGACGGGTCGTGCATGGCGATTTTCCCTTTCCACGAGGGCTGCAGCAGTTCCTCCCAGGCCCGGAGCTCTGCCTTGACCAGGTCCGTGTTATAGAGCGGAAGGCCGGTTACCTGTGAGATGAATACGATGATGTAGCGGTCCTTGTCCAGAAAAGATAGCCCGCCATCGAGCCAGGCCGCCGGGTCCGTGACCTCTGGCGGGAGCATGTTCTGGTCGATCCTGTCGAGAAGCCCCTCGTCCTTGAACAGCAGTTGCGATGACGAGCCGTCCACCAATACGTCCCACAGGTAGAGTCCCGCCTTACGCTCTTCCCTTATCCGGGGCAGGAACTCTGCGGAAGTGCCCGAAGCGAGCTCCAGCTCAATGCCGGACCTCCTTTTCAGGGGCTCGGCCAGGGCGGGCCGGAGCAGGCTTCCCACTGAGGTGAACACGTGTACCCTTCCTTCCGCCCGGGCAGCCCTCGTGGTCAATTCCCATTGGTCTTGCCGGATCGGGAATGGAGAGGCTTCGGCGGTTGCCGCGGGTCTGGTGAATGCCTCTCCCGGCGACTGGCAGCCGGCAGACAGTCCCCACCACGAAAGCAGGAGCAGGAACGAGAGCGAGGTCAAGAAGTTTGTCATTTCTCCTGGTCAACAATTATACCACCGGGTTAGCGATCCGGCTAACCCAATAACTCAATAACTCAATAACTAAACGAACTCAAGGAACCCTTTTCCCCCCGCGGCGTGGTATAATATCGCCGCCGGGGTGGTGGAGCTCGTGCCAGGTACCGGATCAGAGGCCGAGAAATCCGGGGCGTCAGGCTGCCTTCGGGCATCATCCCGTTTTCGGGAGCGCCGACCTCCTTGGGCCATACCCACCCCGGCAGTCCTGGAAGTGGGAGGTCGGATGTTGAAAGTGAAAGAGACCAGTGATATTCGAGTATTCGAGGACCAAGTGGTTATTTCGGTGCGCACACCTGAGTTTTTGCCATTTGTAGGTTTGACATCGCGGGGGAAATGGGGTTGCTACCCTTGCTCAATGGTTACTGGTCCCCACCTGACCGGAAGAAGCTGTCCTGAGAGGATCGAAGGATTCTTCGCCTCGTCCCTCCGCTTCGCTTCGGGCGCCGGCTCAGAATGACATGCTGACGCTGCCTGAGATCTACAGTCTCCCCCTGAACCGCGCTGCTATCGACGCCGACCATATCTTGCTGTCCCCGGAACTGGCCTCCTTTGTGCCGGAGCAGACTGAGCTGGACCTGGGGGATGGGGTCATGCTGAAGGTGCACAGAGAGGGAGAGATCCTGGTGGGGAGGGGACTGGTGAAGAAACTGTCCCGGTTGGGCAATCTCCTGCAGTGGTCGGGGGGTGGAGAGAGGGTGCGGGTGAGCGGTCTTCAGCTAGATGGCGATGGGCACGTGGGCGCCGGCGCCGCTGCCCCGCCCGGTGCGTACCCGGCGCAGACCGGGGAGTCGCTTCATGCCGCGCAGCGGTTGCTGGAGGCTGCCTGGAAGGGTGATTTTTCGTCCGGGGAGGGGTTCTTCCTGGCCCGGGAGTTGATGGACCTTTCCGTAAAGCCGGGTTTCGACGAACTGCTTTCCTTCAAGGCAACAACGGGAGTGACCACCTACCCTCACCAGGTGAACACCGTGAAGACCGTGCTGCGGCAGATGAAGGGACGGGCGCTCCTTTGCGATGAGGTCGGGCTGGGCAAAACGGTGGAGGCCGGCCTGGTGATGATGGAATACCTGCTGCGCGGCCTCGTCACGCGGGTGCTCATTCTCACCCCGCCCTCTCTCACCCACCAGTGGCAGGACGAGATGGCCCAGAAGTTCAACCAGGACTTCGTCCTGACCGATTCCGCCGCCTTTGCCGCAGCCGGCGGCGAGGCCTGGCGGCGCTTTCCCCGTATTATCGCCTCCATCGACCTGGCGAAGCGCGGCGACCATTACAGGCACATAATGGAAACGCGTTTCGACCTGGTGATTGTGGACGAGGCCCACCGCCTCCGCCACCGCAACACGGCGGCCTGGAAGCTGGTGAACGGCCTGGACAAGAAATACATCCTTCTCCTCACCGCCACCCCCGTCCAGAACGACCTGGACGAGCTATTCAACCTCATCACCCTTCTCAGGCCGGGGCAATTGAAGACACAGACGGAGTTTCACAAACAGTTCGTGGCGCGGGGCGACCGGCTGAAGCCGCAGAACGTCGAGCGTCTCAGGCTCCAGATAGGGCAGGTGATGGTCCGGAACCGGCGGAGCAGCACCGGTATCCAGTTCACCCAGCGCCGGGCCATGACCGTTCGGAGCGACCCTTCGCCGGAGGAAGAACGGCTCAACCGGCTGGTGACGGATACCGTGCGCCAGTCGTACCTCCTGGACAGGCCACCCCTCAGCCGTCTGGTTCTCAAGACCCTCCAGACCGAGTTGGGCAGCAGTCCCCGGGCCGTCGCCGCCACCGCCGAACGCCTGCTGCTGGGGGGCTTGCCGCCGCCCTTCGGCTCCAGGATGAAAGAGGTCTTCGACCTGGCCAGCGGCATGGACCAGAGCGCCAGGCTGGCGGCATTGGGGAAAACGCTGACGCCCCTGGGAAACGAAAAGGTTGTCATCTTTACCCGCTACACCACCACCCTGGAATGGCTCAGGGATAACCTGAAAGACTATCCCCTGGCCGTCTACCATGGCGGGCTTAATGTGCGGCAGAAAGACGAAGCCATAGAGAAATTCCACCGGGAGGCCCGGCTCCTTTTGAGCACCGACTCGGGCGGGGAGGGCCGCAACCTCCAGTTCTGCCACGTGCTGGTCAATTTCGACCTCCCCTGGAACCCCATGCGCATCGAGCAGCGCATAGGGCGCCTGAGCCGGATCGGCCAGCAGAAGGACGTGCACATCTTCAACCTCTCCACGCGCGGTACGGTAGATGACCAGATACTGGAAATCCTGGACCGCAAGATAAACCTGTTCGAGCTGGTGGTGGGCGAGCTGGACCTGATCCTGGGCAGGCTGGGGGAGGAAAAAGACCTGGAAGAGACCATAATGGAGATCGTCGGCGGCAGCCAGAATGACGATGATCTGCGCGCCCGGCTGGACCAGGTGGGCGATCGATTGCTGGAGGCGAGAGGCGAGTACGAGCAGGTGAAATCCCTGGACGACGCCCTTTTTGGCGAGGTGACGGGTGCCGGATAGCCTGGAAGCCCTGGCCGGCCGCTTTTTCTCCACCGTCGGTGTGGTCGCGGCCGACGGCTACCGGACGATGGAGGTGCTTCTCGATGAGGCGGCGCAGCCGCACTTTGGCGGGCATGACTACCTGCGACTGGCCTTCTCCCCTGAAGCGGCCCGGGAACATCCCGACGCCGAGCTTCTCACCCACGGCAGCCCGCTCCTGGATACCATGGCCCGGGTGGCGGTCCACAGGGGGAGCGCGGCGCATTTCTACCTGGGCGACGTGCAGCGTTCAACAGGCCGCACCCTGGAAAAGGTCCGGGACCAGATCCGGCTGCCCGGCCACATCCTGGAGGCCGGGGAAGAACAGGTCCTTCTGTTTCACCACGCGCTGTTTCGCTTCCGGGTGACATTCACCGGCGAGGAGCGGGAGGAGATCTTCCGGGACGTTATGGTGGACCTCCATACCGGCTGGTCAACCTTCCGGCTGCAAGAGCAGGACCTCCGCCTGCACGGTTCGACGACGGCGGCCGGCCGCGAACTAGGGCTGGCTCTGTGCCTGGAGGGGGCCTTCCGGGAGGCGGTGGAGAAGCTGCAGAAGGATATGGCAGGGCAGGTACCGGCCAGAGAAGAGCTGCTGCGGAGGGCGTGTTATGCCGAACAGAAGCAGTTGACGGAGCACTACGAGGCGATGGTCGCCCGGCTGGAGGCGGGGAAGGCCCGGAAGGGGGCGGACCCGGAGCGCATCGAGGCCAAAATCAGCGTGACCAGGGCGGACCGCGAGCGTCGATTGCAGGACATCGAAAAACGCTGCCGTCTGGACCTGGAAATTGCCCTGGCCCAGTTGGCGCTGGTGACCTATCCCAAGGCGGTGGCCCCCGTGCGCCTCCAGCAGGGGAAAGAGGCGAAAACCGGCCTGGCCGTCTGGGACTCCCTGGTCCGGGAGGGGTATTTCAGTTTGCTTTGATCTGGACGGGTGGCGCAGGCGTCCCTGCCTGCGCTGGCCGGAATTCTGACGTGTTCGCCCGTCGCGGCACGCTGCGCGTGCCCGGCGCCGCCGTGTGCCCAGCCGTGTGTTGGCCGTAGCGGCACGCTGCGCGTGCCCCGGTCCCGGTACCACAGGCCTCCGTGCCTGTGAGCCCTTTCTTTCGTCCCCGATAGTCCCTGGCGGACCAAGCGTGGAAGATTTCCCGGAGAATAGAAACCAATGACGTTACGAACAGGTGATACGACCATGCAATTATGCCTGAAACACGACTGCGGGTTCTGGGGTGTGCCGTTTGAGAATGTGACCGATCTGAAAGACGTGACGGAGGAGCATTTTGAATGCTGCTTGGGGCACGATTGGAACCAAAAGTGCTCGCGGAACCCTCGCTTCTCAAATGCCCCGGATGCCCGGGACTATTTTGATCCGATCACTTCCGACGAACTCAGGAACCAGATTCTGCAACAAGACGATCCCGCGGCGACAAACGCGAGAAGGGCTGCGAGAAAGCGCCGCCGGTAAAGAACCGCGGTGGCACGCGCCCCACTGCGGTGGTACTTTCAACAATTGTTGAAACACATTATTTCAATGAAACCAGTGCAGGGTCGAAAAAGCACTTCACCCAAGGCGGCTTTTTCAACGGTTGTTGAAAACGACTATTCGGGAAGATTCTCTCCTGCACAACAGGTCACCGCTGCTCCGGCAGTAGAATCACGATAGAAAGCACATCCACCGGTAAGATCGCCTCTACCGATATTCGGTTGCCCCTAATCGTCCTTCTCAATCGTTCATAGGAGCCCAGCAGTTGTCCTGCTCTCTGCTTTACCCTGAATTCGATCTCCGGTTTAAGCTCGGCGAAAGCTCCCACCAGGGCGTTTATCGCAGCCGCTTTTTCTGTCGTTGATATGTTCGCGCAGGGCTGGGTAGTTAGAAGGACCTTCTCCGCCTCTTCTTTGTTCAGCCATTTCCTGGCGCCGCTATCGGCCTCAAACCCGGTCAGAAGACACTCCTCTGCGAGTGAAGTGATGCCGGCCTGCGCTTCTTGAACGGCAAACCTCAGGCGGAGCAAAAGAAGCGTTGTCCGTCTGGTGACCTCACGACAAATGACCACCCCACTCCTCGCCCCCAGACTCCTGCTGCCAGACGGGTCGAAAGCGGAATCTAAGACATACTCAGCCAGGGCGCTAACGAGCGGATGATTGCGAGAAACGAAAACGGTTCCTTCCGGGGCGGGTTGTTCGAAGGCTAGCTTTGCGTGGCTGTCCACCGTAACCCGGGATATAAACCCCTGAGCCAGGTTGTCCAGGTTCAAAGCCAAGACGCCCGGCCCTGTTTGGTTAGCCGGGCTGTTTAGCCGCTGACAGGCATTCATGACGAACCTTCTCACAAAAGCAGGGTCACCCAAAACGGAATCAGCGGCCTTCAATTCGGGCTCGACCTCGGCGGGCTTCAAGGCGTGCTGGGCGAAAACGCTGCGGCTTATCTTTTCCCGCTCCGCGGCGGCATCCCATTTCCTGTGGGCGTCGGCCAGGGCAGGCACCTCGCCCTGGTCTAACAGGCTAAGCTGGTACCCACCGTCCGCTGTCATAAACAGGGCTTTGAGCACGGTCTCCATTATGCTTTCGCTGTCCACCGGTATTGGCACTGTCACTCCCAGCTTGGTGCGGATCTCACGAGCCTTGCGGAGAAGCACCTTAAACACCGTGCCGTCTATAGGATTATTAGAACCATAGAGAAGAATCGTCCTGACCTGTTTGGACGTTTGGCCGAACCTGTCGACGCGCCCTTCGCGCTGGTCCAGCCGGTTGGGGTTCCACGGCAAATCGTAGTGTAAAACGGCGTTAAAACCATCCTGAAGGTTTATCCCCTCGCTGAGGCAGTCAGTGGCCACCAGCACTCGACGGGGAAACCTACTTATCTCGGCGACTTTGGTCTTTCGATCATCTTCGTGGTCGTCGCCCGTAACGCAGGCAACCTGCAGGCCGTTGAAGTCCCTGGCCAAGCGCCCGCTCAATTCCCGGGCGACGTATTCGGCGGTTTCGATGAAACGGCAAAAAACTATCGGTTTGAATCCGTCGCGCAGCAATCCGGCAATTCTGGCGGCAGCCTCTTTGATTTTTGTGTCGGCGTCACCCTTGAGGGACTCAGCCTTCCTGGTGAAATCACGAAGGCGGCGTTTTTCACTCTCCGAGAAAGTGTATTCCCCTTGATCCACGGCATACGTCGGCAGCACGTCCATGACTTTCTCCGCCTCGGTTGGGTCCAATATGCTGGCGGAGTAATAGTCGTCTCCCACGGTATCTTCCGAGACCTTGTCCATTCTCGTCTGAAGGGCGGCCACGGCCGCCGCCGGGCTGGACATCACGCACCGCAGTAGTGCCAGGGCTGTCCAGTATCGAACTCTCCGCCGTGTGCCGGTGCTGCTTTCGGCCGATGCCACGAGTTCTCCGGCAAACTTGTACAAATCCCTGAACAGAGCTTCGTATTCAGGGGAAAGAGCAAACGTAGCTTCGACTGGCACCCGTTCGGGGAACTGTGTTTCCGCACCCATCCACTTCACGACATCGCCGCGCCGCCTCTGGACGAAATGGCGCGCCAGTTCAGCCCGGGTGCCGGGATCGGGGCTGTTCATGTCTATTTGAGCAAACCCGGGTTTTATGAAGCCAAGCAAGGACAAGAACGATTCTTCGATGCCGCTGTGCGGCGTCGCCGTCACCAGCAAAATATGTTTGGACTCGTTCTTTGCCAGGTCTGATATCAGGTGGTGGCGCTGCTGCTGCGCTGTCGCCGCGCCTGCCGGCCTGGCGCACCCATGGGCTTCGTCAACAATGACCAACTCAGGACAATGCTGCAGGAACTGGTCGCGGTGCCGGTCGGTCTTAGCGAAGTCCACACTGACAATAATATTGGGATAGTACCCAAAGACGCTCAAGTCCTGCCTGGGTAACTCTCGTTCCAGCCGCGATAACGTGTCGGAACGTATCACTTTCGCGTCGATGCTAAACTTGTCACGAAGCTCGTCATGCCATTGGTCGCATAGGTAAGGAGGGCACAGCACCGCCATTCTTCTAACCATCCCGCGGTCAAGAAGTTCTCTGCCGATAAGGGCAGCTTCGATGGTCTTGCCTATGCCGACATCATCGGCGATGATCATCCGGACGGCGTCCAGACGGAGCGCCATCAAGAGGGGAACAAGCTGGTAGGGGCGGGGCCGGAAGGACAGGTGCCCAAAAGAACGGAAAGGTCCGGCTCCGTCTCGAATAAGGAGCCGGGCAGCGTCGCCCAGAAGCCTGGCCGCTTCAAAGTCGCCGATGTCGTTAGCGCCCGGAAGGGGGAAAGTGGCCGGCTCTATCTTCGCGGCTTCCAGGGGGAGGTAGACGCCGCAGATGTCGCTCCCTCCGCCAGTCAGCGGGCGCAGGTTCAGGAGATCAGGGTCCTCGCCGGGCGCCACGGTCCACTCCCGTCCTCGAAACTTGACCAAGGAACCAACCGAGTAGTTACTCAATTCTTTGCCTTCTTGAAAACGTCCGCGTATTGGGCAATTTGCTCCACGAAACCGGAGTCATAACGGATCACTACCAGCCGGAACCCGCCCGACTCCAATTTGTCCCGAATTTCCTTGTCTTTGGCCTTCTGCTCGGGGCTATCGTGAACGGAACCGTCGCAGAAGACGCAAACGCTCCCGTCGTCATAGTAGAAATCCGGGCAAGACCCGTATTGGGTGAGCAGTTTTTGGGCGGCATCCGGAAGACGTAGCCCGTTCTTCCACAGGTAATCCAGGAAGTCCTTTTCCAGTTGCGACCGGTTATCTGTTTGCGCCCTGAGCCATTCGTACTGCTGGTCGTATGACCGCGGGCCGTAGCCCTTATGGGTCTTGCTGCCCGCCAGTTGCAGCAGCAGTCCCCTTATGGTGTGACGGTCAAGATCGGCGTGGTCTCGCTGGTTGCGGTAGCTGAGCAAGCATTCGTAACAAGCGGCGGAACAGGCACCCTGGGTCTGCCTGTCCTGCCCGGTAGCCGGATCAAAGTGGCAGATATCCAGCGCGGCAGTTGCGACGCGGCTCATCGCATCCGGTTCTTCCACCAGCCGTTCCAGCACTCCAACGCCACCCTCGGCGCTCTCCCAGTAGAGTATGCCCCGGTGGTCTTTCTCGCCAATTCTTTCCGAACCTATTTCGTCTTCTTCAATCTGAAAGACGGCGGCAATCCCTTCCGCCACCGCGTATTGAAGGTTGGTCAACTCCACTTCGCTGAGCGGGCTGGTCGCCGCCGGTTTGACCAGAACGATGTTGCGGGTGTCGCCGACAAAAATCCGGACGCCGGCCCTGACGTCACTCTTTCCCACATCCAGGGCTGTATCGCCGGAGTCGTTGGTCTTCTTGCCCCAAACGCCGCTGTTCATGTCGAGCGTGTATCCTTCGTCGGCGCTGCGGCGCCACCGGCGGTTGATACGCCACATTTGCGCCGCCGGCCCCCAGGCCAGGTTCAGAAGTGTGTTCCGAGCCGGCCCCTTGATCTCGGCCCTGACCACCCGTTCGCCCTTGTCCCCCGTGGAGAATCTGAAATGAGAGGTTATGAAGTATCCCTGCCGGAGGCGCTCTTCCTCTTCGCAGTTGATGCGCTCGGTGGGCTGGGCGCCTACCGTGGTCATCTGGAAAAGATTCATCAGGTATTCGCTGCTATCGCCGGTCAGTGGCATGGCGCACACCTGGCAAACATCGGATTGCAGCGCCGCGTCAGTGTGAAAGGCCCCGCAGCGTTTGCAGAGTTTGGCCTGTCTGAGGTGCTGGTTGACATCATCTTTGCTGAACAGGCTCCGCACCACCCGGTATTTACGTCCTTCCTGGTACAGGACATTGCGCGGGCCGAATTCAGATATGGCCAGAAAGCGCGGGCGCGAAATGAAGTTCGATTTGTCGTTGGTGGTGGACAAGAAGGCGCGAACCGGCAAACGTGGGAAGTTGTACCCCGGCAGGAATCCCTCAGCCGCCAAATAGCGATAGGGGTAAAAATCGGAGTCGTCCCGATTGACCCGGTTGAACAACAAATCCCTCTGGCGTAAGGCCTCCGCTTCACTTCGCCTAGCGTCATCGATTTCCTTACTGCTTAGTTTCCTGGGATGGGCGGTTTTCAGCTTCTCTTGCGCCACATTCAACTGTTTTTCGGTCGCCTGGTAAAGTTCACGCCACCTCTCAAAGGCGCGATCGAATGCATTCTGAGAATCGCCGACCACCGCTCTTAGCCAGTCGTCGGAGTACCATCCGGCTGCGGTTAGGTCAGGCTGGCACTGGTTCACTATGCCCCGGCAATCAGCCAGACATTCCTGCATTCTATTCGGGCTGAGGCATATCTGCGCCGCCACGTTCGGGATAAGGGGCATATCCGGCAATGTCGTATCCAGCAGGTTGGCTATCGAATCGCCCAGCGGGAGGCCGACCTTAGCCAGCCAGGCAGCGTGTATGTGGCCCTGGATCAACTCCTCGTTGCCCAGGTCCACTCTGGGCGGTACCACCACCCCGGCCACCATATCGGGCTGCCGGCGGAAGAAGTACTGGTCATGTCCGCTGGCGGTGGAGCAATAGGTGGTAATGAAGGCGGGCTGCCCGGAACGGCCGGCGCGACCGCTCCGCTGGGCGTAATTGGCCGGCGTTGGCGGCACGTTTCTCAGGTTGACGGTGTTGAGATCGGCGATGTCTATGCCCAGTTCCATCGTGGGCGAGCAGAAAAGGCACGAGAGCTGACCGTTGCGGAAGCGAACCTCTCTTTCTTGTCTATCGTCAGCGTTGGTTTGTCCCGAGTGCTCGCGTCCCTCCAGGGAACCAAGACGGGATGGCTCTTCCCTGTAGAAATCGGTGAAAAAGCGGTTTACCGCCTTTTGGAGGAACTCCTTCTGCTTGTCCTTCATGCGCACCGAACGCACCGGGTCAAATTGCGGGAGCGTGCCGTCCCCTTTGACCCATTGCATGGCCGTCACCTGTAGTTGTACCCGGAACTCCGTGCCATCAGCTTCCAGGGCCAGGTAACCGCCACGGTTCAGCACGTCAACCACCACCCGCAACATGGCTTCATACTCCTGCACGTCAAGGCTGGACTTTAGACCCGGCCAGGCCCTGGAAGACCGCAAATACTTGCTGATAACAGCATTGGCGTTAAGGCTGAAATCGCCTGGCTGGGGCCGGGGGGACCGCCAGCCAAACCACTTACCGGAGGCCAGGATTTCGTCTGCTTCGAAGGTCCACGGCTGTTTGAGGAGCCCGACAACAGAATTCCTCAACACCTGCTGCTTATCATCAGCTAAACACTGGGCATCCAGGGCCAGCGAACGGCGCAGGTGTTCTAGGAAATTGCGCAGTACTTTGCACCGGACGTCCGGGCCCGCCGCCGACAAGACCGGGTTGCCCTTCCACAGCGAATCGTCGGAGCAAACATCATCTAGCCCTTCGTACTCGATCTTCAGCAGGCCGCATTGCTCCAGGTTAGGCTGCACCACGCGCCAGCCGCGCCGCAGGTCGTGGTAAACCAGGTACTCGATATACCTGGTGAAGGCTTCCAGGTTCTTTTTGGGCTGTACGCCAATGTTGCCCGGGTTTTTGGCATACTTCTCCGGTGGCAACCCCAGCGCCTTTACGACCTCGATAGCGATATTGGCATGGTCCAGAAAGCCGTTATCCGGCAGGGCCCGGTAAATAGCGCGGCGCAGCAGGCCGGTCTGGACAAAATCGTTGAAATGCCCCGCCTGCAGCGAAGCATCCTGCCGGTTGTCGGTGAAGGAAAGAATCTTGCGGGCCTCGGGCTTTACCTCGGGATCGTCCTGCATGCGGGTGACGGTGGAAATAGACAGCAGGGTGGTGGCGGTGCTACGGCCTTCGCTGGAAAGCCGGGCCAGTTTGCTGAACTCCTTGTTGCGCCGGTCGTAGATGGCGCCACAGAGGGGGCAAAGCAGCAACGGCTGGAGGATGAACCAGCCAGGCGCTGCCCCGGCCGTGCCCTCTCCCGCCAGGGCGCCGTCCGGCAAAACCCAAACCCTGCCTGGCAGGGATTTGCTGTAATCCTTCCTCAGCGTATGGCCGCTCTTGGTCTGGTTGAACCAGTTCCCCGGCAGCTCCCCGATACGGTCGTCGTCCCAGACCGGCCCGCCGTCATCATCTATGACCAGATAGCCGTCCCGGACATCCTCATCCGACAAGTCCGACAGTTCTCCCGGAAGGCGCGGCTCTAGATGGTTAACGCTCTCATCATGCGTCACCTGGTAATATTCCTGGCCGCACTCCCGGCAGAAGACCAGGGGCGCCAGCAGGCGCTTCTCGCCCCCGCTCCCCGGGGCAAAGTGCTGGCCGGTGAGGGTGAGCACCCGTTTGTCCGCTGTCTCGAAAGTGGCATACACCGAGTCGCCCTGGGAGATGAACTGGTGTAAACGCACCGCAAAGACGGGGGCGCCGTCCGGATGGCGCAATTCGCCGCCGCGGTGGAGCATCAAGCGAATAATCCCTTCGCATTTCGCCGGGTTTTCACCGCTCAGCCTGGCCAGTTCCGCGGCGCCTGCCTGGAGAGAAATGGGGATGCGCCGTTTGAGGAACCCGTCTTCATCCTTCCTCAAGCCGAAGGTATTTTCTATCCAGTCGGCCAGCGGGCTGGCCATGAACCCGGCATAATTTTCCGGTATAGCCGCCTTGAGGCATTGCTTGAGGGTATCGCCGGTGACGGCCCCCTGGTAGGCGATGGATGGTTTCAACCGTTCGTCAATGACGTTATCCGGCTTGATCGTGGTCCCGAAGATCCGGCCGGCCACCTGGGCCACAGCCGCCAGTTGCTGCTGGCGGCTGCCGCCGGCCACCATGGTGGCGCTGGTGCCGATGCAGAGCAGATTGTCATTGCCGCAGCGCTGGCGCACCCGCCGCACCAGCATGCTTACATCCCCTCCCTGCCGTCCGGTGTAGGTGTGCAGCTCGTCCAGGACGAGGAACTCCAGGTTGGCCAGGGTGCGGTCAACGAAGACACGTTCCGCCGGGCGGGACATCATCAGCTCGAGCATCATGTAGTTCGTCAGGAGAATGTGCGGCGGGTGCTGCTGCAGTTGCAGTCTCTTCGCCATGTCGTCCTGTCCCGTGTACCGGCCACATTTGATAGGGCTCCGGCCGGCGCCGAGATTATTCAGCAGACGCTCGATTTCCTTCACCTGGGAATTGATCAGGGCGTTCATGGGGTAAACGATGAGCGCCCGTACCTTCTCCTGATCGGCATTGTTCTTGAGGACGTGGTCTATTATCGGTATGAGGTAGGTCAGGCTCTTGCCGGAGCCGGTGCCGGTGGTTAATATATATGATTCCTTTTTCGGGGCGGTGCGAATGGCCTTTTCCTGGTGATGGTAGAGCCGGAAGGATTGCCCCGATTTCTGAAATATCTGCTGGCACAGGGGATGAAGCAGACCTTCGGTAACGAGTTCGTCGACGGTCTTCCCCGTTTCATAGGAAGGACTCAACTGCACCAGGGCATCGGGCCAGAGAGCGCCGCGTTGCAGTTCGTCCTTTACAAATTTCTCGATACGCTCGTCGCGGATATTGAGGAAGCCGTCCACATAGCGGTAGTAGTCGTCAATAACCTGTTTCCTCAAATCAAAAACATTCAAGCGGCGACTCCTTTGCCGAATAATTTATCCCAGGCCTCCAGGACCAGCCGCCGGGTGCGGTATTCGCCAAACAGCTTCAATTCTTTTTCCTTTAGCACCCGGAAGGTCTCCCCGGGAAACTCAGGGCCGTAGACATCCTGCGGGTCGAGGATATAACGCAATTCATCGCGGGTCAGGCCGTAAAGGTGGGCATAATAGGCGTCAAGCTCTGCCCGAAGCAGCGCCCGCCGGTCCTCATCCCATTTGAAGGGTTCCCCATGGTAGCCCAAGTCATCGGCGAAGGACTTCAGGTCCCAGGCGGTGTAGACCAACTCTAGTACCCGTGGGGCGACGAAATCAATGTCTTTGGGCACATAATTGGCGGGTGGAAGCGTTGGCAATTGGTTGGTCACGAAATAATTGAAATTATCGCCGCCAATCTTCTGACGCGCTACAAAATCAAAAACCAGAGCATTTAGATTCGCCAAAAGGCAGCCGATCAGCGCAGGTTTTTGCCGCGAGAGAATGAAGCAGTGAATTGACTCAGTAGTTCCTGCAAGAGGGAGAATAGTAGCAAGGTGTGTTCTTTCATTTGTCGCGCTTGTCACTTTTTTCTGAACCAATAGCCACCTACACCGCCAATTCGAATCAGAAAGAGCTGACAACACAGCACCTTCATTCACCCAGTATTGAGGCTTGGCGAGAAGACATGGATTCGACTTCTCTTGATCCGGGATGATCTTTGGTTGCGCGGGCCGTCTCGTGTTAGCCATATTGACCACCACGCTCGCTAGTCTGTGGTCATATTGATGAAACATCTTCCCTTCGTACACAGGAACACATTGTTCCTTGGCCCGCTCCTTTTCTGATGCCGAAATCAAACGCCATTTGCCGCCATAAGGATCAATCATTCGCAAAAAGCTGACGCCCCAGGGGTTCTCTCTAGTGGCCTCCTTTACCAGTACCGGCACACGCTGGTAAATCTTCTTGGTTAGCCCAGCATCCACCTTGGTTCTGAATACAGGCGTGGTACGGGTATTCGGGTTGATCAGTGCCATATCTTCGGGGGAAAGAACAAAGCGGCGCATCGGCTCGTCCAGGTGCTCAACGCGGGTGAGGAAAAAAGCGAAATTTGTTTTATCGATTATATTGTTGGAAATAGTGAATAAGCAGAACTTCATCCTGCTATCTACTGCTGGGAAGAGCTTCTCCCGATTTTCGAAATCATACAGGCTGACAAGCGCTTTGTGCGAGTTCAAATCAGCGAAGAACTGCTTGCACGTATCGTCAGTAGCGATACCAGTGGGTACTATTATTCCCGCCCGTCCGTTTGGACTTATGATTCTGTAAGCGAGTTCAGCAAATAAAGCATAGGTATTGATATCGCCTGCCGCTGATAATGGGAATCGCTCACTGACCCGGACGAACCGGCTATCGCTTTCGTGGTCGTGTTTGCCCGATTCGAACTCCGCGGCTAGGGCGGGATTCGTAGCTTTCAACATTTCTGTCATTCGCCCACGTTCTGCTTTTGTCTGGGCTTGCGCAATTGATGGGTCTCTAGTGGCAAAGAACTCCAGCTCCTGCAGTTTGATTCGTTCCCACGGCGGATTGCCCAGCACCACATCAAAGCCACCGTGGTAGACCACCTCGGGGAATTCCAGGGGCCAGTGGAAGAACCGGCGTTTTACTGCCAGTCCCACCGCTTGGCCTACCAGCCGCCCATCAACCCCTTGGGGACTATTCAGGAACTGCATCATCCTGCCGTGCGTGGGTATCGCCGGATCATTGGCGTCCTTCAGGGGATAGTAAAAAGCCGCCGCCCAAATATTGGCTGCCGTCCAGTCGTTAAGCCACGCCACGCTGTCGTGCAGGTCCCGGTATTTTTCCTGCTTGAGGCGAATATCCTCGGTGGCCTTTTCCGGCAGCGCCTCTATCTCTTCCACCCGTTTCACGAAGGTAACGAAATCCGCTTTGAGCTTGCCTTCCGCGCCCAGCGTTAACGGGATCTGCCCTTTCTGCCAGGCGTTTAGCTCTTGGCGATTGAGAGCCCTTATCTGTTTAGCAACTTCCTTATCATCTCCGCTCACCGGCTTGAAGGCGTCGTCCGGTATGCCTTCCTTCAGCCTGTCCAATTCGTCCAGGCCGACCAGGCTGTTGCCGCACCGGATACGGTGGTCAAGGAAGGTCAGCGGCAGGTCCCGGTCATGCCCTTCCAGCCAGAGGGCCACCTTGCACAGGTCCACCGCCAGGGGATTGAGGTCAATCCCGTAGATGCAGTGCTGGATAACGTCACGCACCGCCAATCGGAACTCGTTCGGCGCCGGCTCATCCTCGCCGGAACGGGCTTTTGCTAACTCCCGGCCAATACGCCGGGCCGCGGCCAGCAGGAAGTGCCCGGAGCCGGCGGCCGGGTCGCATACTTTAATGCGCAATAGCGCCCTTTGTTTTTCTTCCGTGGTGTTGCCCGCAACAGCCATACGGTCCTGTATTACCGGTTCCAGGGCGCTCTTGATGAGCTCGGCGACCAGCTCGGGACGGGTGTAGTAGGAGCCGGTGGACTTGCGCTCGAGCCCGAACAGGAGGTCGAATTGCAGCTTACCATCCTGGGTTTGCACCACCGGATGATAGTCCAGCAGGCTTTCGTAGACGCTCCCCATTTCCTCCACGTCCAGATATCCGTAGTTGATGCGGCGCGTCACTTTACCGTCTTTGAATAGGGACAGGTGGGCAAAACCGTTCAAAAGGTCCTGGTTGCTGAGGCTGGTGCTTTCCAGGTCTCGCATGGCGTCGGGGCCGAAAAGGTCGCCATTCAGCGGCTTCATGTGCAGTTCTTCGCTGTCTTTGGAATAGGCATAGAACCAGAAGTTCTGCTTGACGCTTTCCCACAAGTCGGAGAAGCGGTCCATAGGGTTAACCGGGTGCTCCACCTTTTCCCTCAGACGGGAAATGCTGTAGTGCCGGGCGTATATTTTGAAGAAACGGTCGTCGGCCGGGTCGGGCCCCACCAGCTTGCGCTCTTCCGAGACCATCAGGAACAGGAAACGGTAGATGAGGTGCAGCAACTGGCGGTAGTAGTCTCCGGCGGTGAGCTTGCCCGCCGTCAGTTTGGAACATAATTCTTCATTCGCCGGATGGCTGAGAAGACCGTTGCCGAATACTTTCAGAGCCTCTTCGACGCCGTCCCGCAGGTGCTCGCGGACCCGTCCGCCTTCCTCGATGCTTTGCAGGAAGTATTTTTCCAGCCAGCATTCCGAAGCCTGTTCCATGGTGACCGGCCACCGGCTGCGGTGCACCAGGCGATAGAAGACCTGGAACTCCGATCTTTGGTCGCCCTCCATCATTGTCTGGAGGTCGAATTCAAGATAGGTCGGGCGGCTCATGCGTGTGGAATTGCGCAGCAAGCGGAACTGGTAGCCGTTGGTGACCATGGCCCAGAGGTGCTCCGTGCGGTTGACGTATTCCTGCACCAAACCTTGAGGCGAGATACGGGGGCGGCCCGTTGGCGGCCTCTTGTCGAGGGCGACACGCGCCCCCCTCGATGTGGACGGGCAGCCCCTTTTCCGCATCGCCCAAACGATGGGATATGGCATAGGTCTGGCCGGCGACCAGAGCGGCTTTAGAAAAGGCAACGCCCTCGAAACCCAGGGACCGCAGCAGAGGCAAAACCCATTGCTCGCGGGTTACACTGGCGCCTGATTCCGCTTCGGGCACCCTTCCCAGGCCGTGTTTGAGAGCTTCCCAATAGGCGGTAGCATCGGACCAGCAGGAGGCGATTTCGTCACTAAGGCGGGCTTTTCCGTCAAGGCCAAAATCGCCCGCTTTTTGACCGGCTGCTTCGCCAGCGGCGATTTTGCCCAGCAGGTCCTCAGAAAAGAGCGACCCTTCAGAGTGAACCGTTGCAAAACGCATGGACTACTATTCGTGCATCCCCGGTTGATTAATCGGCCAGTTGGTCACCGTCTGCGGCCACGGAGTCCTGTGAAGGTATCGGCCTGGGGCTGGTTAAGGACGGTGACGGGTGAGCCGCGCAGTCGTGTCAGCCATCGGTTCCCCGAGAAGGCTTATTATAGCATTTCCTCAACAGGCGGTTGAGTGTTTCGAGATCGGATGTTTCGAGATAGGGAAGCTAGGATTGACGGGATTCGAATGACGGGTTACTGTAATGCTGCTACGGTGAGTTAAGAGGTCCCCTCGTGGATGCGGAGGCGGCCGGGCTCGACTACCCACAGCCGACCTTCCGGACTGTCGCTGTGCGCAGAAGCGGCGAATTGCCTCACCAGGTTCAGCAGGCCTCGAACGGTGGGGTGGGGATGGCGCAACACGACGATTCCCTTGTGTTGTTCCGGCGGGTAGGCAAATATGTTGGCGAAGTCCAGGTCCAGGGTGAGAAAGCACCGCCCTTCACTCGTGGCGGCGGTAATCACTCTCGCGTCGTCGGCGCCGCCGAGACGCTCATCCTGCACCGCAAGGACGTCATGCCCGGCCCCAATCAGAATCCCCTTTGCTTCAGGGTCGATGTTTTCATCCAGCTTGATCTTCATCAGCCAGCGTCGATCCCGACCGGGATCACCCTCTCCCGCGTCATCTCGGCCGCATAAAGCAATGCCGCCTGGACATCCTCTCTGGTGAGCGAAGGGTAGGCCTTCAAGACGTCTTCAACGGAATCACCGTTGGCGATGCAGCTCACGATGATCCAGACCATGATTCGGGTTCCCTTGATACACGGCTGGCCGTGACAGACATTGGGGTTTATGGATATGCGCTGTTTCCAATCTTCCATCGCGATCTCCCTGGGAATATGCCCGGCAACATTATAGCAGAATCCAGTTCAACGAGTCGTGAGTCCTGAGTCCTGTAATCCCGGCCGATGGGCCGGCAGTTCCGTCGTTGTACTATGTGGGCAACTATTGAATCGTTAGCAGCAACGAAGATAGGAAGCAAAATGAGGGCCAGCGCCATGAAGTCAGGAATGTTCTAGAAACCGGCTGTCAGCAAACGGGTGACAGCCCCCCATCCAGAGTGTGGTCCGCCGGCGACAGCCTCCCCGCCCCGCACGTCGAAAGAAAGTCACCGGGAAGTAAGCGGCGGCTATTTCACCGTATCTCTACCTGGATTATTAACGTTATCATGAACGCTTTGCGGAACCGGTGGCAACCGTCCATAGAGTTGATGGGCGCCAGGCCTGCCTTCCTGTTGGGGCAGTCGCGAACCCGGGCGCAATTGGCTGGCCCCTATGTCGGTCTTCTAAACCCACTTAAGCCAAGCCAGAATACCCAGGCCCAAGAGGCCACGCACAGGGGTGAGCCTCGCCCGAGTTTTGTTCGGCCGAGGCGGGCGAAGGACTGTCAGCCGAGCGAAAAACATGTGGCACAGCCTATCTCGTGAAGAGGTTTATGGCATCCACGGCGGCTTTGAGGACGTAGGCGGGGATGATGCCGATGAACAGGACGCCCAGGCAGGCCAGGGACATGGCCAGCCGCAGGGGGCCGGAGGAGGGGATGGGCCGCTCGGATTTGGGCGCGCCCAGGTAGACCATCTTGACCACCCTCAGGTAGTAGTAGGCGGCGATGACGCTGTTGATCACCCCGATCAGCACCAGCCAGGCCAGGTTGTTGCTCACGCCGGCGTTGAAGATGTAGAACTTGGCCAGGAAACCGGCGGTGGGGGGTATTCCGGTCAGGGAGATAAGGCAAAAGGCCAGGCCCAGGGCCAGCCAGGGGGCGCGCCTGGCGGCGCCGGCGAAGTCCTCGATCAGGTCGCTCCCGGTCTCTTTAGTAATGGCGATGATGGCGATAAAGGCCCCCAGGTTGGTCAGGGTGTAGCTGGCCAGGAAGAAGAGGACGCCGCTGCGGGCGTAGGGGTCGGTCGCCGGGCCGAAGCCGATGGCCGCCAGGCCGACCATGATATACCCGGCCTGGGCGATGCTGCTGTATCCCAGCATCCTCTTGATATTGGTCTGGGACAGGGCCGCCAGATTGCCCACGGTCATGGACACGGCGCTGAGCACGGCGAAGAGCAGGCCCCAGTCCAGCGCCAGCCAGCCGGCCACCGCGGGGCCGAAGCCATGCCAGAAGACCCTGACGATCACGGCGAACCCTGCCGCTTTGCTTGCTACGGAAAGATAGGCGGTAACCGGCGTGGGCGCGCCCTCATAGACATCGGGCACCCACATCTGGAAGGGCACGCTGGCGATCTTGAAGCCGAAACCGGCCACCATGAAGATGATTCCCAGCAGGAGGACCGGGCTGGCGCCGTGGGTCCGCACGGCGGCGGCGATGTCGGTCAGGTGCGTGGAACCGGTCAGGCCGAAGATCAGCGCCATGCCGTAAAGGAGGACGGCCGAGGCGATGGCGCCCAGGAGCAGGTATTTCAGCCCGGCCTCGCTGGACTTTTCATCCTTGAGGAAGGCGGCCAGCACGTAGAGGGAGATGCTGGCCAGCTCGAGGGAGATGTAGATAGAGATCAGCTCGGCGGTGGCGGCCATCAGGGTCATGCCCACCACCGAAAGCAGTATCAGTCCATAGTATTCGCCCTGGAAACGCTGGAATTTGGAAACGTAGTCCGTCGAGGCCAGGATGACCAGGATGGCGGCGGCGGCGAAGAGGACCTTGAAGAAGATGGCGAACTCGTCTATCACCAGCATCCGGTTGAAGACAACGCCCCGCGTGCCCCATAGCGCCGCCGAGAAGAGAATGGCTACCAGGAGGCCGGCGATGCTCACGGCCGCCAGGATGCCCTTCCGTTTGATTGCCAGGTCCAGGAGGATGACGACAATGGCGGTTATGAAAACGATGAGTTCTGGCGCTAAGACACCTAAGTTCAAGGTTGTCCTCTCTATTACCGCTTGGTACTATGAATACTTGAAGCAACGGAACCACGAATGAACACGAATGAACGCGAAATAATTTCTTTCACCACGGAGGACGCAAAGGGGGAAGGCACCTCGACGGTCCAACTCGCCTCTGGGGACCTCGGTGCGGCGTCTATTACTGCGTTAGTATTATTCCGTGCGTCTTCGTGTCTATTCGTGTTTATTCGTGGCTGAAACGAGCGAAAGATTCTTCGACTGCGACTCGCTTGCGCTCGTCTCCGCTCAGAATGACAGTGTTATAGTCCGACCACTTTCATGATGGGTAGAATGCCGACCTTGATGACATCGGTCAGGATCGCCGGGTAGATGCCCACGAGCATGATGGCGGCCACCAGGGCGAAGATGGGGACCATCTCCACCGGCGAGGCATCGGGGACCCTGGCGTATTCGTCTTTAACCGGCCCGTAGAAAACGCGCTGGAGCATCCAGAGGCAATAGCCCGCAGTCAGGCCGATGCCGGCGACAGCCAGGATGGTCATCAGCCGGACGCCTTCGAAGGCCTTGCTGGTGAAGCTGCCGACAAAGACGGTGAACTCGGCGATGAAGCCGCTGGTGGAGGGCAGGCCCAGGGAGGCTAGCCCGGCGATGCTGAAGACCACCACGATAACCGGCATCTGCCGCGCCAGGCCGCCCAGCTTGTTGAGGTCGCGGGTATGGGTCTTCTCGTACACCAGTCCCACCATGGAAAAGAGCAGCCCGGTAACGATGCCGTGGCTGACCATCTGGAGCGTGGCGCCGGTCAGGCTCAACTGGCTGAGGGCGAAAATGCCGAGCAGCACGTAGCCCATGTGGCTAACGCTGCTGTAGGCGATCATCCTCTTCAAGTCCGTCTGCCTCATGGTGATGGCCGCGCCGTAGAGGGTGTTGACCACTGCCAGGAAGACGAACAGGGGGGCGAACATTTTCGCCGCTTCGGGGAAGACCCCGACGCCGATGCGTATCATGCCGTAGCCACCCATTTTCAGGAGGACGCCGGCCAGGACCACGCTCACCGCCGTCGGGGCATCGGTATGGGCATCGGGAAGCCAGGTATGGAAGGGGAACACCGGCAGCTTGACCAGGAAGGCCATCAGGATGAAGATGAAAATAACCGGCAGGAAGGGAACGCCCCGCGCCGCCAGGTTGGCCTGGGAGAGGGCCATGAGATCGAAGGGGGACTTCCCGGCCATGAAGGGGGCGTTGCTGACGTTGAAGTAAAGCAGGAGTATTCCGGTCAGCATGAAGGCGCTGCCGATCAAAGTGTAGAGGACGAACTTGATAGCGGAATACTCTTTGCGGCCGGACCCCCAGATGGATATCAGCATGAACATGGGGATGAGCTCGACTTCCCAGAAGAGGAAGAAGAGCAACAGGTCCAGGGAAACGAAAACACCGAGGATGCCGGTCTCGAGCAGGAGCAGCCAGGCGAAGTACTCCTTCGGCCGGAGGCTGATATGCCAGGAGACGAAGACGGCGATGACCCCGATGAACGTGGTCAACAGGAGCATGGGCAGGCTCAGGCCGTCGATGCCCAGGTAGTAGTAGGCGTTGATTCCCGGTATCCAGAGCATCCGCTCGGCGAACTGGACTTTGCCGGCGGCAAAGGACGACTTGTCATAAAGTAAGAATACGAGGATGGATAGCGCAAAGGCGGCCAGGGCGAAGACGACGGCGGTCAACTTTACGGCTTTGGCCGACGGGCCGGGCCAGAGGGCAATGACCAGGGCCCCCAGAGCGGGAAGGAAGAGGATGGCGGATAAGTACGGAAAGTACAAAGCTATCGCTCCGTTAAGAAAACCAAAAATCAAAACTTATAAATCAAAATGACAATTCAAAATGCAAAGAGGCAATGACGAATTACGAAGCACGAATGACGAATCAAATCCGAATGACGAATGCCGCCCTCGTTTTGACACTCCGGTTTTGAGCATTGCTCAGAAAATGTCACCCTGAGCGAAGTCGAAGGGTCTTTGGC
>JACQUA010000336.1 GCA_016210565.1 Chloroflexota bacterium
GGTCTATCTGGACCTGCCTCATCGGGTTTCTACCTCCTTTTTTGGTGATCAGGAGTATGAAACCCGATTTCTCTTTCTATGTCAATACCTCATCACATAAGTTTGTTACAAGCCCGAATATTCGGATTTTAGGTTTGTTTGGTACTTGGCGCTTGGGATTCGGAATCTACCTCTGCTGGTGGGTTCGCACAGCCACCCAGCTTCCCCGGTGCCCCTCTGTGCTTAACCCACCCTACGCGGCTCCAACAATGGCCGTTTGCACAGTAAATCGCCGTCTCGAGGTCCGGGACTCGCAGGCACGGTGGCCTGCGGTACTGGTCATTCGTCATTCGGGCTTTGTCATTTCGCTGGCTATTGTTTTGCTCCAGGTGGAAGCATATAATAGGGGCATCAATGACGTGCTGACTTATTCTAATGATCCGTTCTTTGAGGCCCACGGATTTAATGTCGGTCTTGACCTCAGGGGATTCGTTCTCTAACTACGTCAGGACGGGGGACTGCCTCGGATGGGAAACGGCTTCCGGGCCTTTGCTCCTATCCCTGATGGGCCAGTTGGTCTGTGTCAGAAGGCCTCACCACAATTGGGTCTGGATTGAAAAGAACCGGATCCAGGGGGCGGTCTCTATCCGCCAGCGGGACGGCCGCTCCGCTTGGGAAGTGAACTCCCTGCTGCTATCAGCGGAGGCCGAGAAGGTTGGTTTTAACCTGCTGGATGCCCTGGGTCTCGTTGGCGGTGCCCTGATGATCACCCGTTTCTTCCTCCGTCTGCCTGATGATAGCAGATTGATGGAAATAGTCAAGAGGTCAGGGTTCTCCCTTTATGCGCGACAGCTCTTGTATGCCGGCAATCCGGGCAAGCAGCCCGTCAACGCGGTGAATGAGAACCCGCAGCGGCCGGCGTCCGGAACGGGGACCAGGTTCATCCCGACCCGGTCGAGGCGGGACTTCCGGCTTTTTCAGACTTACAACCAGATCATTCCGGAACAGATGCGCCTCGTCGAAGGCTTGACCTACGATGATTGGAAGGACAGCCGCGAGAGCGTCCCGAATGAAACGGTTTATTATTGCGAAACGGAAGGCAGAATAGCAGGCTGGCTCTCCGTACTGAAGAGGGGTCGCAGGGGGTGCCTGCAGGTGTTCACCCCGCCGGATAGCCGGTCCGTTCTGGAAGACTCCTTCTCCTTTGGCCTTTCTCAGTTGGCTTCGGAAGGCGAGATCTACTGTACGGCCTTCGACCATCAGGTGGCGTTTTGCCGGTTACTCGAAGACCAGGGATTCCGCCTCCACAGGGAATATTGTTTGCTGGCGAGGGCGCAGGTGGTCCCCATCAAGCAGGCCTACCTGGTCCCGGCCCGGCTGTAGTCCGCAGGAAGATCAAAGATCAAAATGCAAAAATGACCTGAAAACGTCATTGCGAGCGAAGCGAAGCAATCTCCTGGCTGGCTGGACATCCGGGAGATTGCTTCGCTTCGCTCGCAATGACAGTCATCTTTCATCTTGGTTTTTGATATTTGATTTCTGTTTGTACAGATTGCGCAGATAAATCTCCTTCAACGGAGGATAATTAAGTTTGGCCGAGAAAACCTTTAACGAGTTAGACGCCCTGCTCGGTACTCTTCCCCTGCATATCAACGAGCCTCTCAAACAGCAGCCGGACATAAATGAGTTACTGGAAATAATCCTCGACCTGGGGCGACCCCCCGAAGCCCGTTTTCCCGGCCGGGAGTTGGTGATATGCTCGAGGGAAGTCACCGAGGAAGAGCTCGAACACGTGGTCGCCCGGATCAGTCCCTTTGGCGACGATAACCGGGCCGGCATCGAACGTACGCTGCACCGCATTTCGGCCATCCGCAACCGCAAGGGGCGCATCGTGGGTCTCACCTGCCGGATCGGGCGCGCTGTCTTCGGCACCATAAAGATCATCCAGGAGCTCATCGAGTCCGGCAAGAGCGTTTTGCTGCTGGGCCGGCCCGGCGTGGGCAAGACGACGATGCTCCGCGAAGTGGCCCGGGTGCTCGCCGACGATTTGAAGAAAAGGGTGATTATTGTCGACACGTCAAACGAGATCGCCGGCGATGGCGATATCCCCCACCCGGCCATCGGTCACGCCCGCCGCATGCAGGTGCCTACACCCACCGCGCAGCACGCCGTGATGATCGAGGCGGTGGAGAACCACATGCCCCAGGTGATCATCATCGATGAGATCGGCACGGAACTGGAAGCCGTCGCCGCCCGGACCATCGCCGAAAGAGGCGTGCAACTGGTCGGCACCGCCCACGGTAATACCCTGGAAAACATCATCATGAACCCCACGCTGAGCGACCTCATCGGCGGCATCCAAACCGTCACCCTGGGAGACGAAGAGGCCCGGCGGCGAGGCACGCAGAAGTCCATCCTGGAACGGAAGGCGCCTCCCACCTTCAATGTGGTCGTCGAGATCCAGGACCGCAACCGGGTGGTGGTGCACCCCGAAGTCTCTGAAGCCGTGGATGAAATTCTCCGGGGGCAAACGCTGGCCAACGAGGTCCGCTGGCTTGACGAAACCGGCCAGGTTCGTAAAAAGGTCCAGGCCGCGGAAGAGCCGGCCCGGGAGGCCCGGAAGGCCGCGCCGCCGGCCGGCGGGCCGGAAATCCAGGGCCAGGTGCCGCGGATCTTCCCCTTCGGGATTAACCGCGCCCGCCTGGAGCAGGCGGCGAAGGAAATGCAGCTCCCCATCATCGTCGCCGAGTCCCCGGAAGAAGCCAACGTCCTGGTCACCTCCAAGAACTATTTCCGGCGCAAGCCTCAGCGGCTCAGGGACGCCGAGTCCTCGGCGCTGCCCGTTTTTGTGCTGCGGGGCAATACCGTAAACCACATGAAACAGGCGCTCAGCAGCATTACCGGGCGTCCCCTGGTCAGGGAGAAAAACAACCATTCCATGACCAGCGCCCTCGATGAGGCCCAGGAAGCCATTGACCGGATCCTGAAGGGAGAAGAAGCGGTCGATCTGACCCCTCAGAGCGCCTATGTGAGGCGGCTCCAGCACATTCTGGCTGAGCGTTACAATGTCTCCTCCGTCAGCACCGGTCAGGACCCGGGGAGAAGGGTCAGGGTATATAGAAAGGCGAAGTTTTGAGGGAAGTAGTGAGTAGTGAGTGGTGAGTAGCGAGTAGCGAGTAGCGAGTAGTGGGTATGGCATCCGTAGCGGCACGCTGCCGCGTGCCCCGCCGACAGCCGACAGCCGATGGCCGATAGCCTTTTTCCATTTTGGCCTGTCATTTTGCTTCTTGAGATTTGATTTTTGAATTTGTTCCTCACCTTTGAAGGCGGCGAGGGGTGCGGCAAGAGCACCCAGGCGCGGGCGCTTTACCGCCGGCTGCGGAAACAGGGCGTTCCCGCCATCCTGACCCGGGAGCCGGGCGGGACGTTGTTGGGCGCCAGGGTGCGGCGGTTCCTCAAGAAAGAGAAGGAGGCTGACATCAAGCCCGAGGCGGAGCTTTTCCTCTTTCTGGCTTCCCGCGCCCAGCTCGTGCGGGAAGTCATCCGCCCGGCTCTGGACAACGGGCTGGTGGTCATCTGCGACCGCTTTGCCGGGTCCACGCTGGCCTACCAGGGCTATGCCATGGGTCTGGATATCGCCTTCATCCGGGCGGCCAACTCCTTCGCCACCGGGGGGCTGCGCCCTGACCTGGTCATTCTGCTCGACATCGCTCCGGAGCTTGGCCTCAGGAGAAGATTGCCGCCAGACGCCGCCCCCAGATACGACCGGTTCGATACCAGGGAACTGGCCTTTCACCGGCGGGTCCGGGAGGGCTACCTGGAGATGGCCCGCGCCGAGCCGGACAGGTGGCTCGTGGTCGACGCCGGCCAGCCTCCGCGCGACATCGAGCGGGCAGTGGTGGACAGAGTGAGAAGACTCATAGGATCGCGTGATTCGCAAGGTTAGGGCAGTGATCGACAAACCCCCAATTGCTTTGCCGGAGGTTCCATATGTATAAGCTATCTGACATTGATGTCAAGTTTGCCTGCGAGTTCCTCCGGAACAGGAAGGCCTACCACCAGCACAAAGAGCAGATGGCGTACATCGGCTTTCTGGCGCAAGCAGCATTCTTCACAGCAACTGTGACCTCCGGCGCGGCGCCAGCCCGCTTCAGCCAACCCATTCTGGCTTTTGCGGTGGTGTTTTGGCTTTCGCTCCATCTGTTCATGAGGTGGCAGCTTCGCCTGCGGCGATATGCTCCGCTCCAAGTTGCGTGAACCCAAGCGCCTTTCCGGTTTGGTATCGGCAGGAGGTGGGGGCTGCGATTGGGCGGGGCACTGGTGCATATGTTGGCGAAAGGTTGGTGACGTGGGCCGGTTGTCTAGTCGGTATTCTCATTTTGGCGTTGCTAATCTTCTAATCTTTGAATCCTTTCGTGCTTTTCCTGGCTCGCCGTTCCCGGGGCGGGGAATCTTAGAATCTTCGGGCTTGTAACAAACTTATGTGATGAGGTATTGACATAGAAAGAGAAATCGGGTTTCATACTCCTGATCACCAAAAAAGGAGGTAGAAACCCGATGAGGCAGGTCCAGATAGACCTGACCCTGGTATTCATGGTGCCA
>JACQUA010000370.1 GCA_016210565.1 Chloroflexota bacterium
CTGAAGGTCAGTACGTTGGCCGCCAGGTTCAAGGTGGTGACCGGCGAGCCGTCTCCCCAGTCAATGGCCACCGTATGGGTGTCCAGCGTCCCGGGGTCGGTGAAGCTGCCGCTCACCGTCGTGGAATCGTTCTCATTGATAGCAGCCGGACTGGCGGTTAGAGCGACTCCGGCCGGCGCCACATTGTTTATGGTCAGCGAAAACGTAGCGCTGGTAACGCCCCCGTTTCCGTCGTTCGCAGTGATAGTGACGGTATTCTGAGCCGGGCCATCCGCACCGGTGTGGGACCAGACCCATGTTCCGGCGGTGGCGCCCGGACTTACACTACCGACAGAGGCGCTCAGCGAAACGGGGTCGGAATCGGCGTCGGAGTACCTCCCGGTGTTGGTGGCCGTTTGACCCTCACCGGACGCAACGGCCGTCTGGTCGGCGCTCACCGCAGGAGGCGTGTTTCCATCAAAGTACGCCCAGGTAGCGTGAGCGTTATCTTTGGTACCCCCCACGGTATAAGTGAGGCGCAGGTTCTGGTTCTGGGGGATCCCCGTAATCTCCACCTTCACCCACGTGGTATCCACGAACTTTGCCCCCTTGGGCAAACTGAGAGTAGTTTCCACGGGCAAGGTCGACTTTGTTACAAGGTTGCCGCCCATATTCATGGTGAACGGCTTTAGGGTCCCGACGCTGCTCCCACCGGTATTGGTCAGGTTGAATCTGAAGACATCCTGTCCCCGGGCCTCCCACGAAAGCAGGCGAAAGTAAAAGCTAAGCGTGTCGCTGCTGGACGTAAAGTCCTGGTAAACGGTATTCTCGCCTGGGGGTTGCTTCTCAGCAGTGCGTTTCGGCGTGCCCAGACGCAACATCGCGTTCCCTTTGGGGGGGGTAACCGTAATACTACCCATGTCACGGTATGCGGCGAAGTCGCCGGGGCCTTCGGAGCCGACCACCACCGCGGCGTCAGCCGGTGGCTGCTGGACCGTCCAGGAATTAGGCGGTCCATTGAGAGCGCCTCCCTCAAAACCGGGGTTCTGAAGGCCGCCGTTCGCAGCCAGAGTAGCCAGAGGAACAAGCAAAAGGGCTACCACGAGACCAATGGCGGCGATTGAGAAAAGCTTGTAACGCCCATCGCTAACAACAGACATCACTGTGGACCTCCTTATTTCATTTAATATTCCAGGGGGCATCTAGTCCAGCCCAATCAACCTGGCGCGTCTTTGCACGTGGTGTTACTGACATCTTGATTGCAATGTGGAATCACTCAGATTGTGGGGTTATTTTCAGGCAGAAAGCAGTACTATCGAGTACCGGCACTATACCAAAGTACTAGTATTAGAGTCAAGACCCTCCAAAACTGCCAAAGGTAAATATTTGGTAAATAATCGCCCATCCCGACGAGTCGGGACAATGAAGGATGAAAATGGCGTGCGCTGTCATTCTGAGCGAAGCGAGCATAGCGAGCATGGTCGAAGAATCCTTCGCTCCGCTCAGGACAAGTTCTTTCGGAGCGGTGGCGACGAAAGACCCTTCGACTGCGCTCAGGGTGACATTTTTTGAGCAATTGTTTGTCCTAGCGGCCCGGTGAAGTCTGTACCTGTGCGCACTTTGATAATTCCGTCTCCGCCCCCAGCCTCCGAAAGATAGACATGGCCCTGCGCAAAGCCGATCCGGATGACAGGGCTGAGCGATTCATCTCAGGCTGGAGGCGATACAGTTCGGCTAATGCTCGAAGGGCCAGCCCCTTTTCGTATTCCCCGTGGCAACGCTGCGCCAGGGCGAGACTCTCACGGAAATGATCTTCCGCCTCCCTGAATCGCTTCTGCGCCAGGGCAATGCGTCCGAGCAGGCGCTGGCCCCGGGTCTCAAGAGGCTTCATCCCCAATTCGCGAGTTTCCTCCACCGCCCGCTCACAGGTCCTGGAAGCAGCTTCCGTTTGGCCCGTTTCCAGCTCCAGCTCTGCCTGCTGCAATGCGGCCTCGGCCAGCAGTCCCCGGTGGCGGGCCTTTCGGAGCAGTTCCATAGCTCTCCTTAAGTGGTCCCACGAACTCCGGTAGTCATTCAGGCGGGCATAGACCCGGGAGATGTTGACCAGCGCCAGGCCGGTGGCCGCCAGAGGGTCGCCCCTTTGCTCATAGGTTTCGACAACCTTCTTAAAGTGGTCCAGCGCCTCCCCGGTCCGTCCCTGGATAAAGAGGGCCTCTCCCATGTTATTGTGCACGATAGCGCCCTGGACCGGGTTTCCCAGCCGCAGCCGGGCTTTCAGGGCAACCTCGTAATGATGAAGGGCTCGGTCCAGGTCGCCCAGAGACTGATAGCAGAGTCCCAGGTTGTTGTGCGCTATCCCCTGGCCAACGACATCTCCCGTTTCGTCAAACAGATGGACCGCCGAACGGCGGTGGGCCAGGGCCCGCTTGATGTCTCCCAGTGCCAGGTAAGACCCACCAAGAACGCTGTGGGTGTAGGCCAACTGGCGCTGGTCGCCAATGCGTTTTGCCACGGCCAACCCCAGGCGACCCCAGTGAATCGCCTCCTCGTATCGCCCTTTGCGAAAAATGGTCAGGCTCCTCGAGGCGTATATCCGCGCTGCCTGCAGCGGATGTCTTGCCGGCAGGGCTTTCAAAGAAGAATTCAGCCACTTGAGCGACAAATCAAAGCTCGAGTTGCGCTCGTAAGCCACCGCTATTTTGTGGCATAGCGCGCTCTCCCTGGCCCTGCCTGCTATCCCTTCGTTCAATTCCGGGATCATTGGCGGCGGCGCGCCGCGGCGCTGAGCCGCGCGCCAGGCCCTCAATGAATCAAAAAAGGTGGTTGCCGCTTCCACGTGCCGCCCGGCGGCTTCGTAGCAGTCGCCGGTGAGTTCGATTATATAATTGCGCTGACGGGTAGCATCGCCGCCACTCTGCCTGGCCGCGTCCAGAGCGCGACGGTAGTAGGCTATCGCTTCGTCGTTGGCAAAGGCCCGGCGAGCCTTGCCGCCCGCTTTGACGGCATAGACTAATGTCTTCGTGTGGTCGCCACAGTGACTGTAGTGGTGCACCAGCGCTTCGAACAGCGGCTCGAGCTGGGTGCTGTGCGTCTCCTCAAGATACGAAGCTACTCTTCGATGCAGTTGGCGACGACGGGTGAACATAAGACTGTCATAGGCCACTTCCTGGACCAGAGAGTGCTTGAACCGGTAGTTGGACGCCCCGCTGTATTCTTCCGGCGATATGAAGTCGACCTGGACGAGCTCCTCCAGGGTGTTTGCCAGGGGAAGTTCCCTCTCTTCCAGGTCCATGACAGAGCGCAGGGTTCGGATGTCGAAGCTGTTGCCAATCACCGCGGCCGTCCGGAGCACACCCTTCGTAACAGTCCTCAGGGTATCTATCCTGGACATCAGCAGGGTCTGGATCCGGTCAGGTATCTCCAGCGCCCCCATATACTCAGCGAGTCTGGAGGCGGGGGCCGTCATGAGCTGGTCGATAACCCCGGACTGGCGCACGGAGAGCGCCACCTGCTCCAGAAACAGGGGGTTGCCCCGGGCCTTGGACAGGATGGCATCCCTCACCGGCGCTGGAATATCCGGACGCTCCAGCAGCGCGGCGACGAAAAGCTGGGCAGCCTCGGGGGGCAGCTCGCCCAGAAGAATCTCACGGGTAGATACTGGCGGCAACTCGAGCTTCAGCTCGGGGTTGGGGCGGTGCGTCACGCAAATTATGAACCGGGATGATTTGAGGTTTGCCCCGACATGATTCAGAAGTTGAACAGAGCTGCGGTCAGCCCAGTTGAAATCCTCCAGCAGAACGGCAACCGCTCCCCTGGTTGCGGCTGCCCTCAGCAGTTCTGTAATGAGTTCGATAAGGCGCTTCCGTCTGGACTCGTCATCGAGAGAGAGGACGACATCGCTCTGGGGTATTGATAATGCGAGCAGACCGTTAAGGAGGGAGGCCATCTCCATGCGGCCCGGTGTTAGCTTTCGTATGACATCCCGTGCCTTTTCAGTCCGGACCCCGGAGCTATCGGCGGGATCAAGGCGGAAGAGGGAATTCAAAACGCTCGTCCACGGCACCAGCGGGTTGGCGGTGGTGTAGGAGTAGCAATGACCGCTGTAAATCGTCCAACCGCGGCCGCGCAGATAATTCTCCCATTCCGAGAGTAGCCGGGACTTGCCCACTCCGGCATCACCGACAACAACAACGGAGCGTGAGTTGCCCTTTTCAGCTTCGGCGCACACCGCCGTGAGGGTATCCATCTCCCTTTGACGCCCGAACAGCGAACTCATCCGCAAAGCTGATTCAGGCGAAACATGATGGGCTTCACCTTCAAGCAGAACGGACCGCACCGGGTCCTTTTTGCCCTTCAGGGTCAATGGCGGCAACCCGGAGAACTTGAAGCCGGGACCGGCTTCGTCCGCCAACCGCCCGGACACGTAGATCTGCCCCGGGCTGGAGGCGCCCATAAGCCGCGCCGCCAGATTAACCGCATCCCCCATCACGGTGTATTCGCGGCGGTACGCCGACCCCACGTCGCCGGCGAAAACGAAACCGGTGTTGACGCCGATCCGGTGCCGCAGACTCAAGTTCATTTGAGATAGCTTCCTGTTGATCTCCAGGGCCATTCGCAAAGCGTTGGCTGAGTCGTACTCATGGGCTATCGGCGCTCCAAAGACGAGGATCAGTTTCAGGCCATTGGAGTCTATGTCGTTGCTGACCAGAAAACCCTCGTGTTTGCGCACCAGCTCAACCACCGCCGACATGTATAGCTGCAGTTCGCCCAGAAGGGCATCGGGGCCGCCCGATTGCAGCAGTTCGTTAACCCCCATCAGATTGATAAACGATACCGTGACCCTGCGGTGTTCCCCTTCAATGCTTTCCATCCCCTGCCCGTTCTCCACTACCTGCACGACAGGAGGAGGAAGATAAGCCGTCACGTTGGTTAAAGAGGAAGGCGGTGGCGAGACAATCGTTTCCGGGGGCAACGTGGCAACCCGGCTGTTGAGGCGATGGACCTTGAAGAAACCTCCGCGCTCTTCCACCGCACATCTATCGCCCACGAGATGCCGGGTAGCGGAGGTCACCACCACCTCTCCACTTTCGGACTTGCCCTCGGCCTCAGCGGTACGGCTGGCCTCCTGACCAAGCAGGAAATGCTGCATCCTGACGCCCGGCAGGCCTGCCGAGGCCGACCAGAAGGTGCCGCTGTGCATTCCCGCGCTCATATTCAAACGAATCCGGTCTTTGCCCACCACGATGGCGCCCATCCCCTGGGTAGCCCTCACCATGGACGTCGAGGTAGCTACTGCCCGTGACGCATGGTCCTCCCCGGTGAAAAGGAGAAGCAATGCATCGCCGCCGAACTTGATGTTGTCCCCGCCGTAAGACCTGGCAATATCAAGCATCCGGCTGAAGAAGCCGTTTATTATCTGCGTCAGCCGTTCGGCGCCCTCTTTACCAAGTTCGGTCAACCGCTCGGAAAGGCGGGTGAACCCGGACACGTCCACCAGGCTCAGAGTTCCCTCAACAGGTTCCATCCAGGACGGCTGCTGTGGGGAGTGGCGACCAAGGCCCTCCAGGAAAACGCGGGATAAATAGGGAACAGAAGCAGACCAGGCAGCGGCGTTTTCAGAGGATCGCTGCAAATCCTCGCATTTTGTTATAATCACGCCTCAGACTCTTCGGCAACGAATATTTCGGGGTAGGGTCTTTTCAGGTTCTGCGTCATCTTAAGTTAACCGCCCAGAAAAGTCAAGCCGTTTTCTGGCTTTTTTGGAATAACCTACCTGTTATTCTCTAGAACAATGCCACGAAGACTACACAGCCCAGAGCATAGTCCACCCCGCCGCATGGTACAAATTTGAACCGGCCCTTACCAGTGATGCCTCATAGCTCACGTCCCCCGAAGACAGATTAAGGTCGCGACTGCAACTGAATTCAACACCAATCGTGTTCGGAGTACAAGGATATATGGTATCGCCGGGCGTGTGAAAATGTCGTGAATAAACCGGGGGGAAATGTTACAGTTCTGTAACAATCAGCCGTGCGTCGTTGGCGCACCATTCGAGGATGAACACGAACTGTCATTGCGAGTCCCGATTTCGTCGGGACGAAGCAATCCCCTGGTTGGGTGGACAGTCCCTGAGAGGCCAAAGACGTGGAGCCTGCCGGGGAAAACGGTTAGCGGCCTAGACAGGACCTTCCGGCGGGGCGGTCAGCATGTATCCCACCCCGGGTACCGTTACTATACGTGCGGGATGATCGGGGTCCTGTTCTATCTTCTGGCGCAATCTACGGATGAAGACCCGCAGCCCTTCATAGTATTCACGGTATTCCGGCCCCCAGACCTTTTCCTGGAGGTCTTCCTGGACTACCACCTTCCCGACGTTGACAGCCAGACAGTGGAGAAGCCGGAACTCCGTAGGGGTAAGCTTCAGCTCCTGCCCTCCTTTGCTTACCTTATGCCGTGATGAATCTATGATAATGTCTCCCGTCTTTATCACAGGACGGAGCTCTGCGACCGAAAGCCGGCCGCGCCGCAAGACCGCCTCTACCCTGGCCAATAGCTCATCGGCGCCAAAGGGCTTGGTTATGTAATCATCCGCCCCCAGGCGAAGACCCCTTACCTTGTCTCTTTCTTCCCCCCTGGCCGTTACCATGACGATGGGGACAAAGGAAAATTCTCTGACCCTGCGACAAACTTCATAGCCATCCAGATCGCGCAAACGGAGGTCCAGGATGATCAAGTCCAGTCTTTCTCGTGCGGCCAGGGACAGGGCTTCCTGTCCCCCTGAGGCGGTAATAACATCGTAGCCTTTGGACTCCAGGTTGTATCGCAACAGCTTAAGATAGCCCGGTTCGTCATCAACCACCAGGATTCTCGCCAGAGTCATGGCATTTCTCCATCCAGGGGCAGGGCGAATCGAAAAACGCTCCCCCTGCCGCGATCACTTTCCGCCCATATTCGCCCGCCATGAGCTTCCACGATGGCTTTGCATATACTCAGCCCCAGTCCTACCCCCCGGACTGTGTTCCCATCGCCCGAACGTACCCGGTAGAAGGGAATAAAGATGCGGTCCAGTTCCTCCGCAGGGATACCCTGCCCCTCGTCGGCCACGCTTACCACCAGGTCCTCGTTTTCCAGCACTCCGCTGACAGTGATCTTTCCCCCGCCGGGCGAATATTTTACCGCATTGTCCAGCAAGTTCTGCAAAACCTGCTCCAGCCGCTGTGGGTCTCCCCGAATCAGCGGCAGTAACGGGTCGAATTCATAAGCCAGAGAGTGCAGCCTGGTCATCACCTGCGCCTTTTCCGTTGCTTTTCTGGTCAGCTCCAACATATTGACCGGTATCTTGTCTATGGTAAAACTCCCCGCCTGAATCCTGGAGGTGTCAAGAAGATTTTCCACCAGCGCCTGGAGTTTTTCCGTCTCTTCTCTAATAATCTCGAGAAACTCCTTTTGTGTTTCTTTCGAAGGGCGTAGTTCCGGTCGGAGTAAGGTGGTGATGTAGCCTTTGATAAATCCCAGGGGCGTCCTGAGTTCGTGGGAAATGCCGGAAATGAATTCCGCCTTCATCCGCTCTGCCTCGCGCATGGCCTGCAGTTTCGCTATTTCATGATGCAGCCGCTCTAGCTCCCGGGTCCTTTCCTCCACCCGTTTTTCCAATTCGGTGTTCCAGCTTCTCAAGCTGTCCAGGGACTCCTTTAGCTTGAGCCTCATTCTTTCCAGGCTCCGGCCCAACACCCCGATCTCACCGCCCTCATCAATCTGGATTGCGTCCGTCAGCTTTTCCTGTGCTATGCTTTCCGCGGCTCCGGTCAACTGTCTGATGGGACGAATGAGGCGACGTGTTCCTATAAGCGTGGCCGCCAGAATAACGCCCACCATCCCGGCCCCGAAGAAGAAAATGCTGTTTCTCAAAGCAACCACGGGGGCCAGCGTTTCCCGGTCATCCCCTCCCAGGGAAACGCCCCAATCCGCCATCTCCAGGGGAACAAAGGCTATAATATGGTGGGAATCGGTCTCCTCTCCGCCGTCGTCGGAGGGAACATTCGCCACCCCCTTCTTCTTTTCCGCCATCATTTGGCTGTAAAAGGGGAGATGGTCCCCCATTCTTAAGAACCTGCCGGGCTCTGTTGAGGCAATAATCATACCGTGTGCATCGACTATTTCGCCGTGTCCGGTAGCTCCCAGTTTCGTCGACTGTCTGATAGAACGCGTGAAGGCCGAGCTGGAAATATCAATCAAACCGCTGAGCATCGATATGATTGTGCCCTCGGCGTTTTTGATCGGGACGGTCAAGGCGACGGCCGGCGTACCGTTTGGCCGGCTCTCAAACGGGTCTGAAACGGCCCGCTTCCCTGTTTCCAGGACCTTGCGGAGATGTGGCTCTAACGACACGTTGGCTGGCATCAACCCCGGAGGCTCGGCCAGGATTACTTTCCCCCGGGCGTCAAGGAACTGAACACCCAGGGAGAAGGTCCCTACCCGTCCGTAGGCGTGCTGCAACATGTGCAACTCCTCCCCGAGGTCCCCGGCGCCGGGATCAAACCTGGCAAACGAGGTGGCTTTTTCCAGCTCATAAAACCCGTTGGCCAGCATGGCATCCATTTCGTCGGCCGCCATCTCAGCCAGTACCCTCCGCTCATCCAGTATGCGTCCCGTACTATCATTGATCATTCGCATGCTGAGCAAACCGAAAATAGTGAAAAGAAAAAGGAATCCCAGGGTAATGGTTAAGGCGATTCTCTGCCACAGCCCGAGACTGTGGAATAACCTGCCGGAAATCACTATCAGCCAGCCGAACATGCTTGACTTCTATTCAGGTCTCTCTGGCGACGCTGAAGCCTGCCCTAAGACGAGATTGAGGTCAACAAGCCCATCAAACCCAGGCCCATCAAACCAACGAAATCGGCTTTCGTTACCCAACATTGTAGACGTGTGGTTTATCCCGGTCCGAACCACCAGACATACCAACCAGAAGTCGTAGCCAGGGTTGTGCGGGAACCTTTCACTTCATAGCATCGCCGGCGAGGGCTGCTCCTCCGAGCCGGCAGGCGGCAAACGCCGCACATTACTCAGGCGCGTTCGCACAGCCACCTCTCTGCACCACCACCCCTCTGTGCTTAACCCACCCTACGGTTGACTGCTCACCTCTCACTTCCGCGCCGGGGTCGTCTTCGGGCCCATCCAGTCTGGATGGTCTTCCCTCTGAACGAACTCCTCCAGAGCGGGGTCGCGCATTGGCGTAAAGATGAAGGCCAGCCATTCCGCCGGCTTCTCCGGGTCTTCGTTGAAATGCTGGTGCTCGCAGCCTTCCGGCTTGACGGGAAGCAGGATCAGGTCGTCCTCTTCCCAGCTATACTTCGCGCCGTCCACAACGGTGTAGCCCTTCCCGCCCAGCACAAACAGGGCCAGCCCGCCCTGATGGACATGCTTTCCGGAGTGCTTCTTGATGTGATTGATAAATATCCGCCAGCCGGTGACGCCCAGTTTGTCCCAGATTTTGTCATAGGTATAGAACTTTATCAACCCCTGCTTGTTCTGCTCCCAGGCCAGGTCCTTTCCCCTGATGACTACCTGTCCGTCCTCGCGGCGCTTTATCCTGTCGTTGTCGATGCGCCGCATCTGGTCATAGATAGTCTCCTCGGGTTCCGGTTCCCGCTTCCTTTCGAGGAGTCGCTCAACCATCAATGGCTCCGTATCCCGGAAGAAATCCGAATATCTGAAGCACTAAACACTCGAACAGCCAGTTGCCTTTAGACCAAAGCGGCACGAGACCGCCTCGGTCTAGTCGTCCGGTATTCCCTGGGTGTTGCTCGTCGCCAGAACACTGAACTCGGGTGGAACGTTCTCAGTGCTGTGGACACCGCTGGTCTTCGTAATGTGAATAACTGGAGCACTCCAATTGAACACCCAGGCCTGCGCAGTCCTGGCCGGCAGGACTCTTCCGGAGGTATAGAGCTGCAATTTCTTCGCCACATCCTGTTCGAATACGGTATTCTCACACACAGGGCACTGCAAACACGGCACATCTTGAACCACATAAAAATCCCCTTCGACCACAGCGGTGAAAGTGGTGGAAGCATTGACCATCATGCTACCGCAGTGATTGCACTTCATTTGTTTCCTCTTTCCCTCGGATTAGCCCATTTCGGTGGCGCAGGCTCGTATACAGTGATGACTTCGTGAATCGGGTAGGCCACGAGGATGTGAAGATGGTTGCCACCGCCATCCTTCCCCAGTATAAGTTGGCCTTTGAGTCATTTTGCATTATGACTCTTTACTTGGATTTATCCAGGATTTGGCGTACAGGATTTGGGGTCTTCTCGGCCTACCCCTTGTACTCGGGAGCGTTCTCCAGTTGCTCGAAACCGGAACCCATGTCCACGCCCAGGGCGTCGTACCAGTTAGGCTCAGCGCCTACCAGGACGGCGCGGTTCTTGGCGTCGGTGTTGAAATGCTGGAAAACGACGCCGTTGGGCTTGATGGGGATGAGGATCAGGTCGCCCTTTTCCCACTCGTGTTTGACGCCGTCCACCTCGGTATATCCCTTGCCTTCTTTCACGTAGTGCACCCGGCCGCCCTGGTGCTTCTGCTTGCCGGAATGGCTCCCCGGCGGTATCTCCTGGGTCCAGAAGAGGATCGTCCGGATGGCGCTGGTCTCGATGTCGGGGTGCAGGTACCACCGGTAAATGCCCATGGCGTTGGTTTCCGGTATCAGGTTCTTGCCCTTGACCACTTTAATGGTCTTCTTCATCCGCTCCCGTTCGGCATCCCGCCTCTTGAAAAGCGATTGAAGCAGGTCCGCGTGTCTAGCGTTGGTTGCAGCCATCTTTCGTTAAACTCCTTCCTGAATATTGAGAGTTATTATCCGGGTTTCCCCCTTTCGCAAAGGGGGAGAAGCAATCGACTCCCCCTCTTCCCGAGGGGAAGTCGCGAATTGGTTACTTTCCAGCCTTCCGGCTGACCCAGTCGGGGTGGTCCTGCACCTGAACGAACTCCACCCCGGCCTGCTCCTGCATGGGCATGTAGATGAAGGCCATCCAGTAGGCGTTGCCGCCGGGATCGAGATTGAAATGCTGGTGTTCCACGCCATCCGGCTTGATCGGCAGGACGATGAGGTCATCCTCCTCCCAGTCGTAGCGTACCCCGTCAACGGTAGAGTACCCCTTCCCTTCCAGGACATAGATGCAGAGACCCCCCTGGTGGATATGCTTGCCCGAGTGCTTCTTGATATGATTGATAAAAATCCGCCAGTACGGCGTGCCCATCTCATCCCAGTTCTCGTCCCAGACGTAAAATCTTATCAGTCCCTGCCGGCCCTGTTCCCAGGGAACGTCTTTGCCTTTGACGATGACCTTCCCCAGCATCTTCTTGCGCAGCTTTTCGTTATCGTTGCGCATCTGCTGCTCATAGGCGGTCAGGGCAGGCTCGGGTTCTTTTCGCCGCTCGGATGTTCTTTCAACCATGTCAGTCCTGCTGGAACAATCTGGCGCTGGCCATTTCCAAAACGCCACAGGGCAATCTACCACAACCGCAAGCCGTGTGTCAAGAAAAACCGAGTGCCCGCCGCCGTAGGGGCGCGTTGCACGCGCCCAGCCCGTAGCGATCCCGATGCATCGGGACTCCTGTCGTGGGAACGGGCGACGCTGGCGCGTGCAACGCGCCCCTACGGGGTTTCGGTCCTGACGCGTGGGGACAAGTCGCCATTTTTCCCCGCCCCGCAAGGCTGAAGCCATGGGCTACGCCCCACCCGACGCGTGTTAAACCTCCGACTAATGCCCGGCGCCACTCGTGGAGACACGGGATTCCGACGTGACCCTCTTCCGGGCCAGCTTCTCTCCTGTCTCGTAGTGCCGGCCCTGGAGCGCCAGCCGGGCCTCCTCATCGTTCTCCGCGGTCCAGTGGCCGAGGGAATAGCCGTACCAGGGGACCCTCGGTTTCAGGTCCGGCAGCCCCTCCTCCTCCCACATCCGCCGGGCGCTGTCCATAAACTCTTTCTTCGGCAATGAAATCGGCGGGTAAGGCCATTTCAGCGTGGCGTCGATGAGCATGGCCGAGGCCCCTGAAACCGCAGCCGAGCGGGACTCGAGGTCGGAGGGGGGCGCGGCGGAGGGGTCTATCCCCGGCGCTTTCCCCTGGATGATCTTTACGTCCCGGTGCGGCTGCATGCGGAAACTCATGGCCCAGTTGACCGAATCGGCGTCCCTCGGGTCGATGTCTTCATCCACCACAACGATAATCTTGCCTCCCGTGGGTATCAGGGCAGAGGCGCCGTTCAGGGCCTGCCAGGCTTGAGACGGATGGGTCTTCCGCAGGGCAATCACGATGTAGGCGTTGGCGCCGCTGGCCTCGTGCATCGATACGTCTTTGACGCCGGGGATGTTGCAGTCATGCTTGAGAAATTTGAACAACACGGACTCGGCGGCTATCCCGCGCAGCTTGCTGCTCTCGCTGGGCGGGAACTGGCTGATAAAGGCGTTGTAGACCGGCTTGGTGCGGTGCATGATGCAGGTTACGTTCATAAACGGGTTGAGCATTTCCGACCCCATGTAGCCGGGGTACTCGCCAAAGGGGGCTTCCCTTTCCAGGCAATCGGTAGGGACAATGCCTTCGATCACGATTTCGGCGTTAGCGGGCACTTCGATGTTCACCGTCAGGCACTTCACCAGTTCCACGGGCGCGCCGGCCATCCCCCCCGCCACATCGTATTCGTCCACCCCGTAAGGCAGCTTCGCCGTGGCCACGTAGCCTACATTCGGGGACGGCCCGATGACCACGGCTGCCTCCAGCGGCATGCCCTTCGCGCGGCGCCTTTCCCAGTGCTCGCGGAAATGGTTGCTGGGCGTGGCGCAGATGCCCAGGCGGGTCGGACTCTTGACCATGGCCCGGTAGTTTCCGGTGTTCCTGACGCCCGTGTCCGGGTCCTTCGAGACCCAGTTGGCGGCCGTCAAATAGGGAGCATTGTCGAAACCGGGCGTGGAAATTGGGACCGGGAACTCGTCCAACCCGCCGTGCTCCAGCAAACTGTCGCCTTTGTGCACTTCCTCGAGGACCGGGCCGCCATCCACCATGACCGGCTTAACCGGGTGCAACTCCGATTCGGCCCATCTGGCCATGATCTCGCCGGGCCGGCACATCATCCCCAGGGCATAGATTTCCCGGGAAGCAGCGTGGGCGCCGACCAGCACCGGGATGTCGTATTTCCTGCCCTTGACGTCCGTCACGTTCTCGAAAAGGAAGGCTTTTCTCTGCTCATCGGGCAGCCCCCGAAACTGCCAGCGCACCAGGGGGTGCATTTCGGTGTCCTTGTTGACCAGTCGCTTGATCCGGACCAGCTTGCCGGCCTCTTCCAGGGCCCGGATGTATGCCCTCAAGTCCTTGTAATATGCCATGAAGAAGACTCCTCCACATAAATGACGAATTGCTGTCGCTCCGGTGGCACAGGCGTCCCCGCCTGTGGGGACAATGCGTGGTCCGGTCCCAGGGCTTATTCAACCAGATGTTGGCGCCTGGAATCGAGACGTTCGGGAATTCCTTAGAGTCTTCAGGGAGCTTCTTCCGTGTTTGATATGTCGCGCCTGTCCTTAACATTCCGGCTTTGCTCTCTGACCCGCGCTCACAGGCGGGACGCCTGTGCCACCGCCCTGTTTCAGCCCTCGCCCCGATGCATCGGGGTGGTACCGGGATCGTCCTCTACCGGATGCCGAAGATCTCCCTGAACTTGGCCTGCCTTTCCACCCTCTGGCGTACAGCCTCCTCGGTGTCGCCCGGCAGGTACTTCACTCCCGGTTTCAGTACGTTGTCGGGGTCTATCCCCTCCCTGGAGATATCGACCCTCCGGCTGGCGCCGCCCATCTCCTTTTGCATCAGGGTCTGCCCTTCCCGGCTCAGCAGCCAGTTCACGAAGATGCGGGTGGCAGCCGGATGGGGAGAGCGGTTGAATATGCCCAGGCTCCCTGCCCCGGACAGGGTGATGTTACCTTCCGCGGGATCGACCTGCTCAATGGGCGCTCCCCCCTTTTTGAACTCCCACCTTGCTTCGGCGAGGGGGCCGATGGCGATGGGGTATTTGCCGCGGGCCACTGATTCCACGAGAAGCCGTCCGTCGCGGGTTATCGCCGGCTCCTGTTTGGCTAGCGAGCGGACGTAGTCCTCACCCATGATTCCCCACATGGCGGTCCCGACCAGGGCGCTGGCCGGGCCGGGTACCGTGGGGTCCGACAGTATCATCTGCTTTTGCCACCTGGGGCTGAGCAGGTCCCTGTACGAACCGACCTCGGCAGGTTTGAGCATGTCCGTATTCACCAGCCATGTCCCGTTGGGCATGGCGATATACCCCAGGGTGTAACGGTCTTTATCGAAAAAGAACATGCTCCCGCCAACCCAGGCCGCGGGGTCCTTCACCTCGGGCAGGAGCAGGGCCGGCTCGATGAGATCCAGGGCGCCCATATCCTTGAAACTCAGGCTCGTGGTGGGCCCGCCCATGAGGACATCGCCGAGAAACAACCCCGCCGCCCTCTCGCTCCTGGCCCGGGCCAGAAGTTCGCTGCCGCTGCCGGTCACAAACTCCAGGTCCAGGCCATACTTGTCCTTGAAAGTGCTTCGCAACCTCTCCCTCGAAGACGGCCCCGAGATGCTGTAGATGAGCAAACCCCCTTCCTTCTTCGCCGCCGCCAGGCTGTTTTCCCATTCGACTTCCCAGCCGGCTCGCGCCGGCGCGCCCGGGACAGCGCCGGGGGCAGCGCCCTTTTCCGGCGCCGCGGGGGCGGCCGGCGGCCCCCCCGCCGCGCAGGCGGTCAGGTAGACCAAGTAAATCAATAACCCTATCAACCAAACATTCTTCTTTTGCATTGTCGCTCACCCTTTGTTTCTATGCAACTGCAATCAACTGACCGTTCTGACCGGCCGGCGTCATCATTGCGATCGTCATTGCGACCCCGATGCATATCGGGGGAAGCAATCCCCCGGACAGTCGTTCAACACAGACGACCGCCCGGTTGCCGGTAAGCGTTATGCTAGCCGTAAACCGGTTGGTTTGTCAACCCGGCCGCAGCCGGACACCGCACATGCCTGGTCAGCTCACACCGAGTTTGTTATAATCATAACGACTGCCCACCATGCAAAACTGTCGCAGGATGGAACCATGCCTTCAGAAAGAGCAAAAACAAAGAACGAATTAAGAGACCTGGGTTTCAGGGAACGCCTTGATAAGTTGAGTCATGAGATATCTCAAATGAAGGCCGCTCTCGTGTACCACCTGCCACCCGATAGAAAAAAGGCCGCTCTAGCCTGGAAGGACCTTCAGCTCGCTTCGAAAGAGGTCTCGGCAAAGTGGTCAGGGCCTTCCGCGTTGGAAGAAATCCGGGCACAAAGAGACAAATAGTGCCCGAAACCATAACTCTCAGCCACGGTCATTGCGAGCGAAGCGCGGCAATCTCCTCCGCTTTGCGAGAGTCCCGACTGGGTCGGGACCGGACGGCCAGCCAACCAGGGGATTGGTTCGCTTCGCTCGCAACAATGACGGGTCAGGCGGGACGCGGATACACGTCTTTTGGCCGCCACCGTAGCGGCACGCTGCCGCATGCCCCAACGCCAAATAGCCAGAGCGCCGGGCTCGTCATAAATCCGGCTCTCACAGGCACGGAGGCCTGTGGTACCGGCGGGCAGACACACGGGTCTGCCCCTACGGCCCCGGTGTTAGCATCTCGCTCAGGGCCTTTTTGTTCACCTTCTGGCCGCCCGCCACCATCGGCAGGCTATCCACCAGCTCCAGCCGCTCCGGCAGCTTGTAGGCAGCTATCTTCTTCTCCCGCAGAAAAGCCGTCATCTCCTCAAAGGTAAAACCCTCGTCACCCCGGGGAACCACAAAGGCGCAGGCGCGTTCCCCCATGACCGGGTCCGGCACGCCCACCATGGCCACGTCCTTCACCCGGGGATGGGTGAACAGCAGGTTCTCTATCTCGGCGGGGTAGATGTTCTGCCCGCCGCGGATGATCACGTCCTTCTTCCGGCCCACGATGGCCAGGTTGCCGTCGCCGTCCCACCGGCCGTAGTCCCCGGTCCTGAACCAGCCGTCAGGCGTCCAGGAACTGGCGTTCATCGCCGGGTCTTCGTAGTATCCCGATACCATGGTCGGCCCGCGCAGCCACACTTCGCCGATTCCTCCCGCGGCGGCAGGGCTGCTGCAACCCGTAGCGGCCCCGACCTTCGGGGTCGTGCCCGGTTGACTGCCGGGGTTCAATCCCGACACGTCGGGACCGGGGGTGTCGCTACGGGGATCTCCCGACCCGGCCAGGTTCCCGGCATCGTCGATCAGCTTTATCTCCACACCGGCTATCGGCTTCCCCACCGTCAGGTGGCGGGCCTCGCGGGTGCTTTCCAGCGTGTGGACGTTCGAGCCCCCGGCGCCGGGGAGGGCCCCCTTGTCCGGCGCCGGGGCGGCCGGGTTCGACCCGGCGACTCCTTCCCCTCCACTCCGGGCGCCAGGCGCGGTCCCGGAAGCGCAGGCTATCAGATAAGTGAAGAGCATCGGTATCATGATCCCGCAAACAGTCTTCCTGAACATTTTCCCTTGCCTCCTGATTCATAACAACTGCAACTGCCCGTTTGACCCCGCAAACGCTCTTCGACGGGGACGACATGCCCAATCCCGAACTTATGCTAGCCGAACTTCCGCAGTTTCGTATTTGGACCCGGTCACAGGTGAATCTGTTTTTGGCACTACAATTCTTGAATTCTGATGCGCTGCGGAAGGTGTAAGTGGAGCCTCTGGAGCAGGGTTGCCTGGGCCGGGGTCGGCTGGGCGATGCAGCGTCTGGTGATGGTGATGCCCTGTCTGGTAGGCATGACCAC
>JACQUA010000343.1 GCA_016210565.1 Chloroflexota bacterium
ACCATGGTTCCTCTTTTCCTCCTTGGTTTAATCCCAGATTACGCACACGGGTGGCGCCTGTAGTGCACGGCTTCAGCCTTGCCGGGGTGGCGACAGGGCTCACCCGCCGAGCTAAAGCTCTGCACGCACTATGCCCACCCCACCAAGACCTAAAACCGGTCCCTATCCGCCGGTCAGAAAGATGCGCGTTACTTCTTGGCTGAGCTTCTCACGCTCCGGGCTCAATTCAAAGGCTCGATACTTCGCATCCGTCTGAAAGTTAAAAGCCGGCAGGCCTCGCTCCTTGTTCCGCCCGGCGATGTCGTGCTCCAAGTTGCCAGGGTAGAAAACGCTGCCCATACCCGCCTCCAGCGTAATCTTGAACCCTCTCGGGCCAGCCAGGTAAGCCGCGACCAGCTTGGCGGCATTCGGATGCTGTGCATACCTGGTCACCAGGAGATAATGGGAGCCATATCCTGAAAACTCCAGAGAGGCGAACTCCCCTGGCACCCCCTTTTCTTTGACCCTTGCTATGTCATTAGTTAAAGCCTCAGACACATCGATTTCGCCTATGTGGTACCGGTTAAGCAATTCAGAATACGAACCGGTAACCGGTCTGTTTTTCATTATTGCCCGGAGGTCGTCTAGAGCCGCCTCGACCCCATTCAAATAGGCAAGAAATGTCCACGCACTTGGAAAATTGGTAATACCTATCCTCCCCTTCCACCTGGGGTCAGCCAGGTCCCGCCAGGTCCGGGGAACTTCTCCAGCGGCGACCTTCCTGGGGTTGTATATTATGCCGTTGTGAGCAGTGAATAAATTAACTCCGAAGCCGCCCGGGAGAACTATAGTATCGGGTGTTCCCTGAGGCAGCAAGGGCAGCCAGTCTACCGGTTGCATGGCCCCGGCGTCAATTAATTTCATCATGTTGGAGCCGGAGAATACGGTGAGATCCTGGCTAGAGATACCAGCTTTATATTCCGCCAGTACCGTAGCCGCCTCCTGTGAATAATTCTTGGCCCCCGTGTACTCAAGCCTTAAGCTGACGCCGTACACTTCCTCGACTTCCTTGACCAGACGCCGCTGGAGGGGGATACCAAAGGAAGTTGACAATCTGGCGTTGACCACCCCCTCCTTCCTGGCGTCTTCGATGACCCTTGTAGCCAGCGCATCCGGCCCGGGCTTGGCCCCTGGCCCCCCCGCCGGCGCCAGAGTTGGCGCCGCAGTCGGCGCCTGCGCCGTGCAGCCTGAGAACACCAGAACCAAAGCTGTTATCGCCGATAGTCCGAATAGGTGTCGCTTAGCAGACATTTTTCCTCCTTTTTGGAAAGAATCGCTCATGCCCGCCGAAAGCAGGCGCCGGTCCCCCTTTATCCCAGGGAGGTCCACCTGGGATCTGCCCTTGAAGGGACGCCCCCGGGTTTGAATTTATATCTTTCTATGGGGACTGGCTCCTTAGAAAGCGCCATCTTCCCATCCTCCTTTTTGACGATGATCCACTTCAGCCAGTTCCTGTCATCCCGCTCCGGATAATCCTCCCTCCTGTTAGTACCCCTGGTTTCCGTCCTCGCCAGGGCAGACCTGAAGAAGACTTCGGCGTTGAAGAGCATGCTTCTGGCCTCGTGGCACCGGACCAGCTCATGGGCGTCCCTGGCCTTCAGTTGGGGTAGCTTGGCCTTCACCTTTTCAACCAGCTCCAGGGCCTTCTCCAGCCGCTCTTTGCGCATGATGTAGCTGTTCTTGAGGGGGATAATGATTTCCTGGACCTCTCTGATGGCGTCGTAGGGGCTATAGCCCTCCTTGACGCCCAGAGAGGCCAGGATTTCCGTTTTCAACTTTTCTACCTCGGTAGTGGCTACAGGCTTTGGAGCATGGCCAACAGCTTTAGCCGCACTGGCGCCAGCCTTGAATCCGTTACCCACAACAAACCCTAAAGGCCCATCAAGATGTCCCGAGGACAAGGCGCCCCAGATCCCGCTGCCCAGAATGATGGCCGCCCCCGCTGCATACAGACCGGGAACAGTGGTCTGGCAGTCCAGGTCCACCCGCACAGAACCCCCGAAATTCGGACGGTTTATCGTCCACTCCACCTTTTGTCTGGTTACGTCTATCCCCAACCGCTGCATCATCCTTACATAACCATGGGTCCGGTTACTATGGGTTATGTTGTCAGGTCCGTAGCGCACCGCTGCCAGGTCCGGCTGGGCTGCCAGGTTGAGATATATCGGACCCCTGCCGGCCTTTAATTCCTGGTAAAAAGCGTCCACGCCGAGATTGAGGAAGCGGCGCTCGTTATCGGCTTGCGGATACTTGTCAACCAGGCATTCCCCTCGGGCATTCTCAAACCCCTTACGTAGCGTGCCGAGACCCCGAGTCTCGACGCCGGTGTATTTGTTACTTACCGAGCGGCCCATCCCGAACTCGGCGTTTCGGAGCTCGGCCCCGGCATGGTAGGCCATGGCCGTGCCCTCGCCGCAATTCATGTGGAAGAGGGGGCGAGACTTGTAGTTGCAGCCGCCGCAGGCGATGATGGCGGCCCGGGACCGAAGGACATAGAAGTCTCCCGTCTGATAGTGGAAGCCAACGGCGCCCACCACCCGTCCATCCTGCTTCAGGAGGTCCAGCACGTACACCCGGTTCAGGACTTTGACGCCCTTCTTCAAAGCCCTGCCCAGGAGGATGGGCAGACACATCTCGGTGCGGAAGAGCCGGAATTGCCCATTCCTCTCAATTAACTTGCCGCTGATGTCCCTCAGAAACAGGTCGCCCCAGCCAGCCATCTCCTGCACCGCGGGATAAGACTCCCTGGCATAGGCATAGACCCAGTCCTGGTCGTTCAGGTATTCACATTGCTCAACGATATACTTGGCCCTGGCTTCCACTTGGTCCACGGGTATGGTAGGGAAGGCGCCGCCTGAGGACGGCACTTCCCCCGTCCAGGGTATCACCCCTTTGTCCACCAGCAGCACCTTTACCCCTTGCTCTACCGCCTTGTTGGCCGCCACCAGGCCGCTGATGCCCCCGCCAATGATCAGGACATCCGTCTGCAGAACCTTCTCTGAAACAGTCACGAGAGTTTTCCTCCTTTTTGTAGAATAGGGAACAGGCGAACAGCGGTCGCCTGTTTTTCCAGGTGGTGGATCACAGATGGTGGTAATTGACAATCATTGCTTTTGCCTGCCCGGTTCTAATAGGGACGAAATGGTGACCTTTCTCTACCTCGTGAAACCTGGATGGCCTTGGGTGGGCAAGTTGCCTCACAGAAATATATTGGGCACCTAGTGTGTTGATTGCAATCCAGAGCGTTCACCACTATTGCTTTGTTGGTGCTTGCGTCGAGCTTAAAGACACCCATGGGGCACTCTTCAATACATATCCCGCAACCATCACAAAGCTGAACATCAACTGATATCAGTCTCATCTGGTATTCTCCATTCTAAATCTTAGACTTTCGGCATTGGGAAAGGGAGGGGTATTTTCTCGTATTTGGCAGGTTTGACTGGCCAGCGGTAAATCGGCAAGGAGAATCTACTGACGTCTATGCCATCGCCATCCCTTTCTCGCCTCAATATCACGCATTTCAGCCAGTTGATGTCATCACGGTAAGGGAACTCGGCCCTCAGAGCGTAGCAGCGGCTCTCTTCCCTTTCCAGGCAGGCTCGGTAAACCAACTCCGCACATACTATAAGGCTCTCTGCCTTGTTCGCCCAGACAAGACTGCGTATATCCTCAGCCACAAGGTTTGCCAGTAGCTCCTTCTTCCAATTTTCTACCTGGGATAGGGCTGCCCTAAGACCCTTTTCACTTTTGAAGACGGAGACATTCGCCGGACAGAGTGCCCGATCGAATTCAGCCATAAGGCCCTTAAAGGACTCCGCCTTAACCCCAACCTTTCTTTTAAGAGGCTGAAAAGTCTTTTCCCTCAACATATCCACCTGTTCCTGTTTTAATTGCAGACTTGGCCCTTCTCTGGCATATCTGGCAGCAGATTCCCCAGCACGGTATCCCGGAACAAGACAGCCGTCCAAGTTCGACATCGCGTTAGCGGCCGCCTCTCCAGCGGTGAAAAGCCCGGGGAGGCTGGCCTCTCCGTAAATGCTTTGCCTTATGCCCCCTCGCGACGTATGTGGGTAGCCGGAGGACACATGATAGCACTCGGTTGGCTGCCGGCTAAGGTCGATCCCCTCATTTTCTACGCTTCGCACCCACTCCGCAGTGGTGAACAAAGTACGTAGCAAGCGCATATTCTCTGGCGATAACTGGGTGTAGTCCGCCAAAATTGGCCCTTTGCTTTCTATCTCCTCAACCATAACGGCCAGCGCCATTTGGTCCCGTTTAAGCCTTCCCTTTAACTCCGGGTAGTAACGTTCAAGAATGTTTTCACCCTTGGAGTTGAGCAATCTCATCCCCAGGCGCACATGGGTATTCTGATGCCCAATCGAATAACTGTATCCCCTGGCAAACTCCATATCACTAATCTCCGCCCCAGCCTGAAAGGCCTGGGCTATCCCGTCCCCAGCAAGGGCAAGGTTACGATCAGTGCCGCCAGTAGTCAGAACCGTGGCTCTCGCCCGGATGATTACCGGCTCTCCCGTAACAGTATTGAAGCCAAAGATACCCACCACACCTCCCATTGTAGGATGGCACCCGTCGGAGGTAAGCAAGCCAGTAATCAAGGTTCTTTCCAAACACTGAACCTTAACCGCTTCTAGTCTTTTCTGTAAAGTCTCCATCATTCCCTTGCTTTCCACCATAGCGTTTCGGCCCACGATTTGGCCCATCTGTAGGCTTCTTACCACTTGACCATGCTCGTCTCTTTCAAAATAGGCACCCCAGGCTTCCATATCACGCATTCGGCTCTCCTGTTCTTGGAGAAATGCCGTCACCCAGTCCTGGTCGATAAGATATTCCTTCTCCTCTACAATTTCCTTTGCCCAGAGGTTCAGGTCGTCCTGAGAAGTTGGATACGAAATGCCGGCTCCCGCGAAGGTGCTTTTACCACAATGGGCGAGCCTGCCTTGTTCAGCCAGAATAACCCTGGCTCCACAATCTGCTGCCCTCAGCGCCGCCCAGCACCCGGCTAGGCCACCACCGATAACCAAAACATCACAATCTAACTCTGCCACTCTTTGCCTCCATTACTTTATTTGCCGTGTAGGGTAAGGAACAGGCGAACAGCGGTCACCTGTTTTTCCGTAACAGTTTAGTTTTTCCAAAATCTTAGTTCATATTATATCTGGCAGGCGATTCCTATTTGCCGGTCATCCAAATGCGCGCTACTTCTTCACTGAATTTATCAGTCTCCGGGCTCATTTCAAAGGCTCGAAACCTGGCATCCGAATCAAAGGAAAGGCTCGGCAGGCCTCGCTCCTTGTTCTTCAGTGCGAGGTCGTGCTCGGAGTTGCCAGGGTAGAAAAGGGTGCCGCCGCCTGCCTCAAGCCTAATCTTGAGCCCTTTCGGGCCAGCCAGGTAAGCCGCGACCAGCTTGGCGGCATTCGGATGCTGGGCATACCTGGTCACCAGGACGTAAATGGAAGTGTGTCCTGAAAAATCCAGACTGGTGAATTTTGCGGGTACCTTTTTTAGTTCGAGACGTTGTGTATCGTTGCTCATACCCTGATACAAGTCGATTTCGCCTATCTCGTACCTGTTTTGGAGCGAGGAAGGTTCACCGACAATTGGCTTGTTTTTCATTATGGCCCGGAGGGTCTCAAGACTCTCATCCCATCCCCTCAAATAGGCAAGAAATACCCAATCGGATCGGGCATCTCTAATGCCTATCCTTCCCTTCCACTTGGGGTGCGCCAGGTCCCGCCAGGTCTTTGGAACTTCTCCAGCGGCGACCTTCCCGGGGTTGTATATTATGCCGTTAAACTGGGTATACACATTAACTCCGAAGCCACCCGGCAGAATTATATCCGGGGGCGTCCCCTGAGGCAGCAAAGGCAGCCAGTCTACCGGTTGTATCGCCCCGGCATCAATTAGTTTCATCATGTTTCCCCCGGAGAATGTAGTGAGATCCTGAATGGAGATACCGGCTTTGTATTCCCCCAGTACCGTAGCCGCCTCCTTCGCGTAACCCTTGGCGGCCGTGTACTCAAGCCTCAAGCGAACTCCATACGCTTCCTCGATTTCCTGAACCAGGCGCTGCTGGAGCGGGATATTCAAATTAGTTGATAACCTCCCTGCGATAACCCCCTCCTTCCTGGCGCCTTCGATAACCTGAGCCAGCGCGTCCAACCTGGGCTGGGTTTCTGGCGTCAGAGCCGGCGCTGGACCTGTCGCCGGGGTCGGCGCCTGCGCCGTACAGGCTGACAAAAGCATAACCAGGGGCAATATCCCCAATAACCCGGTCAACAAATGTCGCTTAGCAAACATTTTCTCTTTCCTTCCTGTTCGAAATGACTACCGCCCCTATTTCAGGGAAATCCACCTGGGGTCCACCCTGGCGGGTTCACTGCCGGGTTTGAACTTATATCTCTCGAGGGGCACCGGCTCCTTAGAAAGCGTCATCCTCCCATCCTCCTTTTTGATAATGATCCACTTCAGCCAGTTCCTGTCATCCCGCTCGGGGTAATCCTCCCTCCGGTTAGAACCCCTGGTTTCCGTCCTCTCCAGTGCCGCCCTGAAGAAGATTTCGGCGTTGAGGAGCATGCTTCTGGCCTCGTGGCACCTTACCAGCTCATGGGCGTCCCTGGCCTTTACTCCGGATACCCTAGCCTTCAGTTCTTGAATCTGGTCCAGGGCCTTCTCCAACCGCTCCCGGTGTTTCAGGTAGCTGTTCTCGATCGGGAAGATTAGCTCCTGCACCTCTCTGATGGCGTCGTAAGGGCTATAACCCTCCTTGACGCCCAGAGGGGCCAGGATTTCCGTTTTCAACTTTTCTACCCCGGCAGCGGCTACAGGCTTGGGAGCCTGGGAAACAGCTTTAGCCGCGGCGGCCCCCGCCTTAAGTCCGTTGCCCACAACCAACCCTAAAGGCCCGTCCAGAAGTCCCGAGGACAAGGCGCCCCAGATGCCGCTCCCCAGAATGATGGCCGCCCCCGCTGCATACAGACCGGGAACGGTGGTCTCGCAGTCCAGGTCCACCCGCACGCAGCCGGCGAAATTGGGACGGTTTATCGTCCACTCCACCTTTTCCCTGGTCACGTCGATCCCCAGCCGCTGCATCATCCTTACGTAACCATGTGTCCGGTTACTATGGGTTATGTTGTCAGGTCCGTAGCGCACCGCTGCCAGGTCAGGTTGGTCCACAAGGTTCAGATAGATGGGGCCCCTGCCAGCCTTCACTTCCTGGTAAAAAGCGTCCGAGCCGAGATTGAGGAACCTGCGCTCGTTATCGACTTGCGGGTATCTCTCGACCAGACGTTCCCCTCGGGCGTTCTCAAAGGCCCGGCGCAAGGTGCCCAGGGAGCGGTCAGCCGTGCCCGTATGCTTGTTAATGACCGAGTAGCTGCCCCCGAACTCGGCGTTTCGGAGCTCGGCCCCGGCATGATAAGCCATAGCCGTGCCCTCGCCACAATTCATGTGGAAGAGAGCGCGAGACTTGTAGCTGCAGCCGCCGGAGGCGATGATGGTGACCCGGGAATGGATCAGATAGAGGTCTCCAGTCTGATAGTGGAAGCCAACGCCGCCCACCACCCGCCCATCCCGCTTCAGGAGGTCCAGCATATATACCCGGCTGAGGACCTTGACGCCCTTCTTCAGGGCCCTGCCCAGGAGGATGGGCAGGCACATCTCGGTTCGGTAGAGCCGGAATTGCCCATTCCTCTGAATTAACTTCCCGCTGATGTCCCTCAGAAACAGGTCTCCCCAGCCAGCCATCTCTTGCACCGCGGGATAGGATTCCCGGGCGTAGGCATAGACCCAGTCCTGGTCGTTCAGGTAGCTGCACTGCTCCACGATATATTTGGCCCTGGCTTCCACCTCGTCGAGAGGTATGGTAGGGAAAGCGCCGCCCGAGGAAGGCACCTGTCCCGTCCAGGGTACCACCCCTTTGTCCACCACCAGCACCTTTACCCCTTCCTCGATAGCCTTGTTGGCCGCCACCAGGCCGCTGATGCCCCCTCCGATGACCAGGACATCCGTGTCCAGGACCTTGTCTGAAATAGTCACGCTACATCACCTCTGGCAGTTTTCTGCCCCTCTTTAGAGAGACTTCTATGGCTCCGATGGGGCAGAAGGCCTCGCAAAAGAGGCAGGACACGCAGTCCTTGGGATATTTTACGTACGGCTTGTTCCTGGCCTCATCAAAGCGCAGGACGTCTTCGGTGCACACGTCCACACAAAGCTTGCAGCCGAAGCACAGCTCCTTGTTTATGCTCTTGACAACCATGGTTCCTCTTTTCCTCCTTGGTTTAATCCCAGATTACGCACACGGGTGGCGCCTGTAGTGCACGGCTTCAGCCTTGCCGGGGTGGCGACAGGGCTCACCCGCCGAGCTAAAGCTCTGCACGCACTATGCCCACCCC
>JACQUA010000338.1 GCA_016210565.1 Chloroflexota bacterium
CCCGAAAGAACTTGTCCTGAGCGAAGCGAAGGATTCTTCGACTACGCTCGCTACGCTCGCTTCGCTCAGAATGACATTTTGATCGTTCATTGTCCCGACTCGTCGGGATGGCCGATTGTTTGGTATTTGGAATTTGGCTTTTGGAATTTGTCCCCCGCAGTGGTGGGTTCGCGCAACCACCCCGATTAACCACGCCCCATTGCGCTTAACCCACCCTACGTCTGATGCACCGTCCATTACGGCCCCCGCTGGGGGCTGCTGGTCAGCCCGAAGCCGGCCTGCTTCTTCTGCTGCAAGGGGTCCACCGTGGCTTCGATAAGTTGCTCCCGGTGGTAGGGCGGCAGGACGAACCGGTCTTCGAAGCGCGGCAGGGACGTCAGTCGGGATATCTGCCTGGCGTCGTCAACGGTGCACCCGGCCTCGGCGAGCATCGCCGCTGCTTTTTGGTCCGTGATGTTACCCACCTGTCTCGCCTGCTGGTAGCTCCGGACGGCCCATTGCTTCTTCAGGGCCGTCTGGACTATTTCCCGGTTGCCGGCGGAGAAGAGACTGGCCATGTAGTTCACCGGCACCCGGTAGGTGTCGATGTTGCAGAAGAAGTCCTGGCAGGCGACCTCATAGCCGCCCTGTTTCATCGCCCCGATGATGGGCAGCAGGGGCGGGACGTAGAAAAGCTGGGGCAGGGTGCGGAACTCGGGGTGGAGCGGCAGGGCCAGGCCCCATTTCTTCACGAAAAGGTAGCAGGGGGACCGCTGCGCCGCCGCTATCCAGTCAGCGGCTACACCGTTCTTCTTCGCGCCGGCGATTACTCCGGCGTCCGAGGGGTCGAGAATGAGACTGCGTTGCGCCTCCACCAGGTCCGCCTCCGGGACGCTGGCCATTTCCTTGATCCGGGAGGCGTCGTAAAGGAGGACTCCGAAGTACCGGATCCGCCCCACGCAGGAGTGGAAACAGGCCGGGGCCTGCCCGGTCTCCACCCTGGGGTAGCACAGGATGCATTTCTCCGACTTGCCCGCCTTCCAGTTGTAGTACGACTTTTTGTAGGGACAGCCGCTGACGCAGAAGCGCCAGCCCCGGCACTTCTCCTGGCTGATCAGGACGATGCCATCATCGGCGCGCTTGTAGATAGCCCCGCTGGGACAGACGGCCACGCAACCCGGGTTCAGGCAGTGATTGCAGATGCGGGGAATGTAAAAAAAGACCATCTGCTCGAGCTGGAACATGGCCTGGCGCTCGGCGTCGGTCAGACTGTTCAGGTTGATGTCGTTCCGGGCGTAGACCGATGAGCCGGAAAGGTCGTCATCCCAGTTGGGACCGGCCTCGATGTCCAGATAGTTCCCCGTGATCTTCGAGATAGGTTTCGCCGTCGGTGGGTCATCGGCCCGGGGGGCCGTGGTCAACGTCTCGTACTGGTAGCTCCACGGCTCGTAGTAGTCATCCAGGCTGGGCAGGTAGGGATTGAAGAACAGGCTGGTCAACACCCCCAGGCGGCCGCCCAGCCGGGGCCGGAGTGAGTTTCCTTTCGTCTCCCAGCCGCCGCGGTATTTCTCCTGGTCTTCCCACAGGGTGGGGTAACCCGTCCCGGGCTTGGTCTCCACGTTGTTCCACCACATGTATTCGGTGCCATCCCGCGAAGTCCAGATGTTCTTGCAGGCGATGGAGCAGGTATGGCAACCGATGCACTTGTCCAGGTGAAAAATCATTGAAAGTTGAGCGCGAACGTCCATGAGTTGTTCCTTTTCAGCTCTGCTATGGTATCTTCTGTAGTCTCAAACACGAAATTAACACTAATAAACACTAATGGGCCTTTCCTTTCGTGTTCATTAGTGTTTATTCGTGGTTCCATTCTGGAGCGGCACCCTGTCATTCTGAGCGAAGTCCAGTCTGTCATTCTGAGCGAAGTCGAAGAATCTTTTGGGGCGGTGACGGGGACCAAAGACCCTTCGACCTTGCTCAGGGTGACGGTCGGGTGACCCGGGACGAAAGACCCTTCGACCTTGCTCAGGTTCACGTACGGGAGACCCGGGACCAAAGACCCTTCGACCTTGC
>JACQUA010000339.1 GCA_016210565.1 Chloroflexota bacterium
ATTATAAATCCCAATCCCGGCTAACCCAATGGGTTTTGGCCAAAGCTGTCACTATTTTTGTTCAGATTCTCCAAGGCCTACCGGCGCCGCTTTCGCCACTATGCGCCGCAATCTACATTTTATTCTGATGGTGGATCAAGGCGGAGGTCAGAGGGTCGTAGCCGCAGGTCTTTAGCCTGCGGAGGTGATCACGGGACGGCATGCCATGCACCACGTTGTAGGGGCAGACCAATGTGTCTGCCCGCACCGCCGAACGGGTAGGTTCACCCCCGGTCGCCTCCCGACCCCACAACGCCTGTCTTCCCGGCAAACCGCCCCTTAGCTGCCCTGACGCTGTGGTATACTAGAGGGAATCTGGCTTTTCGAGGTCTCAGGGCTGGTTTCGCAACGGTCGCGGCTTGCGATACGCCACGCAACACAAGGACGGCAACCCCATGATAAAGACGCTGGAAATAAGGAACTTCAAGTCAATAAAGCATCTGAATTTGCCCGCCAGGAGGATCAATGTCCTCATCGGAGAACCCAACACCGGGAAGTCCAACATACTTGAGGCGCTGGGCTTCTACTGTTACGCTGTTTACTACCACCAGAACCCTTTGCGTAGATTCGTCCGTTTTGAAAGGACGAGCAATCTTTTCTACGACGAGTTGCTGGAGAATCCCGTTGAGATCGCCCTGGATAATTACCTGCTGAAGCTCACGTTTGAGGGCGGCGGTTTTGGCGGCGACATAACCGGTGGAAGCAGCCCTGACCCCATCGCACGCATATCCGGGGGACATACCGACTTGGCCGCCACATCTGGGACCCGGCAGGAGTTGCCTCCAGTCAGACTCTACAAATTCGAAGTGCGCCAGAAGTTCGAAACCTACTCACCGGGCTATCTCGTTCCACCCGACGGCAACAACCTGTTGTCGCTGATGCTCAGCCACAAAGAAATCCGGGAAATGGCCACCCGGGTGTTCTCACGGTTCGGGCTGAGGGTAGTCCTCAAACCGCAGGAGCAAAAAATCGAGGTGCAGAAGCAACTTGAGGACATCATCGTGGCCTATCCATATTCGCTGACTTCAGACACCATACAAAGAGTGGTGTTTTACCTGGCCGCGGTATTGTCCAACCGCGAATCTATTCTCGTCCTGGAAGAGCCCGAGTCACATGCTTTTCCGTACTACACGAGATATCTCGCCGAAACCATTGGCCTAGACGAGCGCAAGAACCAGTATTTCGTTTCGACACACAGTCCATATTTTCTGATGCCGCTGATAGAAAAAACGCCCAGGGATGACCTCGGCATCTTCTTGACCTACGTCAGAGACTACCAGACCAGGGTAAAGGCTTTGACCCCCGACGAGATCGAAGAAATCATGCAGATAGACGTGTTTTCGAACCTCGACCGCTATCTGGAGCAGGCATGATATTTGTCGAATGCGATCCGGACGCAGTCCTGGTTGAGGCGCTAACACGTTTCAGGAGGCGAGATATCATCCACGATTTCCGCGGGAAGGGGGAGTTATGCAACCGGCTCGGCCGTCAGAAAGGCAGCATGGGCATGGTGGACGAGGACCCGGGAAAATCCCAGCCCGGCTATATGACGAGTCTTCAGCTTATTGAAGACCTACCCAACGAAGGGGTGAAGCTACTCCGGGATCACGCCAATAACAACTTTCTGGTGGTGCTGTGTCCTGACCTGGAACAATGGACCCTCAGAGCAGCAAGACTGGCCGGAATCGATGTGGCCCCGTTCAAACTCCCGGGAAACCCTGGAAAACTTCACAGCGTTATCAACATCCGGTTGGACGAATTCAAGAGCCTGGTAGAGGCTCTGAAAGCAACTAACTCCCAAAGTCTCAACACGCTGAGGAGATTTCTCGAGAAAGAACCGGGTTCATAGTCTTCCCTCTCCGCGGCCTGCAATATGGCAAAGCGACTTGAAGTGGGGAAGATGGAGCGGCCTCGGTGGTTCTGGAGAACGCAGGGGCAGACGCCTCAGGCGCGCAGCCGCCGCTAGTCTTGCTCCTGGAGCTTCTCCTGCACCCACATATTTATGAGGGTATCTGCTGAAATGCCGCGTTTCCGGGCAATTTCACGAAGTTCTCCTGAGAGCTTGTTATCCACAACATAGTAGGTTCTTTCACATTCAATACTTACTTCAAACTCAACCGGCTCTGTCTTGTCCCAATAGTCCGACAGGTCATGATTGTCCCAGAAATCACCTACCTCTTTATTAAGATCTTGCTCCGGATAGAGAACTTCTACTTCTTCTCATATCTTCTGCACAAGTTTTCCAACGATTTCATCGAGCCATACGAACCCTTTTATGTTCAACTGGATCGCCTCTGATGAATTATAACAGATAGTCCGGGCAATTGGTCCGCAGGTGGTCGCCCGTCGCCCGGGTTTCACCGTTCAAGTTGCCAGCAACTTATCGAACAGCGGTTTCCAGTCCTTGTATTTAGCGACGTAGTGGACGCCGCAGACATCCTCGATCTTCCGCGAGCCGATGATTTCATTGATCCGCTTACCCCCGTCCCTGGTGGCCGCGGCCGGCCCGAAGGGATTGAAACGCATGCTGCCCAGGTTGTAAAATACGTAGTCGCAGATGAACAGGGTCTCCTTGAAGACATAAAAGGTGAAGCCCGGCGTGTGGCCGTCAACGTGGTAGGACTCGACGCCGTCTTCCACTGCATCTTTATCGAAGGTCCTGTCGAAGGTGAAGCCCTTGCAGATGCGGTGCGAGGAATCGTCCTGATGGATGCGCACCTGAGCGCCGAAGTGTTCCCGGTAGCGGTTCGAGGCGCCCAGGAAATGGTGGTGGGTGAAGGTGATGTACTTGACCGCCTCCAGACGCCGGTCGTAACACGACGGGCAATCAACCCAGATTTCACCATCGGTCGTCTTTATGCGGTAAGCGGCGTGTTCGAAGCCCAGCGCCGGGACCGAGTTCAGCCGGGTCACATAATCATTCACCCGGGTGGACATCACGGTGAACCGCGCCGAACATTCTTCGGCGGTGATGAACCGTTCCTGCGGCGCCCCGCAAAACGGGCACCGGTCCGGATGATAACCGACCATGTTGTAACCACAGACCGTGCAGACATACTGATTAGCCATTCATGAACCCTCCTGGTCCCGGTAACGGAGCGCATTAACATCGTTGCCACCAGTATACCTCTGCCCACGCCGTGATCACATACGCAATCTTACCTATCCGCCGGCCCGATATTAACAAGCGGAATGAAATAAATGCTGCATCGCAGAAATAATGACGAAAGGCGCCGCACCACAGAGGACGCCGAGGTTCGTAGCGGATGGCTACTCATTTATTGCATTTCCCTTTGCGCTTCTTTGCGTCCTTCCCCAGAAAATAGCCGTTTTCATATCTGCGTTTGTGAGCGCAGCTCATGGGTGTTGCGGTGAAATCTCTCCGGGTCGTCATGCGACAAGACCTATTGCTTTTGTATCAGGCTCTATCTCCACCTCCTCACCTGCTCAGGCCATGACTTCGCAGCAAGGCCACATCCCGCAATACTACTCCGGTGGGTCCGTCCGCCACCAGTTGCCCCCCGTCCAGAATAAGCGTCCGCTCGCACAAAGCCGCCACGAGTTCCAGGTCATGCGTGGCCACGATTCTGGTTGCGGGAAGGCTTTTGAGAAGATCGACGAGCCGCCACTTGCCCCGCGGGTCTAGATTTGAAGTTGGTTCGTCCAGGACCAGGAGTTCAGGCTTCATCGAGAGCACGGTCGCTATGGCAACCCGCCTTTTTTCCCCCAGGCTGAGCTGATAAGAACACCGTTTCTCACTACCGGCCATGCCAACGTCTCTCAGGGCCTGGTCCACCAGGGACCGCGCTTCCTCAGGTGAACAGCCCATGTTCAGCGGTCCGAAGGCGACGTCATCGCACACCGTGGGGCAGAAGAGCTGGTCACCGGGGTCCTGAAAGACCATGCCCACCCTGGCCCGCACCCATCTCAGGCTCTTATCATCCAGGGGAACGCCGAGGATCGCCACGGAACCGTTGCCCCTGAGAATACCGTTGAAATGCAACAGCAACGTGGTCTTGCCGGCGCCATTGGGACCCACGATGGCCACGCTCTCCCCCACCCTTATCGCGAGGTCGATGCCTTTGAGCGCCCTGCGACCGTCCGGGTAGCTATAAGACAGTTTCTTAATTTCACAGGCAAGGCATGTCTTTTCCACACCCTGTCCTTTCACCCGCGTGTTAGCAGGATGCCTGCCAGCTTAATGCCGGCAAGCGCCGTCAGAAGGGCAATTCCCAAAAAAGCGTCATCGGCCTTCAGGGCCAGTTTTCGCGCCTCGGGCAACTCCCCACGGTACCCCCTGGCCACCATGGCGCCGTAGATTCTCTCCCCGCGCTCGTAGGTCCGCAAGAACAGAGCGCCGGTCATGTTGCCGATGGCCCTGGCCTGCATCAGATGCCGCCCCCGGTAATTCCGGCTGTCCCTGGCCCGCGCCATGGCTGCCGTTTCTGCGGCGATCACGAAAGCATACCGGTACAGGAAAGACAATATCATGACCAGGATCCCGGGCACGCCCAGGCGCTTCAGGCCCGATAGAAGGTCGGGGAAGGGTGTGACAAAGAACAGGATGGTTGCACTGACGACCGATAGCCACCCCTTCAGCATTACATCCGCCAGCACCGAAAGACCCTCTTCCCAGATGGTCAACTGCCATAGGCCCAGATCCAGACTGACGGCAACGGTCTTGCCGGGCATGAAGGGAACGAAGATGGCCACAGCAACCAGAAAGGGAAGTATCAACGCCGACCTCTTGAGAATCTTCAGGACAGGCAACCTCGCCAACAGCAGCACCCAGGCGACAGGAACGGGGTACAGGAGATTGGCTTGCCAGTCCTGCCGGGGTGTGGTCACCACAGCGATCATGAAGGCAAAGAGCAACACTACCCCGGTCCTGGGGTCCAGCCGCGAACGTTCTGCCGGCCCGGACAGGCCGAAGACACCCCCGTCAGCGTAAGACATGCCCGCTTCCACCAGTCCTCACGATGCCCGGCGCCGCAACAGCCATCCCAGCCCGAAAACAAGGCCGAAAATCATCGCCGTTCCAGCCAGCCCTCCCAGCAGCAGACCGGTCGTTTCATCACCGGCAAAAGAAAAGACATAGTCGGGAGCTAGCTGGAAGGGGGGCTCCCGCCCCCGGTCCGCAAATCCGGTGTCAATGGCCACTCTCTCCAAACCATCCGGCAACAACGAAGCCATGGGCGCCACCAATACCAGACCCAGCGAAAACAGCAGACCCAGATGCCACCACTTGACCTTAATCTTCATGTTTCACCCCCCTAAATCTTCTCCAGTTCGAGGAGGTCCCGCCGGGCCGCTGCAACCAGGCTGAGGACCGCCACGGTGATGATGGCCTCCCCGGCGCCGATGAAGAGGTGGATACCCGCCATGGCCGGGAGAGCGACTTGCAGCGGAGAAGTACCCGACACTGCCAGTTCCAGAGAGACAGCGACCGCGGCGAGGACCACCGAGACCCAGGCGCCACAGAAAGCCCCGGCGAGCCGCGATTTGTTGCTGTTTCCGGCCAGGGACCGGAACAACCGATAGACATAATAGCCGCTAAAGCCGCCAATAACCCCCATGTTGAGTATGTTGGCGCCCAGAGCCAGGATTCCCCCATCCTGAAACACGAATGCCTGAAGCGCCAGCACACAGGTCATTATCAGCAACCCCGCCCGCGGGCCCAGGAGAATGGCCAGCAGGGTTGCACCCAGCAGGTGCCCGGAGGTGCCGGCAATAATGGGGAAGTTGAGCATCTGCGCCGCAAATGTAAAAGCCGCCATGACTCCCATGAGGGGGACATGCCGCTCGCCCACCTTCTTGTTGGCGGCCCGGACGCTGATGGCGACTGCTGCCGCAGAAATGCCACAGGTTGTGGCAGCAGTGGTGAGGTTGATGAACCCGTCAGGCAGGTGCATGTTTGCCTCCACTGCTCTCGGATCAGCGGTAGGACAGGCGTCCCTGCCTGTCCTACCGCAGTACCCCCTATTGTAACTGCAACCGGTCGCTTTTGCAACTATTTGCAACTACTACGCGATTGACTTCTATCGTATTTATTCTTATAATACGCCGACACTTACTTGTTCCCTTGCCGGTCGATCCTCAAGCAGGTTACCCCGGGTTATGTCGAAGTCCTGTCAATGCTGAGTTGAGCCACATATCCGGTTCCCTCTTTCTTCACCCGTCCCCGGCTTATTCTCGTCAGGAGCGCGCACCGTGGAAAAGAAGCACAGGGATATCGTCAAAGGCTGGTATCCCTTCTCACAACAGGAGATCAATGACTATGTTTCCAGAGGCATCTGGCAAAACCTCACTTTCGATGATGTCCTCGGCAGGACTGTCGCCAGTTTCCCCGATAAGATCGCCTTCATCGATGACGCCAAATCCGCGACCTGGCGGGAGGTGGGCCGGAAATCAGACCGGCTGGCCATCCACTTCAAGAAGCTGGGACTGGAATCCGGAGATTTTGCTGTCCTGGTCAGTCCCAACATAGTCGAGTTCTTCTATGTCCTCTTTGGCCTGGCCAAAATCGGCGTCATCCCCGTCATGTGCCTCCCCCGCCACCGCAAGCTGGAGGTATCCCACATGGTGGCCCTCCACGAAGCCAAAGCCATCTTCGTGCCTGCGGGGGAGAAGTTCGACTACCTGGGGATGGTCAATGAGTTCCGCCGCGAAGCGCCAACGCTCAAGCTCTTCCTTACCATCGGCGGTAAACCCGAGAAAGATTGGATTTCTATCGAAGGGCTGCTGCAATCAGAGATCGAAAGGGATTATCCCCCGGACTATCTGGCGCAATTCAAGCCCGACCCCAACGACATCGTCATGGAGCAGCTCTCCGGCGGGACTACCGGCCTGCCCAAAGGCATTCCCCGGACGCACAACGAGTACATCTGCCTGTGGGAATACGTGGGGCGGCGGGGCGGCAACACGGATGACAGCGTTTTCCTGTGCCTGACGCCGGTGGCGCATAACATGGCGATCTCAGCCATCGCCGGACCCATGACGCTGCGGGGAGGCACCACGGTCATGACCAAATCTACCCGTCCCGAAGACAGCTTCCGGCTCATCGAGAAACACAGCGTAACTCACGTCGAACTGGTCCCGGTGCTAATAACCTACTGGATGGAGGCGGATGCGGAGCGCAAGAAATACGACCTCAGTTCCCTGAAGGTCATCGGGGCCGGGGCCCAGAAGGTCAAACCGGAACTGGTGAAGTGGTGCATCGACGAGCTGCACGTCAGCTTCACCAATACCTTCGGCATGACCGAAGGCCCGCACATCGCCACCCGGTGGGACAGCCCCAAGGAGGCCCACCTTTATACTGTCGGCAGGAAAGCTATCCCGGACAACTCGATGGTGGTCAAGCTGGTTGACGGCAATAACCGGGAAGTACCCCCGGGCGAGGTCGGTGAAATGATCGTCAAAGGCCCCATGACCTTCAAAGGCTATTTCCGCAACCCGGAGGAAAACGCCAAAGCTTTCGACGCGGACGGCTTTTTCCACAGCGGAGACCTGATGTCCCGGCGGCCGGATGGCCGGTTCGTAGTCGAGGGCCGGAAGAAGGACATGATCATCCGCGGCGGCGAAAACGTTTACCCCGAGCCGGTGGAGGGCTGGCTGATGAAGCATCCGAAAGTGGTCAATGCCGCTGTTGTGGGCATGCCCGATGCCAGGCTGGGAGAGAAGCTGTGCGCCTTCGTGCAGACCGCCGAGGGACAGCAGCTCGGCCACGAGGAAGTGCAGCAGTTGATGAAGGACCAGGGCATAGCCGTATTCCAGTGGCCGGAGCGGCTGGAGGTAGTCCGCGGCTGGCCGCTCGTCGGCCTCAGCAAGATAGACAAGCGTATCCTCCGCGCCCATATCACCCGGAAACTCCTCGCCGAAGGCACGATTGATGCCAAACTCGCCGACGAGTTCCTCTCCAAAGACAAGCTAAAGGTCGCCGACATCACCAGCGGCAAGGTCAAGATCGACTTCACCGGTTCAGTATCCTGACCGTACGGGCACGTTGCACGTGCCCCGTAGGGGCGGAACTCATGGGTTCGCCCGCCCCGTCCCAACGGCCGGCCCAGGCCCCTTGGCCGGACGGTGTACGAGCATGGCAGAAAGCCAGATCCACAGGCGGGGACGCCTGTGCCACCGGCCGGGGTGACGCACCCGTAAAGGGTGCGGCTACGGAAGGAGGAAGCGGGCGATGATGGCGGCCACGTCCTCGATGTCTTTCAGATAGACGAACTCGTCCCGGGCGTGGATGTTGCATTCCGACCGCACCACCCCCAGGCCGAAGTCCTGCCCCTTCCACTCGCGGACCACAATGGTGGACAGGTCCCCCGACCCCATCTCCCCGTACTGCCCGCCCTGGCCCGTCACCTCTTTGATCAGTTTTTCCAGACGGTCTATGACCGGACCCCGCACCGGCGGGACCGGCGGAATGCGAAAGACCTTCTCGATTTCCCACCTGACGCCGGATACGGAAGACAGGGCCTCCATGATCTCCCCTTCCGCTCCGGCCATGCTCTCCTCGGGAATCAGCCGGCGGTCGACGGATATCAGGCAGCTATCCGGGATGATGTTCGTCTTGAGGCCGCCCTGCACCACGTTGATATTCAGCCTCGGCTCCATTTTTTTCAAGCCGGTCTCAGGGTGAACATCCACGCTGGACTTCCTCAACACCACCCGCTCTTTCAACTCCAGCAGCGCCTGGACCAGGAGTATGGCTTTCTCCACGGCGTTCTCGCCCAGATGGGCCAGGCCTGAATGCGCCGCCTTGCCTTTGACCCGGATATCCATCTGCAGCAAACCCAGGCCGGTCACCGCCACGAAACCGAAGCTCGAGTCCAGGGAGAAAACGTAGCTGCCCGCTACCGGCTGCAGGAACTGCGCCAGGTATCTTATCTGGCTGGCCTGGCTGAACTCCTCATCGGTAGTGACGATTGCCGAGACGTCGTAGTCCAGCGGCCGGTCCTTAACCGCCCGCAGTCCCAGCAGCAAGGCGACAATTCCCCCCTTCATATCAGCGGCGCCGCGGCCGAAGACTTTGCCCTCGGCGACCCACGGCTGGAAGGCATTCCAGCCCTCCGCCGGCACCACATCCACGTGCGTGTAGAATATCAACCTCGGCCTGCCCGGGCTGCGCCGGTGACACACCAGGTTCACCCTCCCCGGCCTTCCCTCAGCGTATTCCGGCGGGATTTCAACCACCTGCGTCTCGAAACCTGCCTGGCGGAACAATGGCTCCAAATAGGCTGCAGCCTTTTCGTAATTCCTGCCCGGGGGCACTGTCGTATCTATGGCAAGCAAGTCCTGGAGAACCTTGACGTGGTCCATTCTTTACCTCGAAACGCTGATTTGCGGGTTCCAGCCCCAATTATAGCAAAAGAATCCAGAATCCATGATCCGGAAGCGCAGGGTGGGCTAAGCACAGAGGGCTGGCGAGAAAGGAGGATGGCTGTGGGAACCCACCGGAGCGAGGGCACAGGAACAGGGCTCCTGAAGCCGACCCGGAAGAATGGTGGGTTCGCGTCCCGATGAGTCTTTCAGACAAATCGGGACGGTTAACCCACCCTACAGCTACTTTCTGGCAGTCCGTCACGAGTGATCGGCCAGGCGCCGTCAAGAATGCCTTACAGCCCCGCACAGGCACGGAGGCCTGTGGTACCGGGGGGCAAATGTCATGCTTTTGTTATTTTGTCCGTTGAAATTTTATGACTTCTTAATCGCCACGCGGTTATCATTTGGCAGGTCAGGAGGAACCGCCTCTAACCGGAGACGATCGACCGGGATACCGAAACACGTTCGCTCCATCGTCCCGCGAGACTACTGCAAGGAGGTACATCAGTGAGACAGGTCAAAACCCGGATATCCACCCCGATGATGATTACTCAGAGGGTCCCGCTCAGCTTGGACAACGTCACGAAGTGCATGTGTCCCCAGTGCCCGGTGCAAAGCGGCAGCCGGTGTTCCAGCAACAAAATGATGAACATTAAAGCCGCCCTCGCCAAGAACCCGCTCCAGAAGGAAGACATCCCCGGCGTCTATTGTTCGACGGGAGTCCCCGCCTGCACCGACCTGAACCCGAAAAAAGCCTGCATCTGCGGGAGTTGTGACGTGTTCAAGAACTACAAGCTCAACAACTCCCTGCCCAACGAATATTATTGCCGGGACGGCATGTCCCGTTAGGCCGAAGGACGTCCATGTGGCAATTTGAGAGCGAAGTCTCCCAGGTGATCCAGCGGACGCCGACCGTCAAGTCTTTCCAATTCCCCATCAAGACCAAAGGCGTCCGCTACATGCCCGGACAGTTCTTCTTCCTCACTATCAAAATCAAGGGCGAAGAAGCGATTCATCATTTCTCCTTTTCGAGTTCGCCGACGGACAAGGGCTACATCGAGTTCACCAAGAGAATCACCGGCAGTGACTTTTCTCAGGCCCTGAATGTCCTCAAGCCGGGGGATTGGGCGCGCTTGCGAGGGCCTGACGGGGGTTTCGTCCTGCCCCGGAAGCAGCAAAAGCTGGCGTTCCTGAGCGGCGGCATCGGAATAACGCCTTTGCGCAGTATGTTGAGGTACGTCACTGTCAAGAAAGTTCCCTACGACGTCGTATTGCTCTATGGCAATAACGCCCCTGAAGAAATCCCGTTCCGTGACGAGCTCGCCGTGCTGGCTGCCGCCCAACCCGGTATCCGCATCGAGCACATTCTGTCGGCCCCGTCGCCGGAGTGGAGGGGAAAGACCGGCTACATCAGCAAAGACCTGGTTGCAGAGCTGGTCCCCGACTACCGCGAGCGGTTGTTCTACATCTCCGGGCCGCCCAGGATGGTCATCACCCTGGAAGAACAGCTCACGGCGCTGAGTGTCCCCCAGGGGCAACTGAAGCGGGACTCTTTCACCGGGTATGACTGATCTTCTCCCCCTTTGAAAAAGGGGTTTGCAGGAGTTTCTCCCCCTTTGAAAAAGGGGGATTAAGGGGGATTCTTGCGCAAGAGAAAATCCCCCTGTGTCCCCCTTTTGCGAAAGGGGGAGCAAAGGAGGAATCCATCATGAAGAACAATGGGCGCAACAATGGACAAGGCAACGGCCATGGGCCGCCGGAGCTCATTCTAACCATAGGCCATTCCACAAACACGGTCCGGGATTTCATCCAGCGGCTGAAGATGAACGGGGTAACCAAGTTAATAGATGTTAGAGCCATCCCCCGTTCCCGGTCCAACCCGCCCTTCAACAGCGAGACGCTGCCCGCGATTCTCGCCGCCCACAAAATGGGTTATCTGCACATGGGCGGGCTGGGCGGGCTCCGCTATTGCCGGAGAGGACCGTCCAACCAGGGATGGCTGAATGTCACTTTCATGGGATTCGCCCTCTACATGCAATCGCCGGAGTTCGAGGTAAACCTGGAAGCCCTCATCAAACTGGCGAAGCTCGACCAACTGGCCCTGATGTGCGGCGAGGCCATGCCCTGGCAATGCCATCGCGCGATGATAGCCGACGCGCTGATGGTGCGGGGCATAAGGGTGGAACACATGGTCAATCACAGCGGACGCCGCGGCCACGTCCTCACGCCCTGGGCAATGGTGAGCGGAACGAAGATCAGCTACCCGTTGACAACCGTGGGCAAGGAGCGCCAGTTGGTCGGAGTTTAGCCCGTCAGGAGTCAATATGGACAGAAAAGACGCTCTAACTATCAAAGGGAAACCCTACACCCTGGTCGGTCCGGAGCTCCGTGCGGGGCAAAAGGCGCCGGACTTCAACCTGACAGGCATAGATATGAAGCAGGTGAAGTTATCGGATTCCACAGGGAAGATAAGACTGCTTAGCGTGGTGCATTCCGTGGACACCCCCGTCTGCGACCTGCAGACCAGGAGGTTTGAAGAAGAGGCTGCCAGGCTGACAGACGTGGTCATCTACACCATCAGCATGGACCTTCCCTTCGCCCAGGCGCGCTATTGCAGCGCCCACAGCATCAAAAACCTCAAGACCCTTTCCGATTACAGGGAAGCCTCTTTCGGCGAGGCGTATGGTGTGTTGATCCAGGGCATGCGCCTGCTGAGCCGCGCCATCTTTATCATTGACGGGGAGGGTAAGGTGCGCTATGCTCAGTATGTCAGAGAGTTGACCGAACACCCGGACTATGACAAAGCCCTTCAAGCACTGAAGGACCTGGCCGGAAGCAAAGTCCCGGTCTAAGGCCTCCCCTTGCAAAGCTGCAAGGGGGAGGCCTTGTGAAAAGACAGCCAATGGCTCCAAGCGTGGCGCTGGCCGCCGACCACGGCGGGATTACCCTGAAAAACGAACTCCTCCCGTGGATACAGTCCCGCGGGTATGCCGTGACGGACCTGGGCGCCGCTACATTTGACTCCTCAGACGATTACCCCGATTTTGCCGAAGCGGTGGGCCGCGCCATCATTTCGCGGAAGGCAGAACGGGGCATCCTCGTGTGCGGAAGCGGGGTCGGGGCCTGCATCGCGGCCAACAAGCTGCCCGGAATTCGCGCCTGCCTTTGTCACGATGTGTATTCCGCCCACCAGGGAGTGGAGCATGACGATATGAACGTCCTGTGCCTCGGGGGGCGCGTTATCGGGCCGGAACTGGCCAAAGACCTGGTTGACGCCTTTCTCAGAGCGAGTTTCGGCGGAGAAGAGAGGCACCGCCGGCGCTTGGCCAAAGTCCTCGAACTCGAGAGAAAAGCCACCACAAAATCAAATATCAAAAACCAAAATGAAAAATGAAAATGTCATTCTGAGCGAAGACGAGTCCCGATGCTATCGGGACGAGTCGCAGTCGAAGAATCCTTCAGGGGCTGCGGACCAAAGACCCTCCGCCTGCCCCCTCGCTTCGCTCAGGGCTCCGGCTCAGGGTGACAAGCTATCTCAGTGCCAACCTATGAAC
>JACQUA010000345.1 GCA_016210565.1 Chloroflexota bacterium
CTATGTCAATACTTCATGAAATATAATTACCACCACTACATCTAGAGGCTTGCTTTGCAACCGCCGCCCGTGAGACAATGTTCAATCGCCGGACCCAGCCTGGACCCGGCACCAAAGGGGGGTTTTTCAGCATTCTCCTAGTACCACTACGTTAAGTTATGATGAATCAATGCGTCTATTGACGACCTTGCCGCACCAGGGACAAGTTCCTGTCCAGCGAGCCAGCATGCGCTGGATCTCACGCCGCGCCCTCGGCAGGGACCAGACCTGTCCGGAAGTTTTTTTTAATGTGTAACCTCTCCAATATCAGAAAGCCAAAGGCCAGCATGGTCATGGTGACATGGTGATGCCAGCCCTGCCAGGTACGCCCTTCATAATGATCCAGTCCCAGCTCATCTTTGAGCTGCTGGTAGCCCTGCTCGATCCACCAGCGGATCTTGGCCAGGCGCACCAGGGTCAAGAGACTGGCGTCCTCGGGGAGGTTGGCCAGCCAGAACTTGGTGGGGGCTCCTTCCTCCTCGGGCCATTCCGCCAGCAGCCAGAGGACCTCCTCTTTCGGGCCACCATGCTGGTAGCTGTGACTGGGCAAGACGCGGGTGGCGGCGAAACGACTGGTCATGGGACCCTTGGTGCCCTCGCGCCAGGTGACATACTGCCATCGCTCTTTGGGCCAACTCTGACTCACCCCAGCCACGCTAATTGGAGCGCCTGCCACCAAAGGCTTGGTGCGCGGCCGGCCACGCCGTCCCCGCGACGGGGCCACCAGCTTGACGGGCTCGGTCCAGACGGTGGTTGTGTTCTGGATTCCCACCACGAAGAGCAACTTGCGCTCGGCCAGCCCCGTCCGAAACTCCGTGGTGTTGCCGTAGGCCGCATCGGCGCTGACCACGCCCCTGGGTACCTCCCATGCCAGGGCTCGGTCGATCAACGCCAGGGCCAGGGCCCACTTGGTCTGGAATGTCACCTCCGCCGGGATGCCCGCTGCTCGGCGACGCTTTTCCTCCAGCCACTCCTCCGGCAGGTAAAGCGCAAAGTCCAGGGGCGCCGCGCCGTCGTCGGTAGCGTAGTGCAGGCTCACTGCCACCTGACAGTTGCCAATTTTGCCCAGCGTCCCGGAGTACTGGCGGGCTACCCCCACCGAGTGGCTTCCCTTCTTGGGAAACCCGGTATCGTCGACCACCCAGGCGGCCATGGGATGCAGCGCTTCCACCATCTGGTGAGCCAGACCTTGTCGCACTGGCTCCCAGGGCCATGGACTCTGGCCGATAAACTGCTGCATGGCCTGCACATTGCCATCCGGCATGCGTGCGGCCATGCTCGCCGTGGCCTTGTGCCCACCCGTTGCCAACAGCCCACGTATGTATGTTCCTCCCCACCGGCGCCGCTCCGACCGGCCCAGAGGCACCAGGGTCTTGTCCAGGAAACCTTTCAATCGTTCTCGTTGAGCGCCTACCGTATCCATGACGATAGTATGCGCTCAATCTCATGTAATTGTCAACAATACTTAACGTAGTGGTACTAGGACATATCAGCACTTTAAGCCCAAAGCAGGAGGCTCAGATTGCTGAAACAACTGGAGCGGTGTCCTTACTTGCTGACTGGTCTTACACCTCTAACTCTCTCTATGATGTAGCCGAGGCCGCCATAGTTGCTGCCGGAGGAGAGCCTATATTCTTGGCTGAACACTACCGTTCTCATCCTGATATTATTGAGTTTTCCAATCGCACATTCTATACCCGTTCACTAGTCCTGAGGACCAAAATCCCAAGGCTAGCTGAGCGTCTTGGTACGCTCGATCTCGGCTTATTCTGGCACGATGTCAAAGGGGAAGTTCCTGATACTTTGCGCAGCGCTTACAATGAGGGTGAGATCGAGAAATTGTGGAAACCCTTACCCGATGGACGCAAGCGGGGTTATTGAACCGCTCAGAACTTACTGTTGGAGTTGTCACCCCTTTCCGTCTCCAGCTGGAGCGCATTGAAGAAGCAGTCCAAAGCCAGCAATGGTTTGAAAAGCTCAAGGGCAGAATCACTGTCGGTACTGCTCACAAGTTTCAGGGTGACGAAGCCGATCTTGGGTTCTTTTCCCCTGTCGTTTCTGGCAGCATCCATCCACGAAAAGCCCGCTGGGTTGCTGATACGGACCAACTCTTGAATGTCGCAGTCACCCGTGCGCGAGGCGCCCTTCACATCTTTGGAAATACAGAGGCGTGCCGGAAAGCAGGTGGATTTCTTGGATCGTTTGCAGAATATGCCTTGAGCAGTGGCAAGAGCTCTAAGCATTCCTTTGACTCCCCAGCAGAGGAGAAGTTGTCCAAGCTTCTCAGCGAGGCTGGGCTATGGTATCACCCACAGCATCGAGAAGGCAGGTATAGGCTCGATTTCTTCGTAGTGTCTCCGTTTGGCACGCGCTATGACTTGGAGGTCGATGGTAGACAACACTGGTCGGCCGAACAACTTAGCGCAGATGAAGTCCGTGACAAGGCTCTGGAGGGATTGGGGTATATGATAATCAGGATTGACGCCAGGGAAATACTCAGCCAGCCCGAAAGAGTCCGGGTTTTTCTCGGGAGGCTTGTCTGAAGGGTTGGAAATACCGCGGAAGCCACGACCCCGTGTCAGTGACTGGTACCGAAGTTGGAGGAAAGGGATCGGGCCTGATATAATCAAGGCGCAGTCTGATTGATCGGTCAGGAGAAAGAACATGCATACCCGTGAGGTCGCCACGCCGTCCCAACAGGTGGTTGAGAAGTACGTTGAAAAACTCTGCCGCGTCGAAGTTGTTAGCGAGATACTGGCTGCCGACGAATGCGTAAACGCGCTGTGGATTGTCATAAAGGCTCCCCCCCATGACGAGAGGTCGCGTTTCCCGGTGTTTCAGGCAGAAGACGAGGCCATGGACGAGACGCCAGGCGCGCCCCATCCGAGACTGTGGGTACTGAACCCCGCTGAATATCCGGGAAAGAACCTCTCCGCCGTCATACCCTCTTTTGCCAGGCGAGTGTGGCGCAGGTAGATGGGCGACACGGCGTTCCACCTGGAAAAAGCTCGAAGGAACGAACGGTTTTACGTGGCTTGCGGGGCCGCGGCACGCCCGTTCCCGGAATGGGCCGTCGTCATCCTCTTTTACTCCGCATTGCACTACGTGGACGCAGCACTCGCCAACGATAGCAGCCTGTCACCCCTACTCAGAAACCCCGAGAACCATTCGGCGAGGAATGAGGCAGTCAGGGCGATCTCCATGCTGACGCCGGTAAGGCACATCTACAGAAACCTTTACGCCAGAAGCCTTGAGGCGCGCTACACCGGGATTCGTTTGACGCTGACGGACGTTCGTAACCTGGAAACTATCTGTTTTGGTCCTCTCCGCGATTACATCCTCCAAAAGCTCAACGTAGGACGCTGACCGCTGTCCCCGCCCCCTTGTCGCTCCATGGCCCCAGCCGGTTGCAAACTTCCGAATTGCACCCTTGGCGGTGGCAATTGGTTACCGAATCTCCGAATTCACTCAGGGGTTCAGGCCTGGCATTCATCATCTTTGCTTGCCGTTTCGCACGGTGCGCTCGACTCAGGCGACGAAAAGACCGCTTCTGTGGTAGAATGCCTTTACCATGAAAGCTATTGTCCTGGTCGGTGGTGAGGGGACCCGGCTGCGCCCCCTGACATGCCAAACTCCGAAAGCAATGGTCCCCGTGGTGAACCGGCCCTTCCTGGAGCACATGGTCGAACGCTTGAAAAAGCACGCGGTTGATACCATAGTGCTCACCTTGTGCTATCTTCCCGAGCTTATTCAGAAATACTTCAAGGATGGCGCCAGGTTCGGCGTCAAAATGGTCTACATTGAGGAGAAGGTCCCCCTGGGGACCGCCGGGGCGGTGAAGAATGCGGAATGCCTGTTCGACGAACCGTTCTTTGTGCTGAACGGCGATGTGCTGTGTGACCTGGACTATGGCGCTATGATGCGAGCACACCTGGCCTGCGGGGCGGTGGCTACTATCGCCCTCATTCCGGTGGAAGACGTGACCCAGTTCGGAGTGGTGGAAACCGCCCCGGAGGGGAGAATAACGCGGTTTGTGGAGAAGCCGAAAGCGAACGAAGTGGGTACCAACATGGTGAACGCGGGAACCTACATCCTCGACCCTCATGTTCTGCGTGATATGCCGCGAAACAAGCCTGTTAGCTTTGAGCGTCAGCTATTCCCGGGTCTCCTGGCTTCGGGTGAACGGCTTACCGGTTTTCCCTTCACCGGCTACTGGATCGATATTGGGAAGCCGGACAACTACATGGAGCTGAACTATCACCTGCTGATCGGGGCGCGGTCTCCCGGGAAGGCTTCCTCCGTCGCCGGAGCAGTGGTGGAGTTGGGGCAGGGCACCTCGGTCGATCCCGGCGCGATTATGGACGCCCCGGTGGTCGTCGGCGAGCGCTGCTCCATCGGAGCCGGGGTGGTCATCAAGGGTCCTACGGTCATCGGAAACGGTTGCCGGATTGGGCCGGGCGCAAGGCTAGACCGGGTCATCGTCTGGAACAACGTTAGCATCGGAAAGAACGCCAGGCTGGAGCACTGCATCGTGGCCAACAACTGCCTGGTCAACGATAATTGCTGCATCGGCGAAGGATGCGTGGTGGGCGACGACGTGAAGGTCACCCCGAGTTGTGTCATTCAACCCGGCACCAAAGTCTGGCCGGGCACGCTGGTCACGTAGCGACACCCCTTGCGGGTGTCGATAGGCGTAGGGTGGGTGGAGCGCGCACCGCCGAACCCTGCTCAAAGTGTCATCGCTGTCGCGCGCGAAACCCACCACATCCTCGCGATGGAATGCCACCATGCCCCAGCCGTTGCCCCGAAATCCGGATCGTCTCCGCCCCGCAAAGGTGGGTTGCGCCCGCGGAACGCTCACAGGCCGGCACATCCGTTTTAGCAGGCTTCGCCCGAAAGACCAACCTCCGGCGTGTCTGCTCGCTTCACCCACCCTACCCCTACTGTCGCTACGGTGGGCGTACGGCCTGAATTAGACATTCCCCTTTGACCGTGTTATAATTTCGTTAGATTGTCGTCAGGCGATCTACTCAGGAATCGAATACAAACACACAGGATTTATGTTCTAAGCAATTCACATTGCTGGAGATTCAAAATCCTCACCGCACCTGTAACAGGGCTATTTTGAAGCGAAGATCAACTTCGACGCTTTATCCCTTGAATCCCCCCGCAGCGACCCCGGATTACCCATGCCTGTTTAAGGCCCGGCTGCCGGCGGGGATGGAGCTTGCAGATCGGCGATGAATCCCGAATTATGCACGAACAATGCAAATGTTTCGCTCCCCACCCGCAAGGCTGAAGCCATGGGCTACGCCCCTCCGGGAGCGTGCACAAAATGCAACAACGAAAGCGAACTGGAATGACAGTTTCAAGTCTGCCGGATACTATTGTCCCTGACCCGGCCTTCCGCCGGCAGGTACGGGACCTCAATGGGGAGAAGGTGACTGCCTGTTTCCAGTGCGAGAAGTGCACCAACGGCTGTCCCGTGGCTTTCTCGATGGATATCGTCCCGCACAAGGTCATGCGGTCGGTCATTCTCGGTCTGAGGGACCAGGTGCTGAAAAGCGAAACCATCTGGGTCTGCGCCTCGTGCGAGACGTGTACCACCCGCTGCCCCAATGGCATCGACATCGCCCACGTGATGGATACTCTGAGACAGATATCACTGCGAGAAGGCAAGACGGCACAGGATAATGCGCCCGTCTTTCATTCAGCCTTTCTTTCTTCGGTGCGCGGCCGCGGCAGGGTAGCCGAAACCGAAATGGTCGCCAGGTATACTCTCAAGAGCCAGGGCCTCGGCGGGCTCTTGAAGCAGGCCGGAATGGGACTGGCCATGTTCAAGAGGGGGAAGATAAAAATACTTCCGAGGTTCCATTCCGTCTCTCAAGTCAAGAAAATCTTCCGTGGAGCGGAGCAGAAAGGATGACGATGGAAGTATCATTGTATCCCGGCTGTTCCCTGGACGGAGTCGCCAGAGAGTACAGAGAGTCGCTGGAGGCCGTATCCCGGACACTCGGTCTCGAATTGAAGGAGCTGGATGACTGGGCCTGCTGCGGCGCCTCTTCGGCCCATGCAGTCAATGACAAGCTGGCGATTGGGCTGGCAGCCAGGAACCTGGAAATCGCCGCCAGGGCCGGTAGGGATGTCGTTGTGCCCTGCGCCGCCTGCTACCAGCGCTTGAAGGTGGCGGAAAAGTACCTTATGCAGGGCAAAGAGGTGGAGGGCTACTCGGGCAAATTCAATGGCAAGATCCAGATCAAGGACATGGTGGTCTACTTCTGGGAGAATGTTGGCGAAAGGGCGATCAGGGAGAAGGTGGAAAAGCCTCTCAAAGGACTCAACGCGGTTTGCTACTACGGCTGCCTGGTGACGAGACCGCCGAAGATCACCGACATCAAGGACTGGGAGAACCCTCAAACCATGGACAGGCTGATGAAAGCCCTCGGCGCCACGGTGAAGGACTGGTCCTTCAAGACCGAGTGTTGCGGCGGCAACCTGATGCTGACAAGGCCGGAAGTAGCCCACAAACTGACGGCCAGGTTGCTGGACATGGCGGCTGAGGCCGGGGCGGAGTGCATTGTGGTGGCCTGTCCCCTTTGCCAGTCCAATCTGGATATGCGCCAGATGGAAATATCGATGGAGACGGGCAACCGCTATTCGACTCCAGTATACTACTTCAGCGAGCTCATGGGCGTCGCCTACGGCAACCCGGCGGCAGGCAAGTGGTTGGGCAGGCATATGACCGAGGCCAGAACCCTGCTGAGGCAAAAGGGACTCATGTGAAGCGAGTAGGGGCGGTTCGTGAACCGCCCGACTGGTGGGCGCACGCCAGTGGCGGGCGGTTCACGAACCGCCCCTACTCGCAATGACAGGATTTCTCAGGATGTCATATGAACGATAATTGTCAGTTCGCAAACACGAGTAACAAGGTTGGTGCGGTGATGGTGGTGGGGGGAGGCATCAGCGGCATGCAGTCCGCCCTGGACCTGGCCAACTCAGGATTCAAGGTCTATCTGGTGGAAGAGAAATCGTCCATCGGCGGGCGCATGGCCCAGCTCGATAAGACCTTCCCCACGAACGACTGTTCGACCTGTCTCATTTCTCCCAAGCTCATCGAGGTTAGCAAGCACCTCAATATCGAGATCATCACCAACGCCTCGGTGCGGTCCGTGGATGGGGAAGAAGGGAACATGACGGTGAAGGTGTACGAGAAGCCCCGCTTCGTGGACGTGACGAAATGCACTTCCTGCGATGAATGCGCCAAGGTCTGCCCGGTCAAGGTTAAGAGCGACTTCGAGGGTGAACTGGTGACGCACCGGGCAACCTGCAGGCGTTACCCCCAGGCCATCCCGGCCGCGTACTCCATAATCAAACGCGGGACCTCGCCCTGCAAGGCGGCCTGCCCCGCCCACATCAGCGTCCAGGGATACGTGGCCCTGATCGCCGAGGGGAGGTTCAAGGAGGCGCTGGACCTTATCCGGGAGGAAGTGCCCTTCCCTGGCGCCCTCGGGCGGGTCTGCACCCATCCCTGCGAGGTCAAGTGCACGCGGGGACAGGTCGACGAGGCCGTTTCCATTTGCCAGCTCAAGAGATACGTGACCGACGAGATTATGGTCAAGGGCAAGGATACGCCTCCGGTCGTTAAGGAAAGCCGGAACAAGAAAGTGGCCATCGTCGGGTCCGGTCCGGCCGGCCTTTCTGCCGCCTACTACCTGGCGCTCTGGGGGTACCAGCCGACCGTATTCGAGGCCCTTCCGGTGGCCGGCGGCATGATGGTCGTCGGTATCCCCGCCTACCGCCTGCCCAGGGACGTCCTGAAAGCAGAAATCGATTTCATCAAGTCCGCCGGGGTGGAAATAAAGACGAATACGCCGGTAGGCGGTTCGCTGAAGCTCAATGACCTGGCAGCCCAGGGCTACGAGGCGACCTACGTGGCAGTGGGGGCCCACCGCGACAACAAGCTGGGGATCGAGGGGGAGGACCTGAAAGGGGTTATCTCGGGGGTGGGCCTGCTCCGCGATGCCAGCCTGGGCAAACCGGGTGGGCTCGGCCAGAAGGTCGCCGTCGTGGGCGGCGGCAACGTGGCCATCGATGCTGCCCGGACGGCCCTGCGGCTGGGCGCTAAAGAAGTTACCATCGTCTACCGCCGCTCGCGCCAGGAAATGCCGGCCAGCGCTGAGGAAATCGCCGAGGCCGAGGAAGAAGGAATCAAACTACGCTATCTCACGGCGCCGAATAAGCTAGTCGGAAAAGACGGGAAGGTCGTGGCCCTGGAGTGCCTGAGGATGGAACTGGGCGAACCCGACGAAAGCGGGCGGCGGAGGCCGGTCCCGGTCAAAGGGTCCGGGTTCAAACTCGAAGTGGATACAATTATCCCGGCCATTGGTCAGGCGCCGGACCTTTCGTTCCTCGACGGCGGCAGTAAGATCGAGACAGCCAGAGGCGGCGTCATCAAGGCCGATCCGCTGACCTTCGAAACCGGCATGGGCGGCGTCTTCGCGGGCGGGGATGCCGTGCTCGGCCCGGCCACCGTTATCCAGGCGATCGCCCAGGGCAAACAGGCAGCAATCTCTATCGACAGATATCTCCGGGGCGAAGACCTGCGCGCCGGCCGCGAGCGGGAGTTCCCGGAGGTCGAAGTGCCGGTGGAAGGGGTGGAGAGACTCCCCCGGAAGCGGCCGGCGACGACCCCGGTTGAAGAGAGAATCAAGGACTTCCGCGAGGTGGTCCTGGGCTATCCCATGGAGGATGCCAGGGCCGAGGCGGAAAGATGTCTTTCGTGCGGAATTTGCAGCGAGTGCTACCGGTGCGTGGCGGCCTGCGGACCGAAAGCCATTGATCATTCGATGAAAGGCGCCGAGCGGGAAATCCAGGTGGGCTCCGTGATCCTGTCGCCGGGATTCGAACCGTTCGACCCGTCGCACCTCAAGGGCGAGTACCGTCATGGCATAGCCCCGAACGTGGTCACCAGCCTCCAGTTCGAGCGGATCCTTTCGGCCTCCGGGCCGTACCAGGGGACGGTGCAGCGGCCTTCTGACGGCAAGCACCCGGTGAAGGTGGCCTGGATACAATGCGTCGGCTCGCGGGACGAGACCTGCGGGCGCGATTACTGTTCGTCAGTCTGCTGCATGTATGCCACCAAACAGACGATCATTGCCAAAGAACACGATGCCCACATCCAGCCGACGGTCTTTTACAACGACATGAGGGCCTTTGGCAAGGGCTTCGAGCGGTATTACGAATCGGCCAAAGAGAAGTACGGGGTACGCTATATCCGCGGGCTGCCCTCAGACGTGAAGGAGTTGCAGCGGACGAAAAACCTGCTCCTGGAATACACCGGCGATGACGGGAAGAAGGTACGGGAGGAATTCGATATGGTGGTGCTTTCTGTGGGGCTGACGCCTTCGTCGAGCACCAGGGAACTGGGGGAGAGACTGGGGGTCAAGCTGAACAGGTTCGGGTTCTGTGAATCCGAGGGACTTAATCCCAACGTCTCGTCCCGGCCGGGGATCTATGTGGGCGGGGCGTTCGAGAGTCCCATGGATATCCCTGAATCGGTCATGAGCGGCAGCAGCGCGGCCTGCCTGGCGTCGCGCGCCATCGCGGAAGCCCGGGGTAGCCTGGTGACGGCCAGGCAGTATCCGCCGGAGATCGACGTAACCAACGAAGAACCCAGGATTGGGGTTTTCATCTGCCGCTGCGGCACCAACATCGCCAGGGTCGTCAACGTCCCGGGAGTGGCCAGATACGCGGCCACGCTGCCTTATGTGGCGCACGCGGAAGAGAACCTCTACACGTGCTCTACCGATTGCCAGCGCAAGCTCATCGAGACCATAAAAGAAAAGAAGCTCAACCGGGTGGTGGTGGCCTCGTGCACCCCGAGGACTCACGAGCCGCTTTTCCAGGAAACCCTGCGGGAAGCCGGCCTGAACAAGTACCTCTTCGAAATGGCCAACATCAGGGACCAGTGCTCCTGGGTCCATGCCACCCATCCCGACGAAGCTACTTACAAGTCCAAAGACCTGGTGCGCATGGCCGTCGCCCGCGCCGCCAACCTCCAGCCGTTGTACGATTCCACGGCCCCGGTCAAGAGGACCGGGCTGGTGATCGGCGGCGGCCTGGCCGGAATGACCGCCGCGCTGGAACTGGCCACCCAGGGCTACGAAGCGGTGCTGGTTGAAAGGGAGAACGAGCTGGGGGGCAATCTAAGGCACCTATACAGCACTCTGAATGGTTCGGACCCCCAGGCCCTGCTGGCCTCACTGTTGAAAAGAGTGGAGCAGACCTCGAAGATAAAAGTCTACAAGAGCGCCCAGGTAAAGGACTTCTCCGGACACATCGGCGATTACAAGACGCTCATTTCGACGCCGGCGGGAGAGGTGATGGTGGAGCACGGCGTGGTCATCGTGGCCACGGGCGGGACAGAATACAAACCAACGGAATACCTGGCCGATCAGTCGGACCGGGTGTTCACCCAGGTGGAGCTGGAGGAAAAACTGGCGAGGGGGAACGGCGACGTCAAGGCCCTGAAATCCGTGGTGATGGTTCAGTGCGTCGGATCCAGGGAGAAGGACCACATGTATTGCAGCCGGGTCTGCTGCGGCCAGGCCATAAAGAACGCCCTCAAGCTGAAGGAAAACAATCCGGACACCGAAGTGTATGTCCTTTATCGCGACATACGCGCCTACGGAATGAAGGAACTGAAATACCGCGAGGCCAGGGAAAAGGGAGTGGTCTTTGTCCGCTTCGACGTGGAGAAAAGACCGGAGGTGACTGTCGAAAGCGGCAAACTCAAAGTGAAGGTGTTTGATAGTGTGTTGGGCAGCAACATCCTCCTGGACCCGGATATTCTCGTCCTCAGCGCCGCGATAAGACCGCAACTGGACGCCAAGGAGTTCGCCACCAGATTAAAGCTGCCGCTGACGCAGGACGGCTTTCTGATGGAAGCCCACATGAAGCTGCGGCCGCTGGATTTCGTCAACGACGGGATGTACCTCTGCGGCCTGGCCCATTCGCCCAAGACTATCGAAGAGACGATCATGCAGGCCAGGGGAGCGGTATCCCGGTCATTGACCATCCTGTCGCAGCCCTTCCTGATGGTAGGGGGAGTCATTTCGGTGGTCGACCCGGACAAGTGCGTGGCCTGTCTCACCTGCGTCCGTTCCTGTCCCTTCCGGGTACCCTTGATCAACGAAAAGGGCGTGGCGTACATCGAGCCGGCGGCGTGCCAGGGCTGCGGGATTTGCACTGCGGCCTGCCCCAGAAAGGCCATCACGCTCCGGCATTATTCTGATACACAGGTTGTATCCAAGACTGCTGTACTATGCTCAGCTTGAATGTCATTCTGAGCGAAGACGAGCGCAAGCGAGTCGGAGTCGAAGAATCCTTCGCTTCGCTCAGGACAAGTTCTCGTTGGTCGTGCAGCCCTGACAAAAGACCCTTCGACTTCGCTCAGGGGGACAGTGTCATTGAAAGCGAAGACGAGCACAAGCGAGTCGGAGTCGAAGAATCTTTCGCTCCCCCCAGGACAAATTCCGTCGGGGGAGGGGTCCAGAGACCCTGCGACTGCTCTCAGGGTGACATCCTGTCAACAAACGAAATAAGAAAGGAAAGCACTATGGGCGAAGCCTACGAGCCCAAGGTGGTAGCTTTTGCCTGCCACTACTGCGCTTATTCAGCGGCTGACCTGGCGGGTTCCATGCGCATGGAGTATTCACCCAACGTGCGCGTTGTCAAACTCATGTGCACCGGGAAAGTGGATACCCTCCACCTGCTGAAGGCTCTCGAAGACGGCGCGGACGCTGTCTTCGTGGCGGGTTGAGAGGAAGGCGATTGCCATTTCCTGGAAGGAAATCTGAGAGCTAAGAACCGGGTCAGGCAGGCCCAAAAGCTGCTTAAGGAAGCCGGCCTCGAGGAGGAGCGGGTCAAGATGTTCAATCTCGGCGCTTCCGACGCCAATAAGTTCGCAGCCGCCTGCAACGAGATGACGGAAACCGCCCGCCGCCTCGGCCCGAATCCTTTGAGAAAAGGAAGAACGAAATGATTGTTGCCGATAGAAAACAGTTCAAAGAAATACAGGACGTCGTAAGGCCGTACAAGAAACTGATGATTCTTGGTTGCGGCACCTGTGTGGCTGTCTGCATGGCCGGGGGCGAGAAAGAGGTGGCGCTGCTGGCCAGCCAGCTCCGGATGGCCAACAAGCTCGAGAACAAAGACGTCGAGATTGTGGAAGCCACCATACAGCGGCAATGTGACCGGGAGTACATCGAAGCCATCATCAAGAAGGCGAAGGAATGCGACGCCGTGTTGTCCATGGCCTGCGGCGCCGGCGTGCAAATGGTGGCCGACATGCTCGAACCCATGCCCGTGGCGCCGGCGTTGAACACCCGCTTCATTGGCATAACTCTGGCCGAAGGAATGTGGGCGGAACGCTGCCGGGCCTGCGGGAGCTGCGTGCTGGCGGATTTCGGCGGCATCTGCCCGATGACCATGTGCGCCAAGAGCCTCATCAACGGTCCCTGCGGCGGCAGCAAAGACGGCAAATGCGAGACCAGCCCGGAAAGGGACTGCGCCTGGGTCCTGATCTACAACCGGTTGAAGAAGATGGGCAAGCTGGACAACATGCGCCAGCCCACCCGTCTGAAGGATTACCGGACCCAGGCCTACCCGGCCCGGCAAATAAACGACGCCTATCTCAAGCCGGTAAAGACCGAAGTAGCAGCAAAGTAGAATCCGGCTGTCATTCTGAGCGAAGCGAGCGCGGCGAGCGTAGTCGAAGAATCTTTTGGAGGGGTCACCAAAGGCCCTTCGCCTGCGCCTTCGCTTCGTTCAGGGCCCCGGCTCAGGGTGACAGCATCTAGGAGGTTTTCCTGAAATGAGTCTTCTTTCGGAAGCCCTGAAGAGCGGAAAGTTCGTAATATCCGCTGAAATAGGTCCGCCAAAGGGTGTTGACATAACCGAGATGCTGGAGAACGCCGAGGTGCTGCGCGGAAAGGTTACCTCGATCAACGCCACCGACCAGCAGAGCTCGGTTATGCGGCTGGGCTCGCTGGCTAGTTGCCATATCCTGAAGGACAAAGGCTTCGAACCCATACTCCAGATGACCTGCCGCGACCGCAACCGCATCGCGCTGCAATCGGACCTCCTCAGCGCCTACATGCTGGGTGTAGAGAACGTTTTGTGCCTCACGGGGGATTACGTATCGCTGGGCGACCATCCCGATGCCAAGCCCGTATTCGACCTGGATTCGGTCTCTCTCCTTCACGCCGCCCGGGAGCTGCAAAACGGCAAAGACCTGGCGGGGAAGGAGCTGAAGGGGTCGCCGCATTTCTTCACTGGGGCCATCGTTACACCCGGAGCGGACCCTGTGGAGCCGCAGATAATCAAGATGGAAAAGAAGGTCAAGGCGGGGGCCCGGTTTTTCCAGACTCAGGCCATCTACGAGCCCAGGAAATTCGAAGAGTTCATGAAGTCGGTCAAGTACCTGAATGTGCCAGTGATGGTGGGCATCGTGGTCCTGCGTTCGGCGGCCATGGCCCGTTTCATGAACAAGAACGTGGCGGGGGTGCACGTGCCCGACGCGCTTATCCAAGAAATGGACAAGGCAGAAAACAAGGTCCAGAAAAGCAACGAGATCGCCGCCAGGTTGATCAACGAGATGCAGGGCATGTGCCAGGGCGTGCACCTTATGGCCATTGGTCTGGAGAAGAGGATTCCGGCTATCCTTGAGGCGGCGAAGCTGAAGTAGCGTCAGGCCGGCACCGCAGGCGTCCCTGCCTGCGAGGGCGGGATTCCGGCAAAGTGCGGCTTCCGGTTCGCCAGGTAGCACGGGGGCAAGCGCCCTGACGGACACCCTTGTCGCTTTACATTGCCTGCTAGCTGAGTCTAGAATATAGAAGCCTTCGGGGAAGGTCCCGTTTCCCGCCAGGGGATGGGCGAAAAAAAGAATAGCGTACTCCGTCCTAAAGCGTATTCAAGGAGGGTCTTGCATGATTATCGGTGAGCAGAAGCCACTGGACGAGATTTATGATATGGTCAGGAAATACCGTGAGGTGCTGATAGTATCCTGTGGCACCTGCGTGACGGTCTCCTTTGCCGGGGGAGAAAAGGAAGCCGAGACCCTGGCTTCCAAACTGCGCATCAGGGCGCGGACGCAAGGTCATGACAGGGTATTCTCGACGGCCAGCGCCAAACGGCAGTGTGAATGGGAGTTCCTCGATACGGTCGCCGCCCCGATTAAGGGCGCGAAGGCGGTCATTTCTATTGCCTGTGGCATTGGGGTCCAGGCCATTGCCGAGCACTTCCCCGGTGTCCATGTCGTGCCTGGCCTGAATACCTCTTTCCTGGGTATGCCTGTCTCTCAAGGGGTGTGGGAAGAAAGGTGTGTGGCCTGCGGCGATTGCATTCTTCATCATTTCGGTGGCCTGTGTCCGGTGGCGCGCTGTTCCAAGGTCCTGCTGAACGGTCCATGCGGAGGCTCGGTAGCCGGCAAGTGTGAGATTTCCGAAGACGTGCCCTGTATCTGGCAAATGATCCATGACCGCCTCAATACTCTGGGAATGGTGGATAACCTCGATAACATCTTCCCGGTCCGCAACTGGCGGACCAACAACGCGGCCGGACCACGTAGGATTATCAGAGAAGACCTGAAAATACCCGCTTCACCTCCGGCCGCAACCTCCGCCTGAGGAGGGCAAAATGCCAGAGACCGACTACGTCCACTATAAGCTACTGTACAACATAGCCAGAGAGATAAACTCCAATCTGGCGGTCAGTTCGGTCCTCCAGGCCATCGTGGAAACCACCACCAAAGCTGTGGAGGCCAAGGGCTGCGCTTTGATGCTGCTGAGTCCCGATGGCAGGGTGCTGGAACATACCGTTGTCTACGGCCTGAGCGACAGGTACATCAGCAAGGGTCCGGTCCGGGTCGACCCGGGGCTTATCGACGCTTTGCAGGGAAAACCGGTGGCAATCGTTAATGTGATGGAAGACCCCAGGGTACAGTACCGGGAAGAGGCCCGGCGCGAGGGAATAGCCTCGATGCTCTCAGTGCCCTTCACCCTGGGTGATAGGGTGATCGGGGTGCTCAGGGTCTACACGGCCGACGTCCGGAGCTTCTCGGATGATGACATCGAGTTCCTGGTGGCCCTGGCCAACCTGGGGGCAATTGCCCTGGAAAAGGCCCGGATTTGTGAAGGTCTGGACACGGACCTGAAGAAAGCCGTTGAGGAGCGGGCGGTGCTGGAAGAACAAAAGCAGCGGTTTCTGAGGTTCATATCGATTGTAGCCCACGATTTGAAGGCACCCCTCGCGGCCATCCAGAGCTATTTCAGCGTCATGCTCGGCGGGTTCTCCGGGCCCCTCACCGAAAAGCAGAAGATGATGCTGGAGAGGAGCAGCCAGAGAATCCATGAACTCCTGGCCCTGGTGAGCGACCTGCTGGATATCTCCCGGATCGAGACCGGGCAGATTGTCCAGGAAATGAAAAATATTTCACTCGGTGAAGTTGTGCGGAAGGCTCTGGAGGTGGTGGAGCCTGCCGCGGAGAAAAAGGGAATCTGTTTGAAGGTGCAGTCGCCGCCAGAGACTGTATTGATCTATGCCTCCGATGTCCGGCTGGCGCAGGCTTTGACCAATCTGCTAACCAATGCGGTCAAGTTTACGCCCCAGGGGGGTGAGGTTGACATAATCGTGGAGGATAAAGAGGATGAACTCCTGGTGGAAGTGTCCGACACGGGGATCGGGATACCCTCCCAGGATATGTGCCACCTGTTTGAAGATTTTTTCCGGGGCAGCAACGTGCAGGAGAAGGGAGCAGGGCTGGGGTTATCTATCGTGAAAAGGATTGTGGAGGCCCATGGCGGCAAGATATGCGTCGAAAGTCCGTGCAAGACGACTGGGGTGGGTACCAGGTTCAGTTTCACCCTGCCGAAACGGTCGGGTTTGCAGGTTTGAATGTCATTCTGAGCGAAGACGAGTCCCGATGCTATCCGGACGAGTCGAAGTCGAAGAATCTTTCCGGAGCGGGGTGATATGTTATTAGAAACGATGGAGGTCGAAACATGAAAGGGGGCACCAACCTCGAGAAGGTCCTGGAAGGCGGTCATTTCGCCGTCACCGCGGAAGTGGGGCCTCCGAAGGGCACCACGGGCACCGTTATCGTGCGCAAGGCGGAAAGCCTCAAGCCGGTCTGCGACGCTGTTAACATCACCGATAACCAGACGGCCATCGTCCGCCTTTGCAGCTTCGCCGGATGCATCCTCCTCAAGCAGGTGGGAATCGATCCGGTAATGCAGATGGTGTGCCGCGACCGGAACCGGATCGCCATTCAGAGCGACGTCCTTGGCGCGGTAGCACTGGGTATCGGCAATGTGCTCTGCCTCTCAGGGGACCACCAGAAATTCGGCAATCATCCGACGGCCAAGAATGTCTTCGACCTGGACTCCATACAGCTAATCCAGGCCCTGAAGACCATGAGAGATGAGAAGAAATTCCTGTGCGGCGAAGCTATTTCCGGCGATGTGCCTCTCTATTTGGGGGCGGCGGAGAACCCCTTTGCCGATCCCTTTGAATTCCGGGTGACGCGGCTGGCGAAGAAGGTTAAGGCCGGCGCTTCCTTTATTCAAACCCAGGCCATCTACGATGTTCCCAAATTCAAGAAATGGATGGAGCTCGTTTCAGACAGAGGCCTGGATAAGCAGACGCACATTCTGGCCGGGGTGATCCCCATGAGGTCGGCGGGTATGGCGAGATACATGAGGGACTATGTCCCGGGAGTGCATGTTCCCAACGAGCTCCTTACCCGGATGGAAAAGACCAAAGACGCCAAGGAAGAAGGCGTGAAGATCATACTGGAGATCATCGAACAGCTAAAAGACATTCCCGGACTCCACGGAGTCCACATTATGGCCGTGGGCTGGGAAGATATAGTACCTGTCATCGTGCAGCGGGCAGGTCTGCTGCCCAGACCGATATTGTAAGGAGGTTCAAGCTATGGATAATGCCAAAATCCTGGTAGTGGACGACGACCCGGACATTCTGGATGCCATCGGCACGATACTCGAGTCGCAGAATTACCAGGTGGTGACCGCCCGGGACGGGGACGATGGTCTGGCCAAACTGAAGGTGGAAAGGCCGGACCTGATGATTCTGGACCTGCTCATGCCGCGGAAAGATGGCTTTGCTGTCTGCAAGGAACTGCAGGACCCCCGGTGGTCCAAATACGCCAATATCCCGATCTTGATATTAACCTCGGTGCGGGAGGAGGCGGCGCGCCGGCGGTACGAGCTGGAGACCGGCCTCGCCCTGAACGTCGACGATTATCTGGAAAAGCCGATAGATCCCAAGATGCTCATTGAGCGGGTGGACAATCTGCTGAAGAAGACCAAACAAGCAGCCTGACCCAAGTTTCTTCTTCCTTGATGGGAGAGGACTAAGGAAAGGGTGGTCCAAATCTCCTCTCCCTTGACTGGCATAAGCGCTAACTTGAGCCAGGGAGTCTAACAAGACGTGAACCCACGAATTGACACGAATGAATACGAAACAAACGCGTTAATAGTCACCATGCAGACGGAGAGTGCCTAGACTCTATATTCGTGTCAATTCGTGTTTATTCGTGGTTCAAACCGCGCCCGAAGGAGGCATTACTAACATGAAAAGATTGCCCAAGATCTTGCTGGTGGACGATGACCTGGACTTCATCGAGGCAACCCGGACTGTCCTGGAAAGCAAGCCGTACCAGGTAGTGGTGGCCCACGAGGGGGATGAAGGTCTCAAAAAGGCCATGACGGAGAAGCCCGACCTGATTCTGCTGGACGTGATCATGCCCCTGAAAGACGGATTCACTGTGGCGGAGCAATTGAAGAAGGACCCGCAGTTGAACAAGATACCTGTGGTGATGCTGACGAGCTTTGCCCAGAGGAAAGGGGAAAGCCGGGTCTCCCAAGCCCAGGGGATGATGCTGGACGCCGAAGACTACATCGACAAGCCCGTGGCCCCCCAGGAGCTCCTGAGCCGGATTGATGCCCTGATCCGGAGAGCCAAAACGTAGCCCGTAGTGGCACGGCTTGCGGGTGTTGACCGGCGAGTGTAGGGAACGTAGAACGTAGGGTGGGTTAAGCACAGTGGGGTGCTGAGGAAGGTGGGTGGCTGTGCGAACCCACCAGAACAACGGCACAAGAACAAAGACGTCCAGGCCGACCGGGAGGAAGGGTGGGTTCGCGTACCGATGGCGCATCGGTACGCGAACCCACCCTACACGGCTTGTCCCTGTCGTCCATGGTTGACCGCCAGACCCGACACCCGCAAGGGGTGTCGCTACGGGTGGGTGGTGATGGGGCGCTCATACCTTGATCCCGCTGGCGATTATATGAAACAGGGCCCTGGCGGTATCCCGGAGCCTGAAGCTGATGATTTGATTCAGGGCCTTCATCACCTCGTAGCCAATTACCGGTTCGCGGTCGAAGAATCGGACCAACTCGCGCCCGTTCAGCGCGAGCACCCGGGTTGCGGCCATACAACGGGCGCTCAGGGTATAGGTATAGGGTGGAATCAGAGAAGACCAGCCGAAGGTTCCCCCAGTCCAGACGGTATCTATTGTCGCTTTGATGCGGGTTTGTCTTTCCGGCAGGGGCTGCGTGATGATGAGGTCGACCTGGCCGTCTTCAATGATGAAGAGCTCACGCGCCGGATCTCCGATGTCGAACACCATCTCTCCGGCCTGAAATATCCGTGCGGCGCAGGGGACATCATTCACTATCTTGTTGAGGGCTTCGTCGCTCAGTCCCAGGAAGATTTCGCTCCGGCGGAGAACATCCATGATTGCCCCTGGCTTCTCTCCACCCGCGCGGACACCGGTGGAAGACAAAGGGGTTGGTCGTGTATCGTCCATAATTCAACTTCAGCGAGATCTCTGTCTTTGGCAACCATTATATTTGATTCAGGCGGGATAAATCAAAGGTCCATCACCCGGGAGCGGGAATGACCCCCGGTTAACTACACAACTGGAGGGGGCATCCGCTTCTGTGGAGAAACTTCCACCGCTCCCATCGGGCAATCCACCTGGCACGCGAAATAGTAGAAAGCATGGCAGCCACAACAATCTCCGGCATAAGCCACGTAGGGCCTCTTTTCCGCGTCGAGTCTGAGCACATCCTGAAAACAGCTTTCGGCGATAGGGCAACCATCTTGAAGGCGCAAAGAGCAAACATCGCACTTCGATTTATCTATCCGCTTGATCATGAGAAGAAACCTTTGGCCATTTCCATGTTCCGGCTTCTAATGAAGACGCATTGACCCTGTTTTGTGCGTGCACTGTCCGGCTGGTCCACTTTTTTCCCTCCCCGCAAGGCTGAAGCCATCCCGATTCCATCGGGACGCCCCGCCCGGGGCGTGCCTAGTCCGGGATTAGGTCGAACTGGACAGGATGAAGAATCTTCTGCCTCCGTTCAGGCTTGACAGCGTAGGCTTCTATCGGTACAGGTTCTGCCCGGGTCTGAATTCCTTTTTCACCCGCGTTTTTCACTACGACCCATTTGAGCCAATCGACATCATCTCTCAGGGGAAAGTCCTCACGGCAGTGGGAATGGCGTGTTTCGCGTCTTTCCAAAGCGGAAAGAAAGGTCAAATAGGCCAGCAGGAGCGAGTTGTCAAGCTCCCTGACTTTAATGAGTTCATGGATGTCCCTTGCTCTTGTTGCTTTCACCTCTCGTCTCAGGGCGTCCAGAGCTGTCAGGGTATTCGTGATCCGGTCTTCCCGCTTTACCACGCCGACCCTGGCAGGGCAAATGGTCTCTTCGGCTTTCATGGCCAATGAAGCGGCCGGAAGCCCTTCCTGCCGCCCGAGTTGGGAAAAGAATGCCAGTCGGAGGGCATCTATTTGTGACCCGTGAGGAGGGACGATGTTCGCGCCCGGACAGGCCCGGGCCGCGGCTTCGCCAGCCCTGAATCCGGACGAACAACAGAATGCCAGGTTCATGCCACCGACGGAATAGGTGCCGTGGACGCTGTTTTTGCAGGCTGTTCCGGCTGCAAAGAGGCCGGGGATGTTGGTTCTGCCATGGGTATCTATTCGTATTCCACCGTCCCCGGCGCTGGAGCTGATAAAGACCCTGGGTGACACCGTTATCCGGTCTCTCTTCAAGTCCAGTCCGGCCTGCACGAACGGGGCGATTTTACCGGGGTGGAGCCTCGCGAAATGCGCTATGTCTTCATCCCGCACCTGGGACATATCGAGCAGAGCAGGGCCTCTGCCGGCCAGGGTTTCCCTAATTATGGCCTGGGACAAAAGCGTCCAGTCACTCCTTTCCTTCAGCGCCGGGCTGTATTTCTCCATGAACCTCTCCCCCTGGCTGTTCAGCAGTCTCAGGCCCAGGCTTTGAAACAAGACATCCATATTTCCGAGATGCCGTTTCCCGTCGGTCATAAAGCAGGGAGAATGGGTGCAAAACTCCATGCTGACGAGTTCCGCGCCGGCCCGGAACGCCATGGCAGCGCCGTCGCCGCTCAGGTTGGTCCCGGGTTCAAGAGGGCCGCTGGCGACAATCACCACTTTGCTTTTGAAAATGATCGTTTCCGCTGTTCTGGTCTGGAAGCCAATGGCCCCAACAATGGAGCCCGACGTGGGATGCAAGCCGTCAGAGGTCAGAAGGTCGGTACAGATCACCCTCTCAATAATCTCAACACCCAGGTCTCTTGTCTTTCTCTTCAAGGCCTCCATCCTGGTCCTGCCGTCGCTGGTGACAAAACGGGTGCTGTCATGGCCCCTGCCTGCCTTCGTGACAAGGTTCCCTCGTTCATCTCTTTCAAAAGGAACGCCCCACGCTTCCATGTCAGCCAATCTTTGACCGTGTTCTTGCAGGACCACGTCCACCCAGTCCTGGTCGTTCAGGTACTTGCCCTTTTCCACCAGTTCCTTCTTCCAGACGGCGAGGTCCCGGGGAGGGGCCAAGAGATAGTATGCCCAGCTCGAGGCGCCGCTGCGGGACACGACGGCCTTGTCCACCAGAGTGACTCTGGGCGCGAAGGCCCTCGCCCTGATGGCCGCCCAGCACCCGGCCAGTCCCCCGCCTATCACCAGGACATCTGTCTCTTTTTCAATCTCGGCCATTGTTACGGTTCTCCATTAACCCAAACTATGCGGCCCCCCCCCCAATGCGCATGCCTGATTACGGATTAACCTGATTTATGCATGGGCTATTTGGCGGCATCTTCAATCACCTTTTTGGACATTCTCAGCCAGTCATCCATCAAGGAGATGCGCTCTTCCGTCAGCCAGAACAGTCTTTCTCCGGGTTGCTGAAGGTAGACAGGAAGAAAACCGTCGGTAGGGACATCGGGCCTGATGCTGGGCAGGCCGAATTGCCTGGAAAAGATGGTTTGGCCTTCTCTGGACAGAAGCCAGTTAATGAAAACTCTGGTCGCTGCGGGATGAGCGGGTCTGGCTGGAACGCCGATATTGCCGGAGCCATACGAGGCAAAGGTACCCTCTTTGCCAACAACGAACTTTATGGGTGCGCCTAAGTTGATGAATTCAGCGGCGGTGGGCTGGTGAGGCGCCAGGCCAATAGAAAACTTCCCTCGCGCTACCGATTCCACGAGTATGCGGTTGTCTCTCAGAATGACTGCTTCCTGCTGCTTTATGAGTCGCTTCAAAAACTCGTTTACCTCTTCAAAATTCCAGAGGTCGAGGATCAAGTGGTTGATGAAGGCCTGTCCCGGACCACTGACGGTGGGATCGTTAAGAGTTATCTTGCCCCGGTACTGGGGCTTCAACACGTCTTTGAAAGCCGTTATTTCGCCTTCCCTGATTGACTCCGTATTGTAAAGGAGATACCGGCCGACGCTAATGCTCATACCCACTACCAGCCTGTCCTTGTCGACAAAGGGAAACTTCTCCCCGCTCCACGCTTTGGGGTCCAGCACTTCAGTAAGCATGAGAAACGGCTCCACAGGGCCCAGAAGACCCTTCTGCTTCAGCATCCCCACTCCCAGAAGCGTAGTAGTTCCGGCCCCGAATACGTCAACCAACTGCAGGTTGGCCCTGTTTTCAGCTTCGACCCGGGTTATTATCTCCTCGCCCCGCGTGACCGGCGTGAACTCCAGGTCAATGCCGTGCTTGTCTTTGAAGGCGCGGGTGAGGGCTACCCTCAGTTCCGGCGGCCACCCGGAGGTGTACATTCTGACCGAACCTTCCTTTTTGCCCCCGGCCAGGGCAGTTTCCCATTTCTGTTCCCAGTCAGCTCTGGGTGAGGGTGCATTGGTGGCTGCGGCCGGTGGCTTTGACTGGGTAGTGACGGAAGGTCCGGCAACCTGCCCGCAGGCGACCAGGATTAACCCTGAAAGGGCGAGGAACATGACAGATGACTGGAGCTTCTTCAACTTGTCCCCCTTGGAATATGTCGCACATTTCTCGGAAATGTCATTGCGAGCGAAGCGAAGCAATCCCCCTGTTGACTGGATGTCCGGGGGATTGCTTCGCTTCGTTCGCAATGACGGGCCATTTTCATCCTTCATGGTGCGCCATCGGCGCATGGCTGATTTCCTACAAATCTATGGCGCTGATGACACCAGCTATGAATTGTTCGATTTGATCGCGACTCTTGAACTTGGAATGGTCAAACCTCTCCCGATGCATCATTTCTTCCCTTTCCCTTACCAGTCGGGGTCCGGGCCGGAGGGCCGGGTAGCCCACGGCCATGGTGTCGTATATTTCAAGCTCGCCGGGGATGCCGAGCAGGCTTCTTATGCGGGCCTGGGTGAGTGCGTAGTTGGTGGCCGAAATCCACTGGGACCCTAACCCCAGGCTGGTTGCCGCCAGATGCATACACAAAAAGGCGCTGGCCATCGCCGAGGTGTGGTAGTCCCTGCCCCGGGTCAGGGAGCTGCTGAGGTGGTAACCTTGCAGTTTCCTCGAGTCGCTGCAGGTTATGATAAACACCGGCGCTTCCATGTAGCCGGGGCGCCCGTCGGTCCCCCCGTGTGAGCCGTGGTGCTGCAATTGAGAAGGCCGTGTCAGTTCCACCTTCCGGTTTATCGGGTTCATTTCGGTTATGAATTCGTATATCTTCTCCTTCGTCTCTTTATTCTTGACGATCACGAATTCCCAGGGCTGGCAATTGGCGCCTGACGGCGCCCAGCGGGCAGCCTCAATGATCTTGTCCACATATTCATCGGGTATGGGGTCCGGCTTGAACTTGCGAATGCTCCTGCGGCTCTTCACCAGTTCGAGAAGATGATCATAGTTCACGGTCACGTATTCCTTTCATGGTCATCGACTACTTAAATCCGGTGTTGCCCGGCTACCCGGTACCACAGGCCACCGTGCCTGTGCCACGGAACTTGGGACGGTCACTTATTGGGCGAATGACCATTAGTGGAGTGCCAATAGGAGGCATAGCATCCGTGTTCAACTTCTCGCAGGCACGGTGGCCTGCGGTACTGCCTATTTTCCGGCCTCTTCTACTACCTTTTTGGCTATCCCCAGCCACTCGTCCATCAAAACGACGCGCTCTTCAGTTAACCAGAATAGTTTTTCTCCCTGTTGCGGGATAAAGACAGGTTGAAGCCCATCGGTGGGGACGTCTGTCCTGACACTCGGTAAACCGAAAGCCCTGGAAAAGGCAGTTTGTCCGTCTCTGGACAGCAACCAGTTGATGAAGACGGCGGTGGCATTGGGATGGGCAAGTTTCTTCGGAACTGCAATGACGCCGGAACCATAGGTAACGAAGCTCCCCTCTTTGTTGATCACGAATTTGACTGGCGCGCCCATGTTCATGAATCCAAGAGTGGTTGGCAGGTGAGGCGCCAGCCCGATAGCAAACTTGCCTCTCGCCACGGATTCGGCATGCAGGCGGTTGTCTCTCTGAATGACCACTTCCTGCTGTCTTATTAGCTGTCTCAAGAAGTCTTTGAACTCTTCAAAATTCCACAGGTCGTGGATGAGGTGGTTCACGAAGCCCTGACCGGCGCCGGTCACCGTGGGGTCATTGATGGTTATCTTCCCCCGGTATTGCGGCCTTAACACGTCTTTGAAGGTGGCTATCTCCCCATCCCTGACCAAATCCGTGTTGTAAAGGATGTAGCGGTTGACGCTGACCGCCATGCCGATGGCCAGTTTGTCCCTATCTACAAAGGGAAATCTCGCGCCGTTCCACATATTGGCATCCATCACTTCAGGGAGTATGAGGAACGGTTCAATGGGGCCGAGATTGTCGTTTGTCTTCAGCGTCCCGAGAATAGAGGTGGCCCCCGCTCCGAACGCGTCAGCTAAATGCAAATTGGCCCTCTTTTCCGCTTCAAACCGGACAACGAGCTCTTCTCCCCGGGCAAAGGGCACAAACTGAACATCGATGCCATGCTTTTCCTTGAAAGCGCTGGTGAGGGCCACTCTCAGTTCGGGCGGCCAGGCGGTGTTGTACACTGTAACCATGCTTTCCTTCCGGGCCCCGGCAAGGGCGGTTTCCCATTTCTGTTGCCACCCTGCCTTTTGCTCAGGCACCCTCGCGCCCGTAACAGGTCTTTCTGTCCCGGTCGATGGAGGCTCTACAGCTCGAGCGCACGCTGTCAGGACTAACCCCGAGAGCAACAGGCATGTAATTGGCCACTGCAATTTTCTCAAACTGGTTCCTCCTTGACAAAAAATCTCACACAAAGACAGCAGAGACACAAAGATAACGGAAACAGAGGGGTAGCGCGTCGGGTGTCAGTGTGTCCACTACACAGATTCCATTGTACCCTTTGTGCACTTGGTGTCTTTGTGTGAGACTACTAACCGTTATTCAATGCCGTTCTATTACTCACCGTTCGACACGACCGATAACAGTGGCAATGAATTGCCTGACCTGCTCGTCAGTCCCGAACCTGGAAGGGTCAAACCTTTCCCGGTGCATCATGCCCTCACGCTCCCTGACGAGCCTCGGCCCCGGCTGGAGGGCCGGGTAACCCACGGCCATGGTATCATATATTTCAAGCTCCTCGGGTATTCCGAGCAGCCCTCTTATGCGGGCTTGCGTTAGTACATAGTTGGTAGCGGAAATCCACTGCGAACCCAACCCAAGGCTGGTCGCTGCCAGGTGCATGTACAGGAAAGCGCTGGCCATGGCCGAAATGTGGTTATGCCTGCCCTTGATCAAGAAGGTGCTCAGGGGATAGCCCTCCATCTTCCTCAGGTCGCTGCAGGCGATGATGAAGACCGGCGCTTCCATGTAGCCCGGCCGCCCGCCGGAAGCGCCGTGCGAACCGTGGTGCTGCAGCTCGGCAGGGCGTGTCAGCTCCACTTTCCGGTTTATCGGGTTCATCTCACTGATGAATTCGTATATCTTATCTTTCGTCACTTTATCCTTGATGATAACGAATTCCCAGGGCTGGACATTCGCGCCCGAGGGCGACCAGCGGGCAGCTTCAATGATCTTGTCCACATATTCGTCAGGTATGGGATCCGGCTTGAATCTCCGGGTGCTCCGTCGCCTCGTTACGAGCTCCAGGAAATCATCGTAGTTCATCGTCTTCGTTACCCTTATCTAATACAAGCGTGCCAGATAATGGCGAATAGTCTCACACGAAGACTCAAAGGGCACGAAGGGAATCTGTGTGGCGGACGCGTTGACACAAGTCACCCTACATTACTGGTTCGCGTTCTTTGTGCCGCTATGTTCTTCGCGTGAGTTCTTTGCGTGAAAAACGTTACTCGTCGTGTTGCGTTGCACCTTGCGCCTCTTCCGCAGTCCTGGGCTTGAGGTTGAGTGCATCCCTGCCGACCAGACCTGGGGGGATTGAGATTACGTCGTCCCCCGATAGGTATAGTGGTGGTAGCCGTTCAAAGGCATCCCGGTTCTTCAGGAGTTCGAGGGCTTTGTTTTCGTCGTAGCAGACCAGTTTCTTCCTGGGCAGGCGCGCCTTGAAGACGATGGCCGGTCTCGTAATGGTGTCCCTGGGGAGGTCTTCCAGGATTCTCAGTTTTCCGTACTTGCTCATGAGGTCTGGCAGGGGACCAAAGTCCAGGGCGCGCGTGGGGCATGATTCGACGCAGATAGGCCCGCGACCCTGTTCGAGCCGGTCCGGGCACATCGTGCACTTGGACATCGTGGTCCCTGGCTGGTCGCTCTGGAACTGGGGTGCGCCGTAGGGACATGCCGACCAGCACCTCCTGTCGCCACGGCACTTCTGCGGGTCGACAAGGACTGCGCCGTACTTGTCCTCCTTGTAGATAGCACGGTTCTGGCAGGCGCGGACACAAACCGGGTCCTCGCAGTGATAACAGGGCGCGAACAGGAAATGGAGGCGAACGTTGGGGTAGACGCCCTTTTCCCATTGAAACATCCGGCACCACTTGACGGGGCCTGGAGGTATGTCATGCCAGTTCCTGCAAGCCAGAACGCAAGCGCGGCAGTCCGTGCACCGGCTCTGGTCAAAGAAAAAACCGTACTGGACCATGCGAGATCATTCCTCGAGTTTCTCGACTTGAACGAGTTCAGAGCAGTATACGGCGCCAACGACCCACGGGAAATACTCGGACGAGGTCAGGAAGTTGTCCGCGCCGCGCCTGTCGATGCCTTCTGGCATCAAGTCCGTTTTGACGCGGGTCAGCTCAGGCCACGCTCCGTGAGGGATATGGACGACCCCGGGTGTAAGCCGCGAGGTCACATATGCTGGCATGGTGATTTCCCCCTGCTGATTGTAGATGCGCACGATGTCTCCGTCCTTGATTCCTCTTGTCCTGGCGTCTACCACGCTGATGTGGACAGAGTGTCTGAACTCATCATTATTCCATGGGTTGTTGTCGAGGGTGGTGTTCTGGCGGTGGAAGGAACGCGGCGTTAACATCGTCAACGGGTACTTCTCGGCTTTGGGAGCCAGCATAGAGTTCGAAGGGAGCATCCACTGTGCGATAGGGGGAATCACTGGCGGCACACTCCCACCGAAACAGCATTCGTTGTCAGTTTTCCTTTGAGGAAGAACGTACGATTTCCGGGCCATATCCGGGTCCGCCAGAAACGACGAGTGGAACTCGATCTTTCCCGAGGGCGTGTCAAAGGGCTTTCCCCGGCTGATATTCTTTTCAAAAGCGACTGCTGGCGGTCCTACGTGGGGTATGCGAAATACGGGCAGCTTTTTAAATTCCTGCCAGAGGGGAGGTTCTCGCGGCGCAATATCGTGTCTTCTTGTCCACTTCTCATAGGCTTCCTGAAGCAGTTCCTCGATGCGTTTATCCCACGCGGCCGGATAATTGTCAGCAACGTCGGCCAGACGAGGGCTGTACTGTTCAGCAACCCCGAATCTCGCGGCAAGCTGGACCATGACCCATTCCAGCGGCCTCGCTTCACCGGGCGGCTCTACCGCCTTGAAGCCGCACACGAAGTAGTTTGAGGCATCACCCAACCCGGCGTAGCCCCTGGGTTCTTCAAAAGAAGGGTCCGCCAGCGGCAGAACAATATCGGCGAGAAGAGTATGGAAGTTTGTCGTGAAAAACACCGCCGCGACGACAAAGTCCACCTTCCGCAACGCCCGAAACACCTTGTTCAGGTCCTGATTTCCCAGGGATACCCTGCCGCTCCGGAACCGGAAACTCTTCTGATATTTGCAGTTGACCTGGCTGGAGAGCCATACCATCCCGATGTTCGGGAGCGGCCAATCGTGAGCGACACCGCAGGTCCTCCGATAGTCATCTTCTGTTATCTTACCTTTGTCCAGCTTTTCCCTGAGAAGGATAGCGTCCATCCACCCACGATACCACAGAATGCGTTGGGAGGGGAAAGCCGGTGGTGCGCTTTTCCAGTCGATGGAAGGCACAGGCAGGGTCATTTTAGGACCATAGTGCATTTCAGACCCAACCCCTCCTCCTGGGACACCGAGGTTACCCGTCATAGCCTGGAGATAGATAGCCGCTCGTCCCGCATTCTCCCCATACAACTGGCGAGTTGCTGCCCTGTGGAGCCTGAAGTGACAGGGCTTGCTCCTGACATAGAGCTGCGTCAAATCCCTGATGGTCTCTGCCGGTACGCCGCATATTTTCTCTGCCCACTCCGGAGTTCGGTCTATCTTCCCATCGGAGCCCTCTGTCCGGCCAAGCACGTAATCTTCCCATTTCCGGAACCCTGCTGGTTCGACAAACCTGGCGGCGTAGTCCGCATCGTATAAGTTCTCCTTGAAGAGAACATTCGCCATGGCCAACAACATAGCCAGATCGGTGCCCGGTCTTATGGGTATCCACTGGTCGGCGAAGACTTCGGCGGCGACGCTGTACGAGGGGTCGACGATGACAACCGGGATCCCCCTTTCCCGGGCCAGCATGAGCCAGTAAGCCATACCCCGCTCGGTAACGGCTGCGTTGCTCCCAAACAACAGTATCAGTCTGGTATTGAAAATATCGGTGTACTCATGGACTTCGTTGTCTGTCACGGCTGTTTGCCCCTGACAGTATCCCAGGGTCACGAGGTCGGGGAGCGTGTAGCCGGAATGGGAGGCCAACCCCCAGGTGATGAAGTTCCAGGGCCCTACCAACTGCAGCACCGGCAACTCCCCGAGTATGCAATTCGGTCCATACTTGTCTGCTGTTTCCTTAACCCTGGCGGCGATGGTGTCAAGAGCCTCATCCCACGAAATCCTTACGAATTTGCCGGATCCTCTTTTTCCGGCCCTCTTCATGGGATATTTGGCGCGGTCTTCATGGTAGATGGTCCTGCGCCACGAATATCCCCTCGAGCATGGCCGGCACTGGAACATCTCGGAGCGTATGGTGTTGTCACACACATGGTCCCTGGATATGCCCCGGTTGATCGGGTCCCCGGCCTCTATCCTCGTCATGACGCCGTCTTTTACATGCACCTTGAGCAGGCAAACCCCGCCGGGGATGGCGCAACCCGAGGCGCTGCACGTACAGTAGACTGCGGATTCACTCACCGGTCTTCTCACAAACAAACTCAACCGGCGTAAGGAGATTTGTGGAGTCCTTATGCAGCGCCATTATCGCTCCCCTGGTCAACCGCGAATACACGCGAATTCACGCTAATGAACCCTTTACTGACCTGGTATTGGCCTATCGTTTCCATTCAAGTTCGGCCGCGCCGAAATTTACAATCAATCCGAGTGGTAGTTTCGTAGCGCTCGAGAAATCCCCAGCCCAGCGTATTAAAAACCGTGATCGCCGACCCGACAACACGATACATTTCCTCTTTGTAGATTAATTCGCGTTCATTGGCGTTCATTAGCGGTTTCCTTTAGGCCCGGTTGAGTCTTAAGGGCCAGGAATTCGTCATCTATTACCAGTCTATTCAATACTCTTGAATCTGCCCACCTCAAAAATCACCCCGTGCCGGGGATCAGGACACGCCAGCTCAACCATTTCGTCTTCTCGTTGCTCGGCGCAAGGAAAAGCGAATACTCCACCGGGGACGGCGAAAGTCCGTATGGCCGGTATCAGGGCCGAAAAAGCTATGACGCAAATGCCCTCAGGGGTCTTCCGGTTAAAGACCCAGGAATCCCCGGCTTTCATGCCCAGAGGGCATTCACCCCTGGCGACTGCTCTTACCGTTATTCTTACCTTGTGTCTCTTGGGTTCTGCCATCTCAGTCCTTCAGTCTTTTCACTTCAAAGATCACCAGGCGGTTATGGTCGGGGCAGGCAAACTCCAATGGAGCATCCGGATCCTTATGAAAATGGAACCTCCCGCCAAACTGCAGGACTCTCATGTACGGCAGCAGCGCATTAAAAGCGCTGAGACACATGCCGCCGGGGGTTTTGTCGTCCATGATCCAGCTCTTGCCTGGTCTCATTGCATTGGAACAGACCCCGTTGGTGACCCTTTTTACGGTAATCTGGATTCTGTAGGTCTTGTCCCTTTTGCTCATAGCCCTGGTCCTCTCTCAATACAAACGCAATATGTGATGGTCCAGAACCGTAGCGGCCCCGATACATCCTCATCGTGTCCCACATCTCCGCTGGACACAGAGCACCAGTACCGTCCCGATGCATCGGGGCGTGAGTTGAACCTGGAGACGGTGACTTATTGTGTGAGTGACCATCATTGGAGCACTATCTGGAGGCGTGCCATTCGTCGCTGACATGATTAAGTCTGCCTTGTTCAAAATCCAGCAGTCACCCCGATCCATCGGGGTGGTACCGGTTGTGCGCCACGTTGCCTTAGAGCAGTCAATCCGTTGGCCACCCTATGTCCCACATTTCGACAAGTGTATTGTGTCCAGCGGAAATGTGGGACATGGTCAGGATGCATCGGGACCTCCATTCAGATTTGATAAATGAAACCGCTACGGTTTCGGAGCGCGTTTGTATTAGCGCCGGTTTACCGACGCTGTCTATTTTATTGTCTGCCTCATAACTTCGCCGGCCAGTTTGATCCATTTGTCTCTGGCTTCCAGCCAGTCAGGTGTTTCTCCATAGTACTTCTTACCGGGCTCCGGGATGAGGAGCGGGTCGATACCTTCCACGGGGACATCGAGTCTGGCGCTGGGGGCCCCGAAACCTCGGGCAAATATCGTTTGTCCTTCCCTGGTGAGCAGCCAATTGATGAAAACTGTGGTCGCATTGGGATTGGCAAACTTGACCGGCACGGCAAAACCACCCGAACCTACGGCCAGCCGGTTGTCTTCTTCCACTATGGCCACTTTCAGCGGCGCTCCGGATTTGAGAAAACCGGGCAGGGTTGTCGTTGAAGGGGCAAAGGCAATCGCGTACTTCCCGCGGGCCACTGTCTCGATGTGAAGGCGGTTGTCTCTGGTTATGACTACCTCCTGTTCCGTTATGAGTCTTCGCAAGAAATCAACAGTCGCCTGTTCTCCCCATAGACGGTGCCCGACATGGGCCAGGGTGGAGTTACCGGTTGTCGAGGGGTCGAGCATGGTGATCTTGCCCTTATATTGCGGCTTGAGCATGTCCCTGTAAGTGGTTATCTCTCTTTCCTTTACGAGGTCAGTATTGTAGGCGAGTGTCCGGATGACCTGGGCGATCATGCCGAAAGCAAAGCCTTCGCTCATAAAAGGCAGACTGCCGTCGCGCCAGACCTTCGGGTCCACGACCTCAGGGAGGATGAGCCACGGCTGTATCGGTCCAAGCAGACCTTGCGGCCTTAGCACGGCGGTCATCGTGCCCGGTCCAGATCCAAAGAAGTCAGCCAGGTAGAGCCCGGCCCGGTTTTCAGCCTGGAACCTGGCTGCCATTTCTTCCCCTCTGCCGAAGGAAGAGAATTCCAGGTCAATCTTGTATTTCGCCTTGAAAGCCTCGATGAGAGTCATCCTTATTTCCGGGCTCCAGGTGTTATATACCGTGACGGTTCCTTCCTTCCTGGCGTCTGCCAGAACCTTATTCCATTTTTCTTGCCAGCCGGCAGCCCCAGCCGGAGTTGCCGGCGCGGCGACAGTCTTAACTTCCGGCGCCAGACCTGTCTCGCCGCTTTGCCTGCACCCAATCAAGATTGAGCCTGCGCCTATGAGAACGATGGTTACCCACAGTAGCTTCTTCATTGCACCCCCTTATCGTCGATGCGCAACCTGCACTATTTGGTGATGGCCTGGAATAACTTCGCGACTCTGTTCGTCAGTTCCGCTTCCTGCTCCACATACCCTTTTTCGGAAACGGAAGGGTACTCTATGCCTGGCTGCCGCGCCAGGGCCGGCAGGAGATGGTCCGTCGGCACATCGGCCCTGGAGCTCTGATAGCCGCTTGACTTAGAAAAAGCGGTCTGCCCTTCCCTGGTGAGGAAATAGTTGATGAGTATCTTTGCCGCGTTGGGGTGGGGGCTGGTCTTGAGGAGGGAAATGTGTCCTCCGCTAACGGACAGGTATCCACCCGGCAACGGCGAATGCAATGCCAGGGGCGCCCCCGCCTGCATGAACTCCAGCGACGGGCCTTTCGGCGGGCCTATGAGAACAGGGTTCCGCCCGCGCGCCACCCACTCCACCATCAGACGGTTGTCTCTCAAAGGAACCGGTTCCTGTCTGACCAAACGATTCAAGTAGTCCCAATCCATTATCTTGTAGGCAAGCATGGTCATGAGGCTTTGACCGGAGCCGGCAGTCGTGGGGTCGTTTATGACCATTTTGCCCTTCCACTTTGGATCCAGCAAGTCATTCCATGTTCTTATTTCCTGGAACTTGACCAGATCGGTATTGACGAGCAGTCCGGCGGACACGCTGGCAATGTGGCCAAGGACCGTTTTAGCTTCCGGGGCGACCAGCCAGTCGGGCTGGCCTCGCCACCAGGCTTTGGGGTCAGCGACTTCAGGCAGCACCAGCAACTTCTCCAGGGACTCCAGCAGGCCTTCACTCTGAAGCAGGCCTGATACAACCCTCCCGTCAATCACAATATCCACGTAGTGGACTTTGCTGCGTTGCTCCCTGACTATGCGCTCGCCGAGTTCCGCAACCTTGGCGGTACCCGTTTCCAGGGTTATGCCATACCTCTGGGACATGGCCGCGCCCAGTTCTCGCAGCCATTCTCCCCCGGTGGACACGAAGACGGAGACCTCACCCTCCTTCCTGGCTGCAACGAGGGTGCGCTCCCAGTCCTCTTCCCAGGCCAGCTTCGTCCCGGCTGTAACTACGGCCTTCGGCGCAGGCGCCACATCTCTAGCTGCCGGCCCCGGGCCGCAGGCGCCCAGCACTAGGAGTATGCCTGATAGCACGATTATGACCTGAGCGTTGTTCATTTCGGCTTCTCCTTCTCCAACTATCTGAAACATCAGGGTGTATCCCTGGTACCACAGGCCACCGCGCCTGTGAGCCCCGGATTTTGAACAGGGTCAACTTAGCCTCGTCGGCGACGAAGGGGCGCCTCCGGTTCGTACTCCCATAAAGGCCGTGTGCTCGAAAAGTCACGATCTCCAAGGCCGGCTCGCGCAGGCACGGTAACTTGCGGTCTTATGCGCCAACCGTCTTGATGCCTCAGTGCCCCCACCCCCGCAGGCTAAAGACCTGTCCCGACATGTCGGGACTCTCGCAAAGCGGAGCGGCTACGCCCCCCCCGGTTGGCGCACGGCCAGCTTTGGACTCATGGATTTCGTGGGGCGTCTGGAGTATAGGCTCCCCTGGTGCGCCCCCGGAGCTCCAGCAGAAAATTGTAGATGTCGGCGCCGGTCCGGAAGCGGGAACGGTCATATTCTTCGTGGTGGACCAGCTCCGACAGTTTCCGCCGGTAGGGTGGTGCGGGTTTGTAGTCAAGGTAGCCCACAGGAACCATGGTGGGAATAGCCAGTTCTTCAGGCACCTTCAGCAGCGCTTTCAAGGATTCCTCCCAACCGCTGGTGACGCTGCACCACTGGGCGCCCAAGCCCAGGGCCGTGGCCGCCAGGCACATTAGCTGGGTTGCATTGCCCATATTCTTGAAGTAGGAAGCGGCCGGGCCGCCCTCACCGAAAACGAACCTGGAATAAAGGACGCTCGCTTGCATGGTCCGTCTGTCGCCCACCACCACGATGATCACCGGAGCCATCCTGAGCGGCGGCAACTCCGTGGGCATCTTGCGATAGGCATTATGTCTGAGTTCCTCCACGCGCGTGCGTTCAATTTCGTAGGTGCGCTTGTGGTCATCGAGCAGGAGCTCGGCGATCTTGTCCTTTGTTTTTTGGTCCTTAATCACAATAAACTCCCAGGGCTGGCTGTTCGCCCCGGACATCGCCCACCGGCCGGCTTCCAATATCTTTTCCACCCATTCATCTGGGATCGGGTCCGGTTTGAATTTGCGGGCGTTCCTTCTGCTCCTGACCAAACCCAGGAACTCTTCGATCTGCATCTTTTCGGCCATTAGTGATCTTTCTCCTTCTATCTAAAATATCCGGGGCGCGGGAGCTACTTCATGGCTTCTTCGATGACTCGCTTGTTTATGGCTGTCCTTTCCCCGGAGGCGATAGCCATCTTCTCGTCATAAGGGAAGAGTTTGTCATCCGGTTGGAACAATGACGCAGGATTAATCCCGGCGGTGGGGACATCAATGCGCATGCTCGGAGCCCCAAAGCTCCGGGAAAATACCGTTTGCCCTTCTCTGGTCAGCAGCCAGTTCAGGAAAACGGCAGCCGCGTTGGGGTGAGCCAATTTGTTAACCGCCGAGATGGCTCCCGTCCCGGCGACGTAAAGATAGCCTTCCTTGAGTTTGGCAACACCTATTGGAGCGCCATCATTAATCATATTGTTCACATTCTCGGACTGCGCCCCGACGGCGATCGCGTATTTCCCGCGCGCAACGGACTCCACGTGCATTCGATTATCCCTCTGAATAACCGCTTCTTGCTGCTTCACTAATTGCCTTAAGAAATCATTGGCTTCCTCTACACTCCATACATTAACGGAAAGATGAGTCATCATTCCGTTGCCCGCACCGGTCACCGTAGGGTCGTTCAAGGTGATCCTGCCCTTATATTGCGGCTTTAGCACATCCTTGTAGCTGGTAATCTCGCCTTCCTTGACGAGATCGGTATTATAAACGATATATATTTGTTTAACGGCGGCAAAAGTAATGTGTCGCTTGTCGGCGTCGAGAAAAGGGAACCTCCCTTCTCTCCAGTATCTTGGCTCTGTTACCTCAGGAAGGATCAGAAGTGGTTCTATGGGTCCAAGAAGACCATCGGGCTTTAATAACATCAGGGCGGTAGTTTGACCTACTACAAAAAAATCGTGCAGGTATAGGCCAGCGTTTTGTTCAGCTTTGATCTTAGCTGTCAGTTCCGCGCCCCGGGCAGCAGGAGAGAATTCCAGGTCGATGCCATACTTGTCCTTGAAGGCCCTGGTAAGTTCAGTCCTGGATTCACCTCCCAAAGTAGTTGGAATCTCAACAATGCCCTCTTTCTTTCCGTCGGCCAGGATCTTGTCCCAGTTTTGCTGCCAGCTCTCTTTTCCAGGTATCACGGCTGAGGTAGCTTTGGATTCCGGGGGTTGCATGTCTGACGATGGGGCAGTGCAAGCCGCAATGGAGGCGCCAATCAACCCTGGAAGCAATAACAACCAAAACAACCTATTCATCATTTCCTCCTTAGTCCTGGCCAACCGTAGCCAAGACGAATATTTCTCATTGAGCGGTAGCGGTTTGGTTTATCGAAATCGGATAGGGCTCGATGAAACAAGCCACTATGGGTCGTACCGTACGGCAGGGCCCAGTGCATTCGTAAGACCGCCATACTACCCCATTGAATCCAGTTAGTCAAAACCATACCGGGTTCGTATCCTGCACTTCGCACGGTGCCGACCCAGGATTACTCGCCGTAGGATGGGTCCCGTTGTTCACTGACCCATGATTCTCTTCCAGTCGTCATGATGCTCCAGCCAGTGTTGTCACCGATCTCTGCCTGGGTGTAGCAACGACTCTCCCTGCCGGAATGTTCCGCATACGATCCCTCGATTGCGATCCTGTATGCCACATCAGTGCCGTCTGGCATTCCCGCGAAGGAGGGAATCCGTGATAGGGTAAACCCGTTGCCGAGGCATCGAAGCATGACAACTATTTGCTGATCTGTTTGTATATGTGCCCTGCCACCCTTTTCCCGAAGCCCGCACGTCCCCGGGCGTGCAGATCAGCAATGTCTTCGTGATGTCTTTTCATGGTTTCTTCGATGTCATCGCTTTCTATCTCGTAAACAGTCATATACTTTGCAGGCGTTGACGATACGTCCTGGCTCTCATAGCGTGTTGCCTTAACAAAGCCAGGTGAACCTTTGAGAATGTCGGGAATGTGGACGTTGTCATACCAGTCATTGAACTCGGCCTCGCGGGTGGGGTCCTTGGGCATGCCGTGAACGATGTAGAGCCACTTTGTAGGCATTTAACGATCACTTTCCTAACCCGGACAAGCCAAATGAAATTTCAAAAACCAAAATCAGTAATGGCAATTCAAAATGCAAAAATGGCATAGCCCTGCGCAAGGCCTCGTTTTTGGGTGAAACAAGCGTTCAGTCTGGCGCATCACCCCATCGGGATTCCCAGCCTCTGCAATTCCTGTGCAACCCGGTCATATATAGCCACGAGCTCCCGGGAAGGTGTGAGGGTCTTGATATCGTAGTAGTAGTCAAGGGGCTTGCCTTCGGCGGCGGCGTCATGGCTTTCACAGATGTGGAGCAGCTTCAGCAGCAACTCATTCGCCCTTTCCCGGCTCAGGCCTGCCGTTCCCCGGGATACCATGGTCACGAGTTCGCAGTCCAGGTCGGGCCGGTATTCCCCGTTTGGCCCCAGGCCGCAGGCGTATCCGCGCCCGGTCCAGGCGGCGCCGCTGCAGGTGCAGGCTACGGCCAGGGCAGCCAGCTCGTAAAGGTCGACGCCCGTACCCAGGCCGCTTTTGGTATCGGGGCTGCCGTGGATAAGCATACCCGCGTTGCGCTCCAGCGCCCGTCGAGCCGCCGCCGAGGCCTGGAGCGGGACTCTGGTGGTCCGGTCCCCCTGGCGATCCACCACGTTCGTGTTAGGAATGGCGCTGGCTCCGGCAAAGGCGATGTATCCCAGCAGGGTGGCGGCCGCAACGATGGCTGCTTCCTCGCCGGTCCGGCAATAGGCACCCAGAATAGGGTCGGCGGAGCAGGATGTATGGACTCCCATGGCTTGAGCTGCATGGGCCATCCTCAGGCGGTCCCAGTTAAGCTTCAGCTCCGGCATCAAGGAGACCGATATATGAGAGTTGAACTTGTTGAGGAGTCCCTCTTCCGTGAATAGAGCCAGAATGGCAGGGGGCGAGGTGACCTGCGTGCCGCTCAGCCAGAGGCCCGGCTTTCCCATCAGCCCGACAATGGCCTTCTGCCACCGCACGACGGCCCTGGCCCATATCATTTCGCCCGGAGTTTCCGCCAGATACGGAATGCCTTCCAGTTCGTCCTTCAGTCTGCGGGCGAGCTCCCCCAGGGGCCCCGCATCCGAGACATAACTTTCCATCATCCTGGCGAAAAGGGACTGGCGGCCGCCTCTGTAACGAAAGGTCCTGGCGGGCAGCGCCAGGATGACCGGCGGCACCGGGCTGTCGTGGGACCTGGCTCTTATGGTGACCGCATCGTTTCCTTCTCCCACAGTGATCTCTTTAGGCGCCCCGGCCACCGCTTTTTCCGCTTCTTCCGCGCGCAGCAAGACGACGCGGTTGGTGTCCGTGTTGTAGATGCCTACCCTTTCCAGCAGTTGCAGGGCTGCCTGCCAGATCGAGTCGGCGACGGCGTCATCGCAGATAATCTCCTCGGGACTGAAACGAATGGAGTGCTCTGAGGTTAACAGCTTGAGCTGCCGGCCCAGCTTGAGGTCAAAGTCCAACTCCCTCATTACCGGCCCGTCGAGGGAGCGCCGGATGAAGTCCTTCAGGAGTCCCGTATTCGCTTCAGACCTCATACTCCGTCACGTCCTTTCGACCCTAATGGAAAAGCAATGAACCCAAATCATGCATGCGTATGCCGGGGCGGTAGCCGCCCCGATGAATCGGGGCGGGGCTGGGGAAAAATGAAGCATCCAGATAGGATATGCATAAAATGGGATGAATGTTGCATGATGATGAACGCAGAAAACACGGGCTTCACCGCAAGGGACGGGCCGTCTGTAACCGCTCCTCTTTGCGGAGCATAACCACGCACCCGTAAAGGGTGCGGCTACGGCTGGACTGTCCTCCTACTTCAGCAGGGGACCAAAAATCTCTTTCACCATCTTCTGTTTTTCGGGACGGAGCCTTAGATCCTCCAGGAAATATTTGCGCCCGGGCTCCCTCACTTTGTCGGAAGGCAGGTGATCGGTGGATACATCCACCCGGGCGCTCTGGTTGCCCTCCGCCCTGGAATAGATGGTCTGGCCTTCACGAGACAGGAGCCAGTTGACAAAGAGCTTCGCGGCTTTGGGATGTGGCGCTTTGGCGAAAACGGAAACAACTCCCGCGCCGTGGGTGAGGTAGCTTCCCTCTTGTGGGATAACCGGACGCAGTGGGGCGCCCAGCTTAGTGAACTCGGTCACCTCTGCTTCCATGGTCGCCAGCCCCAGGGGGTATTTCCCTCTGGCGACCCATTCTACCTGGAGTCTCCGGTCGTTGATGAACACCACGTCCATTCTGGCCAGGGACCTCATGTAGTCATAGCCCAATATTTCGCTGAAAACTGCAAACCAGGAGAATCCCGTTCCTCCTGCCGAAGGATCATTCATGGTTATCTTACCCTTCCAGCCGGGGTTGAGGAGGTCTTTCAGGGAAGACAGTTCCGCAGGCTTGACCATGTCCGTGTTGACCACCATGGGCGGCTGGACATAGGCGATGAAAGCGAGGGTGGTGGTGTCCTCCAGGTGAGGAAGCTTCCCTTGCCACCACGCCGCCGGGTCCTTCACTTCAGGTAGCAGAAGCAACGGGTCCAGGGTGGTCAACAGACCTGCCGGGTTGTAGACCTCAAATGCCGAACCTTTTCCAGCTATCACCACATCGGCGTAATTCAGTCCCGCCCGGTTTTCCCTCAGCAGCTTTTCGGCTATTTCGGCGTTCCTGCCGACGGTGACCTCAAGGTCAATGCCATATTTCTGCTTGAAGGCTGCGGTGAGGGCCGTCCTGGTCGGTGGGGTAAACATGGCATACAGGGCGATATTGCCTTCTTTTTTGGCCTCGCTTACCAGTTGGTCCCATTCCGACTGCCATGCCGGCGCGGTTTCCCCACTACTCTTGACTTTCTCCTTTGTCGCGGACGCGGGCGCCTCGGTCGCCTCTTTAGGCGCACAGGCTGTCAGCAGCAAAGAGAGCAGCAGGATAAAGGCGGGTAAGATGCATAACGTCTTCTTCATTTGTGGTTACTCCAATCCCTTAGCTCGCATATAGATGAATTTCCCGGTCCCGCGCCCAGCCACGGAAGAAAGCGACAGAGGCCCCCGTCAACTTTCTGGCCGGCAACAACAGGGGTGGACCATTTGCCGGTTGTGCGCACCGCGTTGCTCAGCCTGGTCCTCGCAATCGCCTGGTCCGGCCCGATTGTGCCCCGTAATCCCTACGGCTATACGACTGATTTTGATATTACGGTACTCGCAATCGCCTGGTCCGGCCCGATTGTGCCCCGTAATCCCTACGGCTATACGACTGATTTTGATATTACGGTCCTCGCAATCGCCTGGTCCGGCCTGATTGTGCCCCCATGCTAACCCACCTCAATCCGGTTTGTCAAGCCAATGACAACCCCAAGCAGCGGGTTCAACGCAGTTGCCGTAGGGTGAGTGAAGCGCCCTCCACAGCCTACGACATCAGAAGACCGGCAGGGTTCGGGGCGAGGACCCCCCACGTCATCCCCACCGCCCCTCGAATGATGGGTTACGCTCGCAGACTGCGGCCAAACCGGCAGAGGTGTGTTGACAGGATTGTATGTGTCGCTAAAGCTCGCTGCACCCACCCTATGATGGCTACGATGGCTTCACCAACCGTACGCTCTGTCACTCCTTCAGCCGGCCCGCCATGGCCGGCGCCAGGCTGGCTACCTGGGTGGCCTGAGCGGAGGGAACGACGTGGAACTCGAGGCGCTTTTGGTCCAATCCCAGCTCCTTCATGATACCTTGCGCGGCTTTGGCGCGCTTTTCGCCCCACACCGGCATATTGCGGTACGGGCAGTTCCCCTCTTCGCAGGAGGCGATAACCACTCCATCGGCGCCCTTTTCGAAGGCGGCCAGCACGGTATTCACATCCACCCGGGAGACGCAGGGAACAGGGATCCCGTTGTCCGGGATCGCGGGACTGTCCCCATTCTTTCCACGCGATATGAAGCTGCAATAGAATGTGACGATCTTCGGCGCCGGCATGTTGTTAAGCGCCAACTCTACTTGCCCCGGCAGGTCAACTTCGCCGGATTTGCGGAAGCCAATGGCCCGGGCTGGGCATTCTCCCACGCATAGCCCGCAGGCCTGGCACTGGTCAAGCCGTATGTCTACCGAATTGGAAGCGGTAACCACGGGGACGCCGTAGGGACAGACCCGGACGCAGGTGAGGCACTCGATGCATTTGTCGGGAATCCTGAAGGCCCCGGCGCCGCAGCTAAGGCACCGCCGGGCTTCCGCCACGGCCATTCCGGCGTCATAGCCCAGGTCAACGGGTTCCAGATTTGTCACCCTTTTTCTGAGATCCGCCATAGGCACCGCCACCCGGGGATTTCTCTTTATCTTTTCAACAGTGCTGTCCGCCAGTTTGTCCAGCTCTTTCGGCTCCCGGTCATAGTCTGCGGGGACCTGGTTACCGCTGAGGAACTCGGCGATGGACGAAGCCGCTTTCCGTCCGCTGGCCATAGCCTGCACGGCTGTGGCCGGGCCTATGGCCACTTCACCGGAAACAAAAACGCCCCGGTCGGTGGTGGCCAGGGTATTCCGGTCATAGATTACCTGACCTCGCTCCGAAAGCTGGACCGGACTGCCCTTGAGACACTGGAGGTCGGCCGCCTGGCCGATGGCGATGATGACGGTGTTGCCGCTGATGGTGGACATGCGGTCCTCGTAGAAGGTGGGGTTGAATCTGCCCTGGGAGTCGAAGACCGCCCTGACGGCCTTGCACCCGAGACCGGTGATATCGCATTCATGCACGAGCAGCTCCCGGGGTCCGAGAGAACAATTGACTTCGATGCCTTCTTCCGCTGCCTCCTCGATTTCCCAGGGGAAGGCCGGCATCTCGTGCCGGGCTTCGAGACAGGCTATCTTTACCCGTTCGGCGCCGCACCGCAGGGCGGACCGGGCGACATCCATGGCCACGTTACCGCCGCCGATGACGATAACTTCCCTGCCTGGTTTGAACCGGAAGCCGGCGGAATTCACTGCCCTCAGGAAGGGCAAAGCCAGGTAAACGTTTTCGCTGGCTATTCCAGGTATGTTGAGGCTCCGGCTTACGGGAAGGCCAAGCGCCAGCAGGACGGCCCGGAAACCGTCTTTCTTCAGTTGGTCCAGGGTGAGGTCCGTGCCGAGGGCCACGCCGGTCTCGATCCGGACTCCCAGGGTCCTGATGCCGTCGACATCCTCCTCGATGACGTGCCTGGGCAATCGGTACAGCGGAATAGCCGAACTGAGGGCGCCTCCAGCGGCTTTTTCCCTTTCGAAAACGGTGACTTGAAAGCCCATCAGCGACAGGTCGTGGGCTGCTGTCAGACCGGCCGGGCCGGCGCCCACGATGGCGACTTTTTCGCTGCGTTTGGGCGCGTTGGCGATGACTGGCTCGCGCCTGCCCTGTTCCAGGGCAGCGCGTTTCAGGGCGCGAATCGAGATGGGCTGATCGGCTTTTTCACGCCGGCATTTGCTCTCGCAGGGATGGGCGCAGATAGTCCCGCAGATGAACGGCAGGGGATTGGTTTCCCGGACGATGCCCCGGGCTTCCCGGAAGCGGCCCAGGCTGCTGAGGCCCACGTAGGCGCGGACGTCCTGGTGGATGGGACAGGCGAACTGGCAGGGGGGCTGGACGTTGGCGTCGTCCGGGAAGTAGCCGGCGCGTTTCTGGTCGGTTGCCGGAATCGGACTGCTTGTTGGCTGCATTCTGGTCCCTCCTCTGTGCCGCAGTGGATTGCAGGTTACAGATTACCGATTCAAGATTCCCTGCCCCCCCGTGGGGGCGGGGGTGCTCCTTGCTGGGTATCTGACTACCAGGGCACGCGGCAGCGTGCCGCTACTGGTTACTCACTACTCACTACTCGCCACTTTTTCACAGGGCGTGTTTCAGGACGACGATTTCCGTGCTTGCCGGCAGTTGTCCGGCCTTGAACTCAGCCTCGCTGGCATCGAGGCGCTTTATGGCGGTTTTTCCCTTCAAGAATTCGTCGACCGCCGCAATGGGTAGATTACATTTCGGCGTCTTGTAGTGCATAGGGAGGACCACCTTTGGGTTCAGGCTCTGGCTGACCCGCGTCGCCGCGGCGGCATCGATGGTGAAGAAGCCGCCGACGGGCATCATCAGGATGTCCACCGGCCCGATTTGTTTGAGCTGTTCCTTGTCCGGTTCGTGGCCGAGGTCGCCCAGATGGCAAAGTTTGAGGCCGTCGATGGAGAAGCAGAACAGGGTGACGGCCCCACGCTGCGCCCCTTTCTGCTCGTCGTGGAAGGCGGCAATGCCCCTGAATTCCACTCCTTTGACGGTCCTGCTCCCCGGCCCCTTGATGACTTCCGGTTTTCCCTGGACGGCCCCAACGTTATTATGGTCAAAATGCTCGTGAGTGACGAGCACCACGTCCGCCGATTCATTTATGGGACCGTAGGCAATGGCGTTCGTCTGGGTGTAGGGATCAATGATGACCTTGAGGCCCGAGACCGATGTGATGAGAAAGGAAGCGTGACCCAGCCATTTTACTTTCATGATGTACCTCCTCTGAGAAGAAATTGCGAATTCCGAAGCACGAATGACGAATCAATCAACCATGCGCCTGGGGCCGCCCCATGAACGATGAAAATGGCTGCGCCACCTGTCATTCTGAGCGAAGCGAGCGCAGCGAGCGTAGACGAAGAATCCTTCGCTCCGCTCAGGTCAAGTTCTTTCGGGGTGGGGCGGGAGGCGAAAGACCCTTCGACTGCCCCTTCGCTTCGCTCAGGGCTCCGGCTCAATGTGACATTTTCGTAGCAGTCCCCAAATTCGAATGCTCGAAACAGCACCTCATCCGACGTTGGTCATTCGTCATTCCCCCTTTGATTGGTCATTCGGACTTCGTCATTTGAGTTTGATTCGTAATTCGTCCTTAGTAATTAGTCATTTCCCGTTCCTGGCGGCGCGGGCCAGGACGAAATTGACCAGTGTCCTGACGGATACGCCGGTGGCGCCTTTCTGGATATAGGACTTGTCCTTCTCGCTCCGTGCGGTACTGGCGATATCGAGATGGACCCATGGCGTGGATTCCACGAACTCGGCCAGGAAGTGGGCCGCTTTGATACTGCCGGCGCCTCTGCCCCCGTGGTTAGCTACATCGGCGACCTCGCTTTTGAGGTCTTCCTTATATTCCTCAAACATGGGAAATTGCCAGATGTACTCTCCGGCCTGTTCCCCCGCGGCGATGAGTTCAGTAACGAGTTGCTGGTCGTTGGTGAACGCGCCCGTACACACGTCCCCCAGGGTGATGCGCATTCCTCCGGTCAGGGTGGCGATGTCGATTATGGGTGCTAACCCCAGTTTCTTCCCGTAGAGAATGGCGTCGGCCAGGATAAGCCTGCCTTCGGCGTCGGTGCTGATGACTTCAACGGTCTTGCCGTTCATAGCCCTGATGACATCGCCGGGTTTCAAGGCAGCGCCGTCAGGCATGTTCTCCACCGCCGGGACAATGCCGGTCACGTTGATTCCGGGCTTGAGCTGCGCCAGAGCTTTCATGACAGCGATCACGACGGCCCCTCCGGCCATATCCGTCTTCATCTCCCGCATACCGTCATCCGGTTTTATCGATATGCCGCCCGTATCGAAAGTGATGCCTTTCCCCACCAGGCCGAGAGTATCCTTCCGGGCCGGGTCTCCCCGGTAAGTCAAGACGATCAGCCGGGGCTCTTGCGCGCTGCCCTGGGCCACCCCCAGCAGACACCCCATCCCCATTTCAGTCATCTGCTTTTTGTCGAAGACGGTGGCCTCCAACCCGCACGACCGGGCAATCTCCATCGCCATTTCAGCCAGCCGCGCCGGAGTCTTGATATTCGACGGCTCGTTGCCCATGTCCCTGGCGAGTTTCGTGGCTCCGGCCGAAATCACACCCCGCTTGGCGCCCCGTTCCAGGGCCTCTTGTCTGTCTGCGGCGCGTTCAACAATCAATAGTTCGGTGGGGTCAGTCCGGTCCGGCGGGGTGGTCATGAACTGGCGGTATTCGTAGAGGCCCAGCAGGCTTCCCTCGGCAATTGCCCCGGCGGCTGGTTCCGGGTCGATGCCACCCACCCCGGCCCCATGAACGATGGTGGCTGCTGTCTTTACGCCGATCTGTTTCAGGCAGTGGCAGGCCTCAGCAGCGACCGACCGGATAGTGTCGAGCTTGAGGTCCTTCTGCTTGCCCAGGCCCATGACCAGCACGCGTTCCGGGACCATCCTCCCCTGGGTGTGGATGAGCGTTGACTCTTTGGACTTGCCTTTTATCTCCCCCGAAGCAATGAGCCTGGTTATCAGCCCTCCGAGGGCCTTGTCCACCGCGCCCGTGGCGCCCGCGGGTTTGTCCACGCCCTCGAAGAGGTTGACGATAATCGCGTCTGTTTTCTGCTCGACAATGTTGCCGGTGACGACTTTTATGTCCAAGTTTATCTCCGGTTGAGTTCTTTGAGCACCTTTTCAACTATGGGGGCGACATCCCCAGAAGAGTCCGCCACGAAGTGCCACCCTTTGATTCTCTCGGCGGTGGGCTTCATCTTTTCGTAAACGGTCCAATCGGCCCCCGAATGGCTTTCGCGGTCGAGGCCTTGTTCCCTGGCTTCGAGGCGCTGGCGCACCAGTTCCTCCGGGGCCTTCACCCGGACGACAATGAGTTTCGCTCCCTGGCGTTCTGCAATACTATACAATATTTCGCGGTGTCTCTCCAGGAGGTTGGTTGCATCCATGATGATGGAAATCCTTTGCGCCAGGTAATCTTTCACCAGAAGGTGAATGGCCGCAAAGAGGCGGAGGCTTTCTTCGGCGGAGAACGATGGGAGCCGGAAAAGGACCCGTCGCAGGGCATCGCTTTCCACGATGAGGAAAGGCCATCTCCCGGCCAGCTTTTTGCTGAAGTAGGATTTGCCCGTGCCCGGGAGTCCACTGATAACCACCAGGACGGGACGCGCCACCGGAAGGGGGATGTCTTTGAGCGCGGTCTTGAGCTTCGCCGCGTCTGCTTCCGCAGTGGTGGACTGCATCATGCGGCCTCCTCTCTCCCCCGGTGGGAGAGAGTCAGAGTGAGGGGGATTTGTTCACACCCTCTCCTTGGTCCTCTCCCATCGAGGGAGAGGAGACGAACACGAATAGACACGAATATCGTTGCCCTCCTGATTCGTGTTTATTTGTGTTCATTCGCGGTTTCTGTTGTCCTGACCTCGGGGTCCCCGGGGAAGAAAAGGCGGGACTGGAATTCTTTGAAGGCCAGAGCTACGCAGGAAAGGTCCAGTTCCGGAACATCAAGGTACACGGGCCTCCTTCCGATTTCATTGATGGCGTGGGCGTCGGAACCCTGGATGCAGGCCATGCCGGGCTGAAAGCCGGCATGGCCGCCATTCCAGCCGGGCTTGTTTTCAACGATGGTTATCTCGAGCGCCCGGAGAAAAGAATCGTTGTAAATCCTTCGTTTGTCTGAAAGGGTGAGCTCATCGGAGGCGATGAAACCCTTGGGACGACGGTCGATGTGAGCGGCGATGGCCAGCCCTCCCGCGTCATGGATGTACTGGAACACGGCATTCATGCTGCACTGGGTCTGGCAGTATCCCTGGCCCTCAGAGCTGCCGTTGAAGCCAAGCCGGTACAGGACCTCCTGGAGGCGGGCCAGGGGGGTGTCCAGGTCCCAGAGACCGATGACGTGTCCCCCGGTTGCGGAAATCTCGACGCCCGGAAAGACGCGCAGCCTGTTGCCGGCAGCCCGTTCCCTCATCAGCTCCAGGCCTTTGACGGTGTTATGATCGGTGATAGCGATGGCGTCGAGGCCCACCAATGCCGCCTGCTGTATGATGTCTTGAGGGCTGGTCACAAGGCGCGAATCGGATAATACGTTATCGCTGTAACACGAAGAAGCGGGGGTATGTATGTGGAGATCGACTTTGAACAGCATTTGCCGTTATTATACCAAAAAGGCGAGAAGCAGATTCGAAGATTAGAGTGTTTTCACCGCGACATTCCGCCGGCCCGGGGTGGTCCGCGTAGAAGCGCAGAGAACGCAGAGACCAAGGTCCCGGCACGGACAGGGCCTGGTCCTGTCGTTGTGCGATTGGCCTCCACGGGTTTCGGTAGCGGGAGGGGGGGGTGGCTGCGGGGGCACGTGCAACGTGCCCGTACGGATGGAGCCTTAGCTACTCGTCGGCGTCTTCGCCTTCGGGGATGACGTCGGCGTATTCCGCAGGGGAGGGTTTGGGCGCGGGGGATCTGGCGGCCAGGACTTCCAGCTTCACGGCCTGCACCTTGCGGTACACTTCCCGGTAGTCCTTTTTCACTCCATCAACGGTGAGGAGGTCGTCTATCTTGATGCCGAAAAGGCGCTCGTTTTCCTGAAGGTAGGGCAGGATGAGCTCCCAGTCCTTCGGTGACAGGGTCGCGAACTCGCCGCCGTTGAGCTGTTCGCCAACAACGTACTGGAACGGGTCACGGAGATAGATGGCGCCGCCGGAGGCAAGAGAGAACAGGTTGGACCCCGGGTAGGGGCTTTCCTGGCTGATAACCTTGCCGTCTTCGTCCAGAGTGATGCCGTTCATAACGACAAAACCGCCGCCGTTGAGCGGGTCGCCGGCCATGAACGATTCGGCCAGGTAGTCCAGGCAGGCGCCGTTGATAAGGACCCGCGGCCTCCCCACAGCGTTGATCAGCGGCCGTCCTGCCGCGTTCCCCAGCACGTAAACCTCCCCGCCCTTGGCGCCGTACATGAAGGTCTGTCCCACGTCTCCGTAGATAACCAGCTTGCCGCGCTTCATGATCTGTCCCACCTGGTCCTGGGCGTTGCCGTGGACAAGGATTTGCAGCCCGTCGATGCCCGAAGCCAGATAGTCGCCGGAGCTGTCATAGACATCGATGCGGACTCCGTCGGAGTCCTCCGCCAGGCCGCAGCCGCAAAAGCGCTGGCCCCGGTAACCGTACGCAATGAATTGCTTCCAGCCGAGGCTATAGGCGGCAACGATCAAGACGGCGTCGCAGTCGTTCCCTTCCGGGGGGAAATCCCCGGCGTTCACCACCAGGACTTTCTCGTTGCCCTGGGGCGCCCGCAGGGCGTGGCGGGTTTGCCAGTCAATGCGCCGGTACATTCCGCGGGAGTCCACATCAAAGCCGGGAACCGCTGCAAAGACCGTGTGAAGGGATTCTCTGACGATGCGAAGCACCGAACTGCGTCTTTTTGCCCCGTAAGGCAGCCGGATGTCGTTCAAGTAGGTGAGGACGGTAATGGCTTTATCGCGGATATCATCTCCATGTCTGGCCGTCTGGGCCAGGTCCTGGCAGAAGACTTGCAGCGAGCCGTAGTCCCATCTGGCGATGTGTTTCCGGCAGAACTCCTCCAGCGCGTCAGAGTCCGAGGCGGTAAGGTCCACGGTCAGCCTCTTGCCCGCGGGCTGTTCTGTAAGGGCATCTGCTTCTGCGGGCCACGTCCCCACCTCAAGTCCGAAGCCATGGGCCGGGCCCCTCGGAGAGGCGGCGAGGGGCCGGCCGTTCGGGACCGTGACCACCGCGCCGAACTTATTGGTGCAAATGAGTTGTTTGTGCCCGTTGTCGTTTCGCCCGTCCCCGCCCGCAGGGCTGAAGCCGTGCAATACGCCTTCCCCGCCCGCAGGCGTGAAGCCTGCGGCTACAGCCCCCGGGCTGTCTTTCACGGTGAAGATGAAGGCGCCGCCGTCGGTGGCGCTGCCGCCACGGGCATTCCAGTATTTGTCAGCGATGGGACCAAAGCGATGGTCCTCGGCGGCCAGGCTCTGGAGAGTGGCGTCAATCGCCTGCTTCTCCGAGCAGACCAGGCCTATCTGGACCTCACCGTCCTGCAAAGCGAAGACCTGGGGGCGCAGCATCGCGGTGTCGGTGATGCCGATGAGCTGGAACTGCTTTCGGTAGGGGTCGTTCCGGGCGATGATGAAAAACCACGGACCGTCGGGCGAGGCTCGGATATGGTTCTGTTGGATATAGCGATAGATGTGTTGTTTGTCCGGCGGCAGGCGGTCGAAATCATGCTCGGTGGTCGGCGCCATGGCCTCGATGATGTACTCGAGGGGATAGCCAAAACCCCGGTTCCACAGGTCGAAGAGTAACACCGAGACCTCGGTGTCGGTCAGGAACTGGGGAATGATATTGTACTGCTTGAGATATTCGGTGATCGAGTGATAGTTGGCAAAGTCCCCGTTATGCACCAGCGCCTCGTCCATTCCGATGAACGGGTGGGCGCCGCCAGGGTGCCAGACCCGCCCCTTGGTGGGATAGCGCTGGTGGGCAATCCAGCCGTGGGCCCTGAAGTTGTCCAGCAGGTAATACCGCGCCACCAGCTCGGCATAGCCGACGATCTTCAGGATCATGATGTTACGGCCGTGGGAAAGGACAAAGGCCTGCTTTTCGCCCAGGGAGGCGTAAAACCGCTGGTTGAGCCGGTAGGAGTTCTGGTAGATGAACTCGTCTTCGGCCTTGCGCGGGTCCATGTCCTGAAGCCTGTTCTCGTCGATGAACCGGTCCAGCACGTCCTTTTTGACCCGGACGAAGTAACGCTGGACATCAGGGGGACGGACTTCCAGGCCAGGTATTTCGCGATAGTCGCCCACCGTGAGTACCCGGCTGGCCCGGTGGACATCGAGGTACGGTTCGATATACTCTTTCTCGACGGCCGGCGCAACCCGAGGGTCGAGCAGGGCCACCTGGAGCATGTAGTGGCCGTCCAGCGCCTCCTGGGATACACCGAGGTCTTCCGCACACAGCCCGACTGCGGCGATGCCGCCGCCTTTGCCGTTGCCCCGGTTATGCATCTGGACCGACGGCTCGAAGATGTGCCGGCCCCGGACGGGGACGGAAGCGATGAAGCCGGTCACACCGCAGCCGCCCTCCTCGGCGGCTTTCTTCGTTTCGAAGGCGCCGTGGGGTAGCCTGCCCCGGGAGGCGATAATTTCGTCTATATAATCCCTTTGGTTATTCATTTATTGCCCGCCGCAAAAGAAAACGGTGCCTGGTTGAGAGCCGTGTGTCACCCCGACCCGTCGGGGTGGTACCGGGCGAGTTGCTGCCAGGAATGCAGTCTCTGGTTGAGAGCGGTGTCTCACAGGCACGGTGGCCTGTGGTACTGTTTGGAACTTGGAACTTCTCTACGGGTACATCTTTTTTCTGGGCGCCGGCTGGTATTTGTTCCGTTCTTGCTCGTCCAGGTAGTCCAGGTGGACGAGAAGGTCCGAGCGTCCCACCAGCTCTCTGGTGCTCCTGAGCCCGTACCGGCGCAGTATCTCGCACCATTGCTTGCGCCAGGCCATATACATATTGACCAGTCGCTGCTCCGCCCACTCCTCGGTAATCATGCAACTCAGTTCGGGATCGGTCGTGGCGATCCCCCTGGGGCAGCCGCGCCCGCTTTCACAGTTGCTGCAACGGACGCACTCCAGCGCCACGAGATCGGCGGTGCCGATGACGACCCCGTCGGCGCCCAGGGCGATGGCCTTGGCCACATCCATGGCGTTGCGAATGCCGCCGCTGGCCATCAGGCAAACCCTGTCCCGCAAACCCTCGTTGATGAGGAAACGGTGGACCTTGGGGATGGCGTATTCGATGGGCATGGCGATGTTCTTCTTGGCGATGTCCGGCGCGGCGCCGGTGCCGCCATAACACCCATCGAAATGGATGATGTGCGCCCCGGCATAGTAGCTGCCGACGGCCACCATATCGGCGTCGGTAGGCGTCGAGACCTTGACCGAGACCAGCGCGGCGGGATTCATCTGTTTGACCCAGTCGACGTGTTTCTTGTGGTCTTCGACCGAGTAGACGCTGTGGAAGGGGAAGGGCGAAAACAGGGCGTTGCCCACCACCGTTTCCCTTATCCTGGCCACTTCCGGAGTGACCTTGTCGCCGAGAAGGTGGCCCCCCAGGCCGGGCTTGGCCCCCTGGGCGTATTTGAACTCCACCACCGGCGCATACTTTATCGTTTGTTCTCTAACTCCGAACAGTCCGGTGGCCACCTGGGTGATGACGTTATCGCGGTGGGGGACCAGCTTGTCGGGATAGCCGCCTTCACCGGTACAGGTAAGCGTATTCAGCTTTCTGGCAGCCCGCGCCCGGCCCACCATCACTGAAAGGGCAGTCGAACCGAAAGACATGCCGCCGCCGTACACCGGCAACGACAAAGTTCTTTCAGGACGCCCGTCGCCGCGTTTGTTCAGACCCATGCCGGTATCGACGTCTTCGTCGGCAACACTGATGCGCTCTTCCGGACTGGCAATACGGAACCGGATTTTGTCGAATCCGCCGCCGGAATACCCGAGGCTGTACTCCAGGTCGCTCGTTGGGAGGTCTCCGGTCTCGGCCATGTACCAGTGGCCCACGATCATCTCCCCGGGCCACCGGTAGTCGCCCAGGGTGTCCATGATGGGATTGAGACTCAGAGACAATGCATTTTGAGTGCATCGCCGGACACAATAGAAATCGTTCTTTGCGCAGGCGAAACCGACGCATTTGTGGCTGATCGGGGGTACCGGAAGGGCATAACCGTCGTACCTGATATGGACGCCGTAAGGACACAACTGTGCACAGAGGCCGCAGTTGGCGCACCGGGAGTTCCTGCGGACGACGTATTTCGCAATGGGGTTGCGGAAGCGCGAAGGCGTCTCCACGACCTCGGGTAGCCCTGACCGTTCCTTAACCTGGACTGTTTCTTTGATGGCCATGTTTTATCTCGAATTGCCAGTCGGCTGTCACCCTGAGCCGGAGCCCTGAGCGAAGCGAAGGGGCAGGCGAAGGGTCTTTTGTCCCCGGCACAGAATAGGCAGGAGATTCTTCGACTGCGCTCGCTGCGCTCGCTTCGCTCAGAATGACAGAGACCTCTTCAATCTGCAATCTGCAATTTGTAATCCGTTTATCCTACCCCAACGACCTTTCGGGTCCCGAAGATCGGCGCGAAGTTCTCTCTCTCCAGGTCTTCAAACCAGAGCGACCGGCCGACCTCGCCGCGCACCCTCCGGGCCTCTCGGATGCCGAAGGCGCCCATAACCTCGATGAGCTGGTTGCGCCAGGCGCTCATCAGATTGACGATGCGCTGGGCGCCCCACTTCGGCTCGACCGCTTCCAGCTTCACCGGGCAGGGCTGATTCTCTTTGCAGAGGTTGCACAGCCGGCATTCCAGGGCGAGCAGCAACGGAATATCGACCACCACGGCGTCGGCGCCACAAATGATGGCCTTGGCCATGTGCTCGGCCATGGCAATGCCGCCGGAAACGACGATGTTGACTTTGTCGCGGATGCGGTGGTCCACCAGCTTCAGGTGGACTTCCCGCAGCATATCTTTCAAATAGCGAGGGCTGTCGGTCCCGACCTCCCGGCCGTGGCTGCTGCCATACAGATGGATGGTATCCACATCTGTCTGCGCCAGCGCCAGCGCAATGTCAGCCGCCTTGGCATCCAGGGGCAATCCCACCGAGATGAATAGGTCCGGTTTGAGTGACCGCAGCCCGGCAAATTCGTTTTCGATGCCGGGGGCGTAGGCCAGCTCTATCATCCGGCTCTTCTGAATAAGCCCGGTATGATTGCTGTAGGTCTCGCGGGTAAGGCAGGGTACCAGGCTGGCGGAGGGCCCGGCAACCGCGGCCGGGTGGTCTTCCGGAGGCACATACATCAGCGTGCCTATCGCGCCGGCGGCCTGCACCATTGACAGCAGGACCGATTCGCTGAGCACACCGAACTCAGGTTGCCGGAAGAGCACCGGGACCGGTAGCTCCAGGATCGGCGGCAGCTCGGTAGCTATGGACATGTCCTGGTTGAATTTCAGCCGCATCGGACGCCGTGAAAGCTCCACCGTGGTGTTGATATACTCGCGCCCGTGGATGCCGTCCCGGGTGGGACGCACGATCTCCGACATGTCCGTCCAGATGGAATCGAACCCCTCGCCAGCGAACGGCCCGCGGTATCCGGCGCCGGATACCGGAATCTTGCCGGTATGGGCCTGCGCCCAGGTGGAATTGATGATATCGCCGGTCCAGTAATCGTCGCCCAGATTGCGATATTCCGGGTTGACGGACATGGAGAAGATGCCTTTGGTGCACTCCTGGACGCAGCGGTAGCAGTTCTTGCAAGTATAGAGATATTCCGGTTCCGCCATCTTGCTCCAGTGGAGGAAGTTGTCCTTGAATATGCCATAGACGCACTTTTTCTTGACGCACTGGTGGCAGCACCCGGCGCAGTCCTCCCGGAACTCCACCGTGGAGTATTTGCCGATAGGGGGGAAACGGGGATCGGCGTTCTTGGTAGGAATATGATATTTCTTGGGCATTGATGGCTGCTTCGCTAAGGAATTACGAATGACGAAATTCGAATGACGAATGAATGTTCAAAACCCGAATTCTCAAATCGGAGCGTCAACATCAGCGACAATTGGTAATTCGTCATTCGGTATTGATTCGTCATTCGGACTTATTCATTCGTCATTGGTTTCCGGTCTTGGGTAGAGTCCGGCGGCTTTGACGATCTCCGGAACTTTCTCCTCGGACTCGATCGCCATAATGTGAACGCCGTGGACTCCTTTCATCCCGCGCACCTCCTCGATAGTCTCAAGGCAAATCTTAAGGCCCTCTTCGGCGGGCCTGGGTGAGCCTTCGAGGCGCCTGATGAGGGCGTCAGGGACTCGCATCCCCGGGACTTTGGTCGCCATATATCTGGCCATTCGCGCCGATTTCAATGGAGTGATCCCGGGCAGGATATGGACCTGTTCCGTCAGGCCCATCTCGCAGGACTGCCTTATCCACTCCCTGAAGCGCTCCACGTCGTAGACGCACTGCGTCTGGATGAAATCGGCGCCGGCGCTGACCTTCTTGGCCAGCCGGATGACGCGGAAATCGAACGGGTCGGCGAAGGGATTTTCCGCCGCCCCAATGAACATCTGCGGCGGCACATCGAGTTTGAAACCGCTCATGTCCTTGCCTTCGTCCCGCATGGTGCGGACGGCATGAACGAGGTTCATGGAATCAATATCAAAAACGTTGGCGGCGTCAGGCTGGCTGCCGAAGGTCTGATGGTCGCCGGAAAGGCACAGAACGTTGCGGATCCCGAGCGAGTAGGCGCCCATCAAGTCAGATTGCAGGGCGATGCGATTGCGGTCGCGGGTGACCATCTGGAGGACCGGTTCCAGTCCCAGGTTGAGCAGATGGGCGCAGGCGGCCAGGCTGGACATCCGGACAATGGCCGTCTGGTTGTCCGTCACATTGACCGCGTCCACATAGTCTTTCAGCAGGCAACCCTTCTTCCGTACCGCCTCGGCGTTAGCCCCCCGCGGGGGACCGCACTCGGCGGTGACGGCGAATTTGCCGCTGGACAGGATTTGCTGGAGTTTGCTAGCGTTCAAAGGACATGGTCCTCTTTGAGTAGTTCTTCTGGCCATCTCAGTACCACAGGCGTCCCTGCCTGTGGGGACTTGTTCAAATGACATGGTCCTCTCTGAGTAGTTTTCTAGGACCGCCGGCATAGCTTGGACGCCAGTCTTTTGGCGGAACATAGGTCTTCAATTTGTCGAGCTGCCCGAAGGCTCTGCAACGGTCGATGATCAACTGCCAGGCGCATTCGATCTCCGGGCTGACTTCACACTTTCCGTCCTGAGAGCCGCCGCAGGGGCCGTTCAGCAACTTCTTGGAACAGCGGCTGATGGGACAGACGCCGGCGAAATCATCCAGGATGCAATTGCCGCAGCCCAGGCACTTCTCGGCGAAAAGCCCCGCCTTTTCGAGCACCCCGATGAAGGTGGTATTCACTCCGGGCAACACCGGTATTTTCGGGAACCGGCTGGCGATCATTTGCACCCCCGCGCCGCATGCCAGGGACAGTACGGCCTGGTTCTTGACGACCTGCGGCGCAGCCGGATGGATGAACTCGTCCTCGCACTGGCGCTCCACGGTCAGTTCGTCGACCTTGATATCCCTGCCCTCTTTGCCGAAGGCCAGCCGCAGCGCCGAGGCCAGGGTTGCCACCTCGTCCTCGCCTCCGGCGAAGCAGGTCTTGACACAGGTGCCGCAGCCCATGATGACGATCCGCGAATAGGGGGCCACCATGCTCTTGATTTCCGCGAGGGGTTTTTGTTCAGCGACTATCATTGGTCAGTTTCACCGTTTGGAAATTGGCATTTGGAGTTTGGAATGTCCCGTTGCGGGATTTGGTCCCAGCGCGGCCAGCACCTGGACGGTTTCGGCCATAGCGCGCTCGGCTGCGCCCTCGTCCCCTGGGGCGATATTGAAGAAACTCAGCCGGCGGCCATCGAGGCCGATCTCATCGACCAGCTTTTTCATCCGGGCCACCCGTTTCGCCGCGCGCAGGTTGCCGCTGACATTCACGCATTTTCCCTCGGGGCACGCCAGCACCACCACGCCATCCGCCCCCGCCTCGAATGCCCGCAGGAGGAAGACCTCCCGGATCATGCTGGAACATGGCAACTTTACGCCGTGTATCTCGCATCCCCCATCGCCCAGCGTACCGGTGTTGGCGAAGGCGTTGATGCAGTGAAAGACGGATATCTTAGGTCTGAATTGGACTGCGCCGGGATGAGCCATCTGTTGAACCGTTCTATGGTATTGTCCCCCGTGCGCCCGCGGCAGGGGGGGGTAGGTAATCGGTTACCGACTGTAATTATACTCCTGGGGGCAATTTTGTCAAATATCTGCGTAGATATATCCCTGGTAGCGCAGGCCTCCGTGCCTGCGAGGTTTGGCAATAGGCCAGTGGCTCCTCAGTACCGCAGGCCTCCGTGCCTGCGAGGTTCGGCAATAGGCCAGTGGCTCCTCAGTACCGCAGGCCTCCGTGCCTGCGAAGTTTGGCAACAGGCCAGTGGCTCCTCAGTACCGCAGGCCTCCGTGCCTGCGAGGTTTGGCAGCAGGCCAGTGGCTCCTCAGTACCGCAGGCCTCCGTGCCTGCGAGGCTTGGCAACAGGCCAGTGACCCTCAGTACCGCAGGCCTCCGTGCCTGCGAGGCTTGGCAACAGGCCAGTGACCCTCAGTACCGCAGGCC
>JACQUA010000340.1 GCA_016210565.1 Chloroflexota bacterium
CGCTTTCTGATGCCGAACAGGACGAGAAAGGCTGCCGTGAGTCCCCCGAGCACGATCCCCAGCAACAGGGCGACAAACACGGCCGGAAAGCCGGTGGCCGCTCCCATCAGGGCTGCCAGTTTGACATCACCCATGCCCATGCCCCCCCGGGAGACCAGGAGTATTATGAGGAGCAGGACCAGCCCGGCGGCAGCTCCGGCTAATCCGCTGACAAGACCGGGCCGCGTAAGGAATAAGTCGAGTGCCAGCGCCGCCGGAACGGTGGGGTAGACGATTTTGTTCAAGATCAGCCGGTGTTCCAGGTCTATCACCGCGATCACCAGGAACAGCAGGCCGTAAAACGCGATGATGGCGAAATCGGTCGTCGGTCCGTAAGAGAGGTAGGCCAGGACGAATAAGAGACCTGCCGCCGCTTCCACAAGGAAGACACGCCGGCTTATGGGGGCGCCGCAATAGCGGCAGCGGCCGCGCAGCGCGAGGAAGCTGAGGACGGGCACGAGGTCCAACCCCGAGAGACGGCGGCGGCAGGAGTCGCAATGGGAAGCTGGGAAGAGAAGGGACGAGCCGGCCGGCAACCGGTCAATGAGGACGTTGATGAAGCTGCCGAGCGACATACCGAGAAGCGCCAGGAGTGCGATGGCAACTATTGACATACGCTATTGTCTACGCTTTTTCAGCCGCAGTCAATAGCCGCGGGACGCAGCAGAGGTTCCAGTTTCGAACTTTCCAGTTCATTCAGTTCAGGTTCAGTTCAATCATTCCTTCTCAAATTACAGACATTGTGATATATTACGTCGCAGCATGGAGCACCGAAAGGAGTAACAGGTTGATAAAGGCGGACACCACCTGGGATAGGGACGTTGATGTGGTCGTGAGCGGCTACGGCTTAGCCGGAGCCGTAGCTGCGCTAGCTGCTCGTGACTCCGGCAGTGAAGTCTTGATCCTGGAGAAATCCCGCAGGGAAGGGTTCCACTCGAACAGCAGCATGGCGGGGTCGGCGATTATGGGCGCGAACGATGTGAAGCAGACAATTCAGTACCTCGAGCAACTGAACCACATAAACGGGGAAACGCCGTGGACGGATCCTCAGATCATCCGGGGGATGGCGGAGTACCTCGCTGATAGCCCTGCGTGGCTGCAGCGACTCGGCGGCAACGTCAGTCTGTTCTTTAACGGGGCGGAACATCAGCTTCCCGGAGCAGAGAGCGTGGAGCTATGGAATTACGCCGGCCTGGGTTTCCGCATGATGGATTTCCTCTACGGCAAAGTAAGCGAGCGGGGAATTGAGGCAGCGTGGGACACCGCCGCCGGGCGCTTGTTAACCAACCTGCACGGGGAGGTGGTCGGGGTGAGAGTTAGGACAGGAGAAGGAAAACAGATGGATATCGGTGCGCGGCAAGCCGTGGTCATGGCCTGCGGCGGGTTCGAGTTCGACGAGCCAATGAAATTGAACTACCTCAAGGCCTATCCTACCTATTTCACGGGCACCGAAGCCAATACCGGGGATGGCATCCGGATGGCAATCGATGTTGGCGCCGATCTGTGGCACATGAACTGCGTCTCCGCTCGTTTCGTGGCGAAGTTTCCCGAAATGGCGTGGGCGGTGACTGTTGTTCTTGGAGGGCGGAGGTGGACGAGGCAGCGTCTATCCGGCCATCTGGAAAACGCTGGAAATGAACCGCAGCCTCCCGGCTTCGTTGTCGTGGACCGCGGCGGGAAGAGGTACACCAATGAAATCATTAAAGGCCATTGCGCGTATTATGAATTGACGCTCTTTGATACCCAGCGGTTGGTCTACCCGCGGATCCCCAGCTACTGGATCTTTGACCAGAGGCGCATGGAGGCCGGCCCGTTGCCCGGCAGCGGGGGCGGGGGGGCTGCGGGGCCCCACCAGTTGTACCATTGGAGTAGCGACAACAGCCAGGAACTGGAAAGGGGGTGGATTGTCAGCGCTGCCACGGTGAAGAAGCTGGCGCGAAAGCTCGAGATTCCGGCAGACAGCCTCGAAAAGACGGTAGCGGCCTACAACCGGTACTGCGAGCGAGGCCGGGACCCTGAATGCGGGAGACACCAGTCAACGCTTGTCCCCCTCGACAAGCCGCCGTTTTATGCCTGCCGGCTCTGGCCCGGAGGACCCAATACGCAGGGAGGACCTCGACGTAACGTCCGCAGTCAGATAGTGAACGCTGACGGTGATCCCATACGCCGCCTCTATGGCGCCGGTGAGTTGGGCTCCATATTCGGCATGCTATACCCCATCGGCGGCGGCAACCTGTCCGAGTGCGTCGCCTCCGGCCGGGTGGCGGGGGAACACGCGGCCCGGGAGGAGCGTCTGGCTATCGGCCGGTAAGGGGCGAGTCGCCGCCGATGGCTATATGAGTCGAACCAGGATCCCCAGTAGCTCGTCAGCAGGTTTTCAAATCCCCCTGTGTCCCCCTTTGCGAAACTGAGCATGTCCCACATCTTGCTACTGAACACAGAGCAAAGCCGCTTTTGCGGATTGGCGGTTGCGGAAGGTTGTCACCCTGAGCCGGAGCCCTGAGCGAAGCGAAGGGGCAGTCGAAGGGTCTTTCGTCC
>JACQUA010000347.1 GCA_016210565.1 Chloroflexota bacterium
ATAGAGTACCGTTTTGCGATATTTTCGGTACTATATTTCAGGGGATGCTCGCCCGTCGGCCAGGGGCCAGGCAAAGGCGGCGCTCTTTCTACCGCTTCGGGGGATCTCTCTCGGGAAGAGTGGTGAAGAGGTGCTCAGCCTGGGATGGTTGGCATTCCCGCCAGACTTGCAGCAGCTCCAGCACACATGATCTGGGAATGGCGCCGGCGAGTCGATCATCAGGTGGACAAATGCCGAGTTTGTCCGCCGACCGGAAAACGTGATACAATACACGAAAGCAAAGATTTTGATGGTTAGCACGGCGCAAGAAAAAAAGGGGGGAGAGGGATCTCTATGCTGGGGTTTGATCGGATCACCTTCGATCCAAACGTGATGGGCGGACGGGCCTGCATTCGCGGCATGCGGGTCACGGTGTCCTTGGTCATCAATCTGGTCGCCAACGGCATGAGCGTCGAGGAGATCACCGAAGCCTATCCCTACCTGGAGCCGGAGGACATCCGCCAGGCACTTCAATATGCGGCCTGGCTGGCCGAGGAGACCGTCCATCCGGCAGAGTCCGCATCCGTATGAGATTCCTGGCCGACATGGGAATCTCCTCCAAAACGGTGGCCTTTTTGAAAGAACTTGGGCACGATGCCACGCATCTGCACGACCAGGGCCTCGATCGGCTGCCAGATCCGGCCATCCTGGAAAAGGCCCGGCAGGAGCAGCGCATTCTCCTGGCGCATGATCTTGACTTCAGCGAGTTGGTAGCAGGCAGAGGCCTCCTCACACCCCCGTCAATCGAGGCGTTGCTACGCGCAGAGCTTCGCCGCCGCCGAACTGTTGGCTCGAATCCAAACGCCTGAATCATCGCCCGAATCCTCCTCAAGATAGAGCACCATCATTGGCCTCAAAGGGTCAAGAGGCTCAGAATGTTAATGGAAATGCAAAGGTGACCATTTGATCACCGAAAAGGGGACCACTTTTGCTTCGCTCTTCAATGGTTCGCTCTGGGGAATTCGGAAACAGGAAGGGTGCTGATTGCCGGCACAGCTTCGGGGAGGTCCTGGGAAACCAGCTCGTACGCCATCGTTAAAATGGTAAGGTCTGTCGGGGGCTGGTTTTAACCGACCCATGGGAGGTTTTAGAGATCGCCCGCGATGCATAGACAGCGATAAACCTGAACGTTGTGGTGCTCACCCTCCTCGTCTGTGTCGGATCCTCTCTCATCCGGGAGTTGATCTCCACCCGAACCTGCTTGGGAAACGAACGGCCGAAATGATAGGTGCACAGTTTATGGCGCGGGTCTTCCCGGCCGAGAGACCCGAGGGCAGAACTACCCGAACCTCCCAATGGCTTGCCAGCAGGTGGGTGGCAGCTCTCGATTAATTGCCGCTGGGCAAAGGGCGTGTTATAATCCGCAGATGCGATTTATTTCGGAAAGAGCCGAAGCGCAGACCAAAGAAAGCAAATGTTGAGAGAGGTAGACACCAAGCGAGATGAATCTCAGCGCCCTCGAACGCCTGGTATCCATGGGTGAAGGCCCCCAACTGGAGCTCAAACGCTCGACGGGAGAGTTGCGGGAAGGCTTGCAGACTGCCTGTGCGTTCCTGAACGGTGATGGCGGAAATGTGGTATTTGGAGTCAAACCGGACGGTACGTTGATCGGGCAAGAGGTGTCAGATCAGACCTTGCGCGATATTTCACAGGCCTTGGATGGATTCGAGCCTCCAGCCCGAATCGCGATCAAGCGTATCCAGCTGGAATCCCGCCGCGAAATACTCATCTTCCACGTCGAAGGGATGTCCGATACTGTCCCATTCACCTTCGAGGGACGAGCGTATGAGCGGGTTGATCGTCCTTTGATTCCACCAGATGCACTACGTGAGATTTTGGTAAATGCCCTGATCCACCGAGACTACACCATTGCAGGTGGCGCAGTATCGCTTGCAATATTCGATGACCGAGTCGAAGTATGGAGCGCAGGTCGCCTTCCATTAGGGATCACGCCCGCCGACCTTTGTCGGGAACATGATTCAATTCAACGCAACCCGATTATCGCGGAGGTATTTTATCGAGCGGGCCTTATTGAGAAGTGGGGCCGCGGGACCAACCGCGTGATCGCCCAATGCCTGGATGCCGGCATCGCACTTCCCGAGTTTCAGGAGATCGCAAGTTCGACGGTGGTTATCTTCCGGGTGAGAGTGGGATTGACCCCGCAAGTTACCCCGCAAGTTACCCCGCAAGTCACCCCGCAAGTCGTCGCCCTATTGGAGGCCGCCCAGCAACCATATTCTCGTGAGGGGCTCCAACGAATTATCGGTCTGAAGGATCGGATGCACTTCCAGAAGGCCTATCTTGAACCTCTGTTGACCATGGGGTGGATAGAAATGACCATCCCGGACAAACCACGAAGTCGGTTACAGCGTTACCGTACCACAGCAGCCGGCATGGCAGCGCTCCAAAATAGGCCAGGAGAAATCTCGTGAAGCTTGGCGAACAGCAACCAGAAGACCTCCCAGGCCCCGTGGGCCACCGCAACGACCAATCTCTTGACCCTAACAAGGGCCCACAAAGGAGGCTTGACGGGGATAGAGCAAGGTGGTAGGCTGGAGCGATTCAAATCCGGGAGGTCGGGTCCGGCGGAGGACCCAGGAAGGGTTTTGACGGTCGATCCCTCACCCAATAGAGAGGCCTTGGTGAGCTTCATCTCGTTGAACCATGATTTCTTCCAGCAACCTGTTGTCAGTGATCGGCGTTTAAGCGCCTAAAGGAGCTATGATGGTCTACCTGATCGCGGTGAATCCCGAAAGCTGTAATGGATGTAAGACCTGCGAGGTCGCCTGTTCCCTCCACCAGGAGGGAGAGTGTCGGCCGGACAAGGCCCGGGTCCGGGTGGAGCGCCAGGAGGAGAAGGGCCTGGTCCGGGCCATGCCCATCGTCTGCCAGCAGTGCGAAAACCCGCCCTGCGCGGAGGCCTGTCCCACCGGGGCGATCGTCGTCGATGGGGGGCCTTCGAGGATTCAGATCCAGGACGAAGCATGTACCGGCTGCGGGGCATGCGTCCAGGCCTGTCCCATCGGAGCAATTCGGGTGGATGCGGACAGAGGGGTAGCCCGTGCTTGCGATCTGTGCCAGCGAGAGCCCAAGTGCGTAGGCCTCTGCCATTCGGGCAGCCTCAGCTACGTGGCCTACGATGCGGG
>JACQUA010000341.1 GCA_016210565.1 Chloroflexota bacterium
ATGTCATTCTGAGCGAAGCGAGCGTAGCGAGCGTAGTCGAAGAATCTTTCGAGGTGGGGCGCCGGACGAAAGACCCTTCGACTGCCCCTTCGCTTCGCTCAGGGCTCCGGCTCAGGGTGACATTTTCAGAGCAATCACCCATCCCGACGAGTCGGGACAACAAACGATGAGAATGTCATTTTCATCCTTCATGGTGCGCCATCGGCGCATGGGTGATTGTTTGGTCATTCGAATTTCGTCATTTCTGGCTATGGCCTTTTCCATATCAAGTCCCAAAAATGAAAGGAGGATAAATTGCGAAAAGGAAAGCTGGTATTCACCATCGGAACGGCGTTAATGGTGGTTCTCGTTGCCGTTCTGCCGCTGCTGCAGGGCTGCACCCCCTCGGACGCGGGCAAAGCAGGCAAGGTGCTCAAAGTGGGCATGCTGACCCCATCGACGGGGGTGGCTGCCGAGAAGGGCGCCCCCGGCGGCCACGGCATCCAGGACGCCGTGCAGTACATCAATACCGAGTTGAAGGGAGTTGAGGGCTACGAGTTCAAGCTCCTCTGGTTCGACACCGCCTACGATTCGGCCAAGGTGGTTACCCTGGTGAAGAACCTGATGGACGAAGGGGCGTTGATGTTCACGACGCACGCCTCTGCGGAAATGACGGCGGCCAAGGCCATCGCCAACCAGGCCGAATTCCCCGGCCTTGCTACCTACACTGCCCCCAACCTCTACCGGCCTCCGGCCCATATCTACGGCCAGATGCCGGACTACGGCGACGACTGGGCCGCCTTTGCCAACTACTACATGAAGAACATCTGGAAAGGCTCCGGCCGGCCGAAGATGGCCCTCCACCTGTTGAATAACCCGACCGGCTACGGGTCCCGGGATGCCGCCAGGGCCCTGGCGGACCGGATGGGCATCGATATCGTGGCCACGGAGGAGCACACCGCCACGACTTCATCGGAAATCGAGAGCCTGACCCGGATTCAAGCCAAGAATCCGGACGTGATGTTCATCTCCAGCACGCCGGCGCCCACCGCCGTCATAATGAAGAACGCCAAAGCCCTGGGGCTCTACCCCAAAATCCCCGTGGCCGCCGCCCATGCCAGCTTTACCAAAGCCCTGATCGACATCGCCGGGGCCGACACCGTGGAAGGCCTCTACGGCATCTTCCCGACGGTAACCTGGGATGACAACGTGCCCGGGGTGGTCAAGGCCACGGAGTATGTCAAGAAGAACAACGCCAAGGACTTTGGCAACCTGGACTACATCAGCACCTGGTCGACCACCCTGGTGGTGGCCGAGATACTCCGGCTGGCCGTCAAAAACGCCGGCTACGAAGTTCTGGCCAAGGGCAATGTGGATTCCTGGAGAGCGGTAGAGACGCAGGGCATCCAGAAACTGAAGGACTACAAGGTGGACGGCATCCATGGCCCGGTCAGCTATACTCCCGGGGACAACCGCCTGGACAAGTTTATCAAGATATACAACATAAAGGGCGGGAAGATCGTGCCGGTCAGCGACTGGATCGAAGCGCCGGTGATCAAGTACGAAGAGTTCCCCTGGTGGAAATAGGAGCCAACTCGTAGCGACACGCTGCCGCGTGCCCCGTAGCGACACCCCTTGTCCCGACGTGTCGGGACTCTCGCAAAGCGGAGCGGGTGTCGAAAACGGTGGATTCTCGCCTGCGCGGGAATGATGGTTTGACGCAACCGTGTCGAAAAAGGCCGTAGGGGCGAACCCCTGTGTTCGCCCGCCAGGGAGCCGCGGCGGGCAGACACGCGGGTCTGCCCGTACGGTGAGGGCGGGGTCTGTTCCCCTGCGAGAGGAATAAACGAACCATGGCCGCTGTGAAGCATGGCGATTTCTTCGACGACCTGGAGATAATGTCCCCGGCGGCGCGGGAGAACTACGCCGGTGAGCGCCTTCGGGAGACAGTGGCCCACGCCTACCGCCACGCCTCGGCCGCCCGCGGTATCCTGGACAAAGCGGGCGTCTCCCCGGACCGGATTCGCACTCCGAAAGACCTGGAGAAACTCCCCATCACCCGGAAGGCCGACCTGATAGAGTTGCAGAAGGCCCGCCCTCCTTACGGCGGTTTTCTGGCGATTCCCCCGGAGGACGTGGAACGGGTCTTTATCTCCCCCGGCCCTATTTATGAGCCGCTCCAGCCATCGTCCATCAAGTGGTTCGCGAAGTCGTTCTATGCCGCCGGATTCCGGAAGGGCGACATCGTCGTCAATACCTTCACCTACCACATGTCCCCGGCCGGCATTCTCTTTCACGAGGGCATCCGGGACTGTGGGGCCACCGTGGTGGTCATGGGCACCGGCAACACCGAAATCCAGGTGCAGACCATGCGAGACCTCAAAGTGACCGGCTTTGTGGGCACGCCCACGTTCCTGATGACGGTCATCAAACGGGCGGAAGAGCTGGGCCACCGCTTCCGGGAGGACTTTTCGGTAAAGCGGGCCTGGTTCACCGGAGAGATGCTGACCGCGGCCATGCGGAGGACGATTGAAGAGGACTACGGCATATCTACCTGCCAGGCCTATGCCGTCACCGAGCCGGGCGGGGCCATTGCCTACGAATGCCCGGCGAAAGCCGGGATGCACTTTATGGACGAATACATCGTGGAGATCGTGGACCCGGAGACGGGGAGGCAGTTGGGACCGGGCGAAACCGGTGAAATCGTCGTCACCCCGGTGCACAACAGGACCTGGGGACTTCTCCGGTTCGGCACCGGCGACTTATCGTCATTTACCAGCGAACCATGCCCCTGCGGCAGGACCGCCAAGCGGCTGGTGGCCGTTGTGGGCCGCACCGGCGATGCCGTCAAGGTCCGGGGGATGTTCGTCGTGGCGAAGCAGGCGGAAACAGCGATACTGAGCTGTCCGGAGATAGGCGGCTTTCAGATTACAGTGAGACGTCCGGAGTTCCGGGACGAACTGACGGTGAAGCTGGAACTAAGACCCGGGGCGGCTGCCGGAGACCGGCTGGCCGGAGATTTACGTAAGAAATTCCGGGACGTTTGCCGGGTGGATATCGACAGGCTGGAGTTCGTTGGGGCGGGGGCGTTGGGGGAAGGCTACAGGAGGATCGTGGACGAACGGGCCTGGAAATGAGGCATAATCCGTCATTGCGAGGAGTCCCGACTGGTCGGGACGACGAAGCAATCCCCTGGTTGGCTCAACAGTCTGGTCGGCCTTGTCCCGACTCTGTCGGGACAGGTCTTTTAGCCCGTGGGGGTGGGGAACAAGGAGAGAAGTCGGATAGTGGTAGCCCATGGCTTCAGCCTTGCGGGGCGGGGAGAAACAAGCCGGCGGCTAGCTCGTCCATGATACGGGATCATTCCCAGGAGGAGCCTTGTCGCCGCTCTTCGCCGAGGAGCTTTTCCCGATACTCGACGACCAGGCGGCATTCGGGGCCTTCGCAGCCGGCGAGGTTCTCACGGTTCGTATGGCGGGGACCGGGCTCTCCAGGGGGGGCCTCTTCGCAGCCCGTGCAGCGCGCGGTGAGGTCCCGGTTGACAATGATGGTGACCTCACTGCGAGTGGACTCGCAATAAACGGTCGTCAGGGTTATTTGCCAGGAAGCCATGGTGAGCCACTCCGGGTTGCCGCTATTGGCGGTTCCGTGATTATTAAACACGAATGAACACGAACTGACACTAACGGAACCCACCGTGCCAGGGATATCTGTTGCGTGTTCATTCGTGGTTTCGTAACATGATAGCAATAGCCAATCGGGAATTCAACTATCATGTCTGACATCAACATCTCCGAACTAAGATCCCTGGCTGAGAAAGAACCGGTCGCCTCGTTCCTGGGCATCCGGCTGCTGGAGCTCGCTGAGGGCTACGCCAAAGTGGGAATGACCCTGCGGCCCGAATTCAAGAACTTCAACGGCATGGTTTTTGGCGGCATCATCATGTCCCTGGCAGACCAGGCCTTCGCCTACGCCAACAACTCGGTGTTCAAGCCCAACGTGGCTTCCCAGTTCAACATCCATTTCCTGGCTCGCGCCGATGTCGGTGAGGAGCTCACGGCTGAATGTCGTGTCCTCCGGGCCGGCAAGCGGGCGTGCGTATCCGAGATGACCGTGACCAACGGGGAGGGAAAGTTGATAGCCAGGGCTAGCGGAACGACAATACCGCTCATGTAGCGAAGAATCCAGAATCCAGTAGCCACAATTCAGAATCCAGAACGAAGGGGGAGTCTTCCTCTGACCCGGGCATCTGGCTCTGAGATTTTGAACTTGCTCCGAAAACGTCACCCTGGGCGCAGTCGAAGGGTCTTTCGGCTCTGCGGGAGAACCGGCCAAAGGACTTGTCCTGGGCGAAGGATTCTTCGACTTCGACTCGCTCGCGCTCGTCTTCGCTCAGAATGACTGTTTCGCCCTCCATTGTCCCGACTTGTCGGGATGGCCGGTTATTCGGCTTTTGGAATTTGGAACTTAGTCCAGGGAGGTTTCTATGCCAGTCTATCTGACTCTGATAACCATGCCGGATGAGGGGCGCAAAGGGAGCGAGGCCTACGCGCAGCGGCTCCAGGAGATCAACAAAGTGATGGACTACCTGGGAGTGAAGAGCCTGGTGCAGTACGCCATCCTCGGACCCTTTGACTTCGTCAACTTTGTCGAGGCCCCCGGCGACGAGATCATGGCCAAGCTCTCCATCTACCTGAGGTCGCTGGTGGGCGTCCAGACCACCACCTACAGCGCCATCCCCATCGACAACCTGCTGGCGATTCTCAAAGAGAAGCGCGCGCCGTTCTAACGGTCATAAGGTTCACAAGGTTTCCAAGGCTAAAAGGTTAGAAGGTTGGAAGGTTGCGAATTTCGGGATTCCAGGGTTACTGGATTCCGGAAGACCTCTAGCCTTATAAACCTTACAAACCTTAGAAACCTTCCAATGTCAAACCGCGGCTGAGCCCGGCGGATTTGCGTTGCGGGGTTCTTTGTGGTAGAAATAGAGGCTATCAATTTAGACTGACTCCGCATGAAGAAGCACAGCAACATCCCCGCAACCCCGCAGACCGCCGCCCGGGAAAAGAAGGCGGAGCACGCTACCCCTGAACAACGCTCGGCGGTAAGCAATGGCTTACTGCGCCTGTTTCTATGGGCGTCTTCACGAAACGAGTTCGTTGAGGAAGCCACGAGGATCATCCGCGACTGGTGCGGCTGTGACTGCGCCGGAATCCGGGCGCTGGACGAATGGGAGAACATACCCTACGTTTCTCATATCGGTTTCGGGCCGAAGTTCCTGGAGTCGGAGTGCTGGCTTTCACTGAAGGAAGACCAGTGCGCCTGCATCCGGATCATCGGCGGCCGCACCGAACCCCAGGATATCCCGACCCTTACCGAAGCGGGCTCTTACTGCTGCAACGACCTTCCCGACTATTTCTCCTCCCTGAACGAGCGCGAAAAGTCCAGGTATCGCGGCGTCTGCCTGCACACGGGATACAAGAGTATAGCCATCGTGCCGATTCGCTATGGCGACAAAGTGCTTGGCGCCGTCCATCTGACGGACACCAGGCCCGGCGTGTTCCCCCCGCAAGTGATTGGCTTTGTTGAAAGCCTGACCCCGTTGATAGGGGAAGCGATCTACCGCTTTCACGTGGAGGACAAACTCCAGCGCAACTACGAAGTGCAGAAGGTGCTCAATTCCCTGCTGCGGCTCTCTCTGGAAAACCTGACAGTGAGCGAGACGCTGGAGAGGGCGCTGGACGTCATCCACTCCACGTCCCGCCAGGTCTTCGGGTCCAGGTCGTGCGTATTCTTGGTGGAAGGGAACCCCGGCGCGCTGGCCATGAAAGCGCAAATAGGGGTGGAACGGGAGATTCGGGAGGGTTGCGCCCGGGTGGCCTTCGGGGAGTGCCTGTGCGGCAAGGCCGCGCTCACGCAACAAGTCCAGTTCAGCGGCGCCCTCGGCGAACATCAGGACCTGAAGTGCACGGGCGTCAGAGCCCACAAGCACTATAGCGTGCCTATTGTTTTCGGCGGCGCCACCCTGGGCGTCATGCACGTGAATCTCAGGGGGAACAATCGCCGCGACCCGGCGGAGGAGGAAAACCTGACGGCGGTGGCCAACACACTGGCAGGCATCCTCGTCCGCAAGAAATCGGAAGAAGAACTGCGCAATCTTTCCCGGCGGTTGCTGCAGGTGCAGGAGGAGGAGCGGCGGTCTATCGGCCGGGAACTCCATGACGAGATCGGGCAGTCCATGACGGTGCTGATGCTCGCCCTGGACGCGGCAAGACACGCGCCCCCGGAAACCGCCGCCGGCGCGCTCGCCGAGGCCCAGGAGGTAGCCGATGAAGTCATGATGCAGGTGCGCCACCTCTCGCTGCTCCTCCATTCGGCGATGCTCGAACAGGGACTGCTGGCTACCCTCCGCTGGTACTTTGAACGGTATGGCGCTCATACGAAACTGCGAATTCATTTTCAGCACTCCGGGTTGGGCAGGGAATTGCCCAGGGAAGTTACCGCCGCCGCCTATCGCATCATCCAGGAATCCCTGACCAATGTGGTGCGGCATGCCAGGGTGAGCGAGGTCAAAGTCCAGGTCCGGGCTGACAGGACCCGCCTCCATCTGAGGGTGGAAGACCACGGCCCCGGTTTCGATGCGGCCAATCCCACCCTGGGGAATTCGACAGGGCTCCAGGGTATGCGGGAACGCGCCTCTTTTCTGGGCGGCAGGCTGGAAATAAAGTCCGCGCCGGGCGCCGGCGCCTGCGTCACCGCCGAGTTCCCTCTGAAGTGAGAATCAGCTAACAGCTAACAGCTAACAGCTAACAGCTAATAGCTCAGCTAACAGCTCAGCTAACAGCTAACAGCTAACAGCTAACAGCTAACAGCTAACAGCTAACAGCTAACAGCAGTCAGCTTTCGGCTATGGGCTGTCGGCTGCGGGCGGCAGTGAGCCAGCAGCGGGGCTGGCGGCGGCGGGGGCTGAAAGCTGACGGCTGTTAGCTGTTGGCCGCCGGCCTTTTTGCATTTTGATTTGTCATTTTGATTTTCTTACTTTTGATTATTGATCTTCTTCCATGATCGGCAAACTCAGTCTTCGCGGCAGAATCAGCGGCCTGGCGCTGGTTGCCCTGTTAATGGGACTGGGCATCTTTAGCTGGCTGGGCGTGCAATCGGTGAATGACAGCGTCAAGAGAACGCTGGACGAACGGCTTACCATCGCCCGCATTGTGGCCAACTACCTGGATGAGACGCTGATGTACGTTCGCGTGCAGGTGCAGAATGCCGCAGCTTCCCCGGAGGGGCTTCCCGACGAGAAGGAGTTTGAGGCGCTGTCGGCTTCGCTGCGGGACACGTTGACGAGGTCGCGGGTCAGGGTAACCGGCATTTTTCTCATCGGACCGGACGGCAAGGTCCTTCGCGCAACCCCCTACGAGCCGGGCATGATCGGCATCGACATGTTCTACTATCCCGAGGTGAGGGATGCCTTAGTCAAGGGAGCGCCTACCATCTCCGGGCTGGTTTCCGGTCCGGGAATGAAGGCGCCGGCGGTGCTGGTCAGCAGTCCTGTTCTCGATGTTGGGGGGAAGTCCCTGGGGGTCTTGAGCGCCTCCATTGATGTCGAACAGTCCAGCATAAGCGCCTTCAGCCAGACCATCCGGGTGGGAAGGACGGGGTACGTCGAAATCGTCGACGGAAACGGCATCGTTCTGGCCAGGACCAAGCCGGGCTCTCCCCCGAAGGTGTTCGAGATGAGCGACCACCCGGACCGCTTCGCCACGCTGATCAGGCAGGGTGAAGCGACCGTGGGTACCTGCCACCGCTGTCACGAAGGGACGGGCGAAATCGAAAAGCAGCAGGACGTCCTGGCCTTTGCCCCCCTGTCGGTGGCGTCCTGGGGGGTGGCCATCCGCCAGGCGGAAGAAGAGGCCCTGTCTCCCACCGAGCAACTGAAAATGCAGTTCCTGGTGCTGGGGGTTATCCTCCTGGCCTGCACGCTGCTGCTGGTCTGGGCCACCATACAGGGAATTGTGAAGCCTATCAGGATGCTCACCTCCGCCGCCAGGAAGCTGGCGGATGGCGACTTCGCGGCGGCCCTGCCCCTGGAGCGCAACGATGAGATCGGGCAGTTGAGTACCGCCTTCGATTCCATGAGACGGGAGGTGGCCAGGGCCAGGGACGAGCTGGTGTCCCGTTACAAAGCGGCCAAGCACAAAGAAGAGCTGCGGGGGCAACTCCTCAGCAGCGTCATCAGCGCCCAGGAAGAGGAAAGGAAGAGGATCGCGCGGGAGCTGCACGACGAGTTCGGGCAGACCCTGACCGGCCTGATAATGAGCATCGAATCGCTGGAGGACCTGACCACACCGGAGCAAACCCAGCTCAAAGAGCGGCTGGCTAAGACCAAGGCGCTCCTGGGCCGTACCCTGGCCGACATCCGAAAGTTGACGCTGGACCTTCGCCCTTCTTCCCTCGACGATCTGGGCTTACTGGCCGCCCTCAGGGCCTATATACAGGACTATCCGGAGAAGGCGGGGATTAAGGTGCAGTTCAAGACCAGCGGCATAACCGGACGGCTCGACCCGGCCGTGGAAACCGCCCTCTTCAGGATAGTCCAGGAAGCCACCCACAACGCCGTCAAGCATGCCCGGGCCGGCAATCTGGAAATCGAACTGGCGGCCAGGGATGGCAAGGTCCTGGCCACCGTGGAAGACGATGGCAAGGGCTTCGATGTGGACGCCCTCTACCAGGCTGGAATCGGGGCGCATTCCTCTGGCATTCTCGGCATCCAGGAGAGGACGGCGCTCCTGGGCGGCACCTTTTCTATCAAGTCGCAACCGGGAGAGGGGACCCGCCTCAGGGTGGAAATCCCCATGACGCCGCCAAAAGACTAGAAGATAAACCGTCATTCCCGCGAAGGCGGGAATCCATTGGGCGGACGTCTTACCGCTGTGGCAGGCAAACCGTAGGGGCGAACCGCGGTTCGCCCGCCGGTAGCACAGGCCGCCGTGCCTGTGACGCCAGGATTCTGGCCAGGTATGAACATGGTTGGACTGGCCTCTGAACTTGACCGTCAGTAGGCCAGACGCTATCATCATAATGTAGGTTCTGAATCGTATCGGCCCACGGGGATATAAGGTTGACTGACGGCGTCTTGTAACCATCTCGGCGCATGCGTCGAGGATTAGTGGCAAGCCTCCGGGGGAAGGAGATAAAATGACAACGGCAGTGAAAGCAGAACGCAACCTTGACTTTGACGCGGGGCTTTACTCCCCGAGGGTTGCCGCACGGGTCGCCAGGATCAAATACCAGAACTTCCAGGCATGGGCGAAGGCTAACTTAGTACGGGCAATGAAGGTCCGGGTCAGCAAAAGGCCAGAAAGCACCTATACTTATAACGACCTGCTGCTTATGCGTCTCATTGTGCGTCTGAAAGAGCAGGGGGCAAAAACAAAGCAAATAAGGGTTGCCCTGCGTACTCTTGAGATGATGTCCGGCGGAGACAAGGATGCCTGGATGCGGGCGACGATCCTCGTTGATGTTTCTTCCGGCGTGGTTGTGGCCTTCTTGCCGGAAAAACCGGAATGGAATCCGGTCGCTGCCTCCAGAGGCCCGCAGAAGATGGCAACTATCTTCTTCCCGGACTTGATCCGTGAATTGAAAGATGAACTGGTTCCGGTTGAGCGGTTCCCCCTCGTGGAGGTGGACCCACGGATATTAGCGGGAGCGCCAGTGGTCAAGGGAACCAGGATTTCCACCAGGGCCGTGATTTCTGCAAGAGAGTCCGGGCAGGACCCGGTCAAGGTGTTTCCGGATCTGACCCCGGAGCAAGCAGCCAACGCCGAAGCCTACGAGGAGTTCCTCAAGGCCGGATGATTCTGGTAGCCGATGGCGACGTTCCTGACCCGGTGGTAGCCGCTCTTCAAGCCGTCAACTACGACATTCGGCGCTACAGGGAACTCAATCTGCCTGCCCGCCCCGACCGGGAACTCATGGCCGGGATATTGGCCCTCGGAGGGATTCTCGTGACGAGGGATACGGGAATTCCGTCACAAGCCTATTTGCTTGGGTACGGACTGAACGGCTTGACGGTTGTTTTGTTGCGGTGGAAAGAATCCCGGCCGAAGGATTTCCAGGAGATGGTCGCCGCCGTCCTGAAGTACGGAGAAGATTGGAAAGCCATCGCAGCCAGAACACCCTCCATGATTAGCGTTAGCAGGCGGGGAAGCCGGGCCAGAGCATGGGGCACGATACCCTCGACAATGGGGAGGCAAAAAGATTGAAGATTCGAGGTGCAACATCCGTTTTTGGGGTGGCCCAAGCGTCCCCCCTGGGAAGGCAAGATTTTGGCCAGGCGCGAACGTTGTCGAATCACCCCCATTAATCTACGATACCCATTGCGGAAAAAGCGAATCTGTGTCCCCTCGAGAAACCCATGCTGAACTTGCATGCCTATGTGATGCCGGTCTGAGGCGTTGTCCTGCAAACTGTTATATAATAAGTACATAATGTTCCATAACGTGGAATGAATGACCCTTTGAATATAACAGCCGTTTCTGCTCGCGGTATATCAGAAAGGAACAGGAAAGCCCTGACCACGCTCCACCGGGGCGCGAGCGGTCCCTTCACGGCCCGTGAAGCAGCCAACCTGCTGGTATTGGATGCCGGTCGCGCCCGGAGGTTCCTGGCTTATCTGGCCAGCGCCGGATGGCTGGCACGCATTCGCCGGGGATTGTATGCTACCGTTGCACTGGACATTGCCGAGCCAGCACGCTGGCGGGAGGACTCGTGGATTGTGGCGGCGAAGCTGTTTTCTCCGTGCTACATCGGCGGGTGGTCGGCCTGCGAGCACTGGGGACTCACCGAGCAGGTCTTTCAAAAGACTGTCGTCATCACCGCCCGGCCGATCCGGCGGCGACGAATGGAAATCCAGGGCGCTCCCTTTCACCTCAAGGCGGTCAGCCAGGAAAAGATCTTTGGGACCGAGGCCGTGTGGCGCGGGCGCACACGCGTGTATGTATCAGACCCCACGAGAACCGTGGTCGATATTCTTGACGATCCGAAGATTGGAGGCGGCATTCGCCATGTCGCCGAAATCCTCAAGTCCTACCTGTCCCATGAAAGCCGCAACGATACGCTACTGTTGGAATACGCCAGGAGGCTGGGGAACCGGACCGTCTTCAAGCGCCTCGGATATCTCCTGGAGGCGGTGAAAAGCGACGAACCGGGGCTTGTCCTGGCCTGCCGCAAGGCAGTGAGTTCAGGCATCTCGTTGCTGGACCCCGGAGCGCCAAGGAAAGGCCGCTTCGCGCGAAGATGGAACCTTCGCATCAATGTCACCGTTGATTCGGAAGGAGTCATGCGACGATAACCCGGGCGGACCTGAACGAGCGCATCAGGGAATGGGGTCTCAGGGAAGACGTGATCGAGAAGGACTACGTGATTGACTGGCTCCTGTGGGGCATAGGGTCGGACCCCAAGCTTTCTGGCTCCTGGGCGTTCAAAGGCGGCACCTGTCTTAAGAAATGTTACCTGGAGACCTACCGCTTTTCCGAAGACCTGGACTTCACGGTCTTACCGGGAGGACCAATCCAGCCAGACGAACTCCTGGGTGTGTTTGCGCAGATATTCGGACGGATTTACGACCGAAGTGGTATCGACTGCCGCGTCCAGCCGCCGGTTTTCCACCAGCGGCCCGATGACAGGTCCACTGAGGGTAGGTTGTATTACCGCGGACCCAGAAATGCCCCGAGCGCCGCCCGCGTCAAGTTGGACCTTACCAGCGCTGAGCGGGTCGTCCGCCCTACGGTCCTCAGTCCCGTGTCCCACCCTTACCCCGATGCCCTTCCGCCTCCCGCAACTGTCCGTTGTTACAGTTTTGAGGAACTGTTTGCCGAAAAACTCAGGGCGATCGGCGAGCGTTCCCGGCCCAGAGACTCTACGACATCATCAACCTGTTCCGCAGGCAGGAGTTTCGACCCCACGGTGAACTGATAGTCGGTATATGCTCAGAAGTGCGCATCCAAGGGAGTCGAGGTTTTTGCCCTCCAGCTTCTGGAACATTCGCCGTATCGCGACGAACTCGAGGCGGAATGGGCCAACATGCTCGGACATCAACTGCCGAAATTGCCCCCGTTTCAGGATTTCTGGAGAGAACTCCCCCCTCTATTTGCATGGCTCAATGGCGATCTGGCCCCGGAGGCGCTTCAGCCTGTTCCTGGGGCCGCTGGTGAAGAGATGGGGTGGAACCGCCGCCCACCGTCTGGGTGTGGAGGCAGGGCGTGCCATTTGAGCCTGTCCGGTTTGCCGCTGCCAATTATCTCTGCGTCGAGTTGGGATACGGGGGAACAAAGAGACTGATCGAGCCTTACAGTTTGCGGCGCACGAAACAGGGCTTCCTCTTGCTATATGGCGTGAAGAGAGAAACAGGCGAGGTGCGAGCCTACAGGGTTGACCGCATCGAAAGCGTCGAGGTGACGAACCAGCCCTTCAAGCCGAGCTATGCCGTCGAGCTTAACTCTGCCAGTCCTCTGCTTGCTCCTCCTGCGCAAGGGGCTGCCACCCCCGTGAATCGCCTAGGACGTCACCGGAGCGGGGTGGTTCATGTCATCGAATGCGGCGTCTGTGGTAGACAATTCAAGCGGTCAACTTATGATGCCCATCTGCGTCCGCACAAAGATAAGGATGGCCTCTTCGATTGTCCGGGGCGGACCGGCTACGAAGTTGACCAGATATTTTCATAGGGTCCAAAGACCTTTGCCCGCGATGTTCCGCTGTTTGGCCGGCCTGGCCCAAGACGGGGAGTGTGTCGTGAAACCAGACCGGTGCACGCTCTGCGTTTTGAGGGCGAGAAACGGACCGAACTGCCAGACGGGGCCGTGCTGGCGCGAATTGCGCCGGCCCTTCCACGATTCGTTGCCATGCAACTTACCTTCCCCCAGGGGATTGCCGGGTACCTGACTGCTTGGTCCACGTGAACGGAACTAAACCTGCCGTCATCCGTTTGCGCGGGGTCGGCGAAGTCCCCTCCCGGAAGTGGTGGGTTCCGCTCGCGTTGCCCGGAGGCGTGGCGGCCAGTACGTCTCGTCCCTGAATGTCTGGCCGACCGGAATATGGAGTGCCGACTCGCTTCACCCACCCTACGCTTACTACTGCGACTACACTACCAGCACTCCCCTGGCTACTTATGCCGCTCGACCGATGACTACACTGTGCCTGGTAGCTACGATAGCTAATTACTACTAGTCACTGGCAGCAATACCACTCTTACAGTACCACACTTACCCATGTTCATGTATACCATGAGGCGGGGTGGGATGTTATCATTTTTGTAAGGATAATGTCAGAATAACTCCTGACAAACGACTTACAAGCACGGTAACAATAGCCTCGGTCGGCCAACATGATCACCAGAAGGCCCCGTCACGCCCCGGTAAACAGAGTCCGTGAAATCCCCCTTAATCCCCCTTTGGGAAAGGGGGAGAGGAATAGGCTGCATCCCCCTTTGAGAAAGGGGGAGAGGAACAGGCTGCAATCCCCCTTTGAAAAGGGGGAGTCTTAGTCAAGAAAAGGAGAACTGGCAACCATGAGCGCGTGGACGATTTTCCTCATCGGCCTGATCGCCATGACCATGCTGGCGGCCTCCGTCAGGGTGGTGTGGCAGTACGAGCGGGGCGTCCTGTTCCGTTTCGGGCAGTTGGCCGGCTTGAGACCGGCGGGATTGAATTTGATCATCCCCTTTGTGGACCGCATGATCAAGGTGAGCCTGCGGGTGGTTACCACGGTCCTCGAGCCCCAGGAGGTAATTACCAGGGATAACGTGACGGTCAAAGTCGACGCCGTGGTGTACTTCATGGTCGTGGACCCGGTCAAAGCGGTCATCAATGTGGAGAACTACAAGGAAGCCATCGTCCAACTGGCGCTGACTACCCTGCGGAGCGTGCTTGGGCAATCGGAGCTGGACGAGTTGCTCTCGCACCGGGACGAGATTAACAAGAGATTGCGCGATATTATCGACGAGCAAACGGAGTTGCCCTGGGGGGTTCGGGCCACCCTGGTAGAGGTTAAGGATGTGCTGCTGCCCGAGTCGATGCAGCGGGCGATGGCCCGCCAGGCCGAGGCCGAGCGCGAAAAGCGCGCCAAGATCATCCACGCCCAGGGTGAGAACGAGGCCGCCGAGACCCTGGCTACGGCGGCGGGAAGACTGCACAAGCAGCCCGGGGCGCTTCAATTGCGGTATTTGCAGACCCTGGTGGAAATGTCGGGTGAAAAGAACAGCACCATCATCCCCCTGCCGATAGATATCGTCAACGCTTTGACGGTAAAAAGGGACGGACAAGGCTAATGACGAAATTCGAATGACGAATGACCAAACAATCCCCCATGCGCCGATGGCGCACCATGAAGGATGAAAATGTCATTCTGAGCGAAGCGAGCGCAGCGAGCGTAGTCGAAGAATCTTTCGGGGCGGGGCGCGGGACGAAAGACCCTTCGACTTCGCTCAGGGTGA
>JACQUA010000342.1 GCA_016210565.1 Chloroflexota bacterium
ACCGTTGCCGTTCTTCTTCTGTCAGATCGATTACCTTAGCTTTTCCCGACATGACCGAAGTATACATCATAACGCTAATTATTACAATTAAGGACTAGTGGGTAACCGCCCACCACAACGTGTTAATCAGTGGACCTACCGGCGTCGGCAAGTCATTTATCGCCTGTGCCCTGGGCAACGCCGCCGCCCGGGCCGGCTATACCGTGCTCTATATGCGGGCGCCGCGACTGTTTGAAACCCTGCAGCAGTCACGCGGGGACGGCTCCCACCTCAAAGCCCTGGCCAGACTGAGCCGCGTCCAGCTCCTAATCATCGACGACTTCCTGCTTACCCAGCTCTCAGACAGCGAGCGCAGAGACTTGCTGGAGGTAATCGAGGACCGCTACCAGGCAGGAGCAACCATCATTGCCAGCCAGTGCCCCATCAAAGACTGGCACCCAAACATCGGCGACCCTACACTGGCAGATGCCATCTGTGACCGACTGCTACACAACGCCTACAAAATCGAGATGAGAGGCGATTCCATGCGCACCAGGAGACCGGGTACGAAAGCTGAAAGGAAGGAGGTGATTGAAAGCGACTGAAAACTGAGCTAAAATCTATCTTAGTCCGGCGCCACTAACGGGGTGGCCGATTTCCCCGAACAGCCGGCCGTTTTCAGCCCGAACAAGCGGCCGATTTCAGCGAAATTCGCAACTCCTCGCATGGCGTTCTGCAAAGCCTGCCCCACGTTGGTCGCTGCCGCACGAACGTCTCCCCAGTGGCATCCTTCAGGAATTTGAAACCGGTAATTCTGGGGAAATCGAGCATATTCTTCGTCTCCCCCGCACTCAGTCATAGCAGCTTGAAATTCCCCGTCGTGGATGTCAGAAATGCGTTTGAAGAAAAGCAGTGGGAAGACATACGTCTTGAAGTCGGCTGCGTCCACGGGACCACCAAGGATATTGGCAGCCTCCCAGAGATAGGACTCCAATTGGCCGATGTCAATAATGCCGGAGTTCATGAGTTCATAGTCCGCTCGGCATGGTGCGGGTTGATCGAATCCAATGTCCGCCCAACTTGTGGTCTATGCAAAACGAGTCGTTTTGATTGGGCATATTCTATCACCACCATGAACAAAGCGGAAGGCATCCCGTTCCTAGGTTCCGTTCACGGCAGTTCGGCACCTGGAGGTCACCAATCCGATGGTTTGGCTGTTCGTCAACGTTCAGACTAACAATGGCCAAAGTCGGGGCGCCCACTATAGAGTTCTTCGTGGGAAAACTGCGCGCCGCTACTCAACCAGGTCGCCACCTTCCAGCTCTGGCCATTCCCTGTCCTCCGCATAGAATCGCGCGACATTCGACGCTTGTTGGCTTAGAATCTCCCGGCGTTTTTCGACCGGAAGTTTGAGGAAAGCACGGCGTTCCGTTACGGAAGTCGGTCTCTCCAATTCCACCTTCTCGCCCAGAATTCTCTCCGCGTCAGCCTGGGTCATGAGGCCTTCAGCGATCAATCGCAATATATTACGCTTGAGCCAGGGAGATTGCTCGAAAGGCCATTCCTCCGGCTCTTGTTTCCTCCACCCATACCTGTTGATTTTCATAAACCATTCCTGGTAATAAGAATCCGTGATTATTTTCAGGTCATGCAGCCGGTGGACCAGGGCCTGGATGCTCAGGCCAAACTGTCTTTTCAAGAGCAGCAGCTCCGGCAACTGCACCAGCGCCCTTTTCCGTCCCACCTCCTGGAATATTTTCGGGGCAGGGGCCAGGAAGGCGGCGCCAAAACGAAAGGCTGCTTTCTCCTCGTCGACATCTTCACCGATGTCTAACACCAGGTGGCCAAGCTCGTGAGTAAGGTTCAGTCTCTGGCGTTCTCCGGCGATCCCACAGCGGGTCACCAGCGCAACCGTTTTCACGTTATCTTCTTTGTCGTAAACAATCGCGGAAATGCCATCGAAGTCCTCATTGGCTTCGATGCCCAGCACGGACAGCAAGTTGTCTTCGAGCGTCGACACGGCGTTCTGAATTGGACCGAGCCCAAGCTGCCATTTGTCTCGCAGTTCCTCCGCTGCTTTTTCAGCGTCCCCTATCTCCTTGACCTTGAAATGCCTTACCGGTATGCGGGCGCCGTCGCCCTGTCCCACTAATTCGAGAATGCGAACACGGTCCTCCAGGGCCTGCTCTATCAAAGCCTTCAATGCTTTCTTGTCCTTGTCGAGCAAACGCCGCTTTTTCCGGTAGGCAACAAACTCTGCTCTGATCCCCGGCTCCGCAAAGAAATAAGAGGCGTTTGTCCCCAGGGCCATGGCCAGTTTGCTGAGGATATAGGGCGATGGACTTGCTCTGTCCAACTCATACTTTGACAAAGCTTGTTTGGTCACGATGCCTCCCATTGTGGCAGCCAGAGATTCGAGAGAAAGGCGGCGGGACAATCGCAATCGCCGGAGACGCTGTCCGATCATGCTAACATTTCTACCCTTTTTCGTTCTAGTTGACAATTGTAGGACATTGGCCATCATTTGTCAACCGGCTGTTCGGTAATGTGAGGTGGCGGGCTGGCGTGGCTGACCCTCAAATTGACCGGGATTGCCGCCCCCGCCCCAATGGTGGGTTCGCGCAGCCACCCTGCACCACCGCCGCCCCCGTGCGCTCAACCC